>QCTY01000006.1:0-40061 GCA_003208975.1 Synechococcus sp. AG-676-F02
GCCGATGGCCTTCAGCCTAAAAGTCCGACTGCAACACAGGGGGCAACCGGTGCTGGTGCAAGGGGGTGGCGGACGACACTGGTTCCAACCGACTGGCGTTGAACAACAGGAGGGTCGGCTGCTGGTAAAGCAGCCGCTACTGGGATTCCGGAAAGGACCGAAACTCCCCAAAAGTCTGTTTCTCGTGGCCTGCAAGGGCCTCAACAATGTTGAGCCGGCGGAACTTTTTGAGCAAATTCAACAGGCCAACACGTTGGCTCTGGTCGGTCTGTTGCGTCAGCTAGAGGGTCTGGTCGGTGAAACTGCTGGCCAACTGCGCAACGGCTGCCTGGATCAGCTGGATGCTCTCAGCAACCATGTGGGCGCCCGGCAGGACTTGACCAAGGCTGAGGGCGCGATGTCTGAACCAGGCCACCCTTGCGCAGGCCACCTCGAGACATGGGACAATCCGCCGATCAAATCATTTATTTCACATGGGTTCCGCCGCTGACTGGCATACCTTCCTGGACGAGTTCCGGGCCTTCGGCGGCAAGGCTGAAAACGTGATGCAGCGCAAGGGAGCTTTTGGGTTGGGCTTGTTCCCGATCGACCCATCAAAACCCGTCGATCTACTGGTGCCGGACGAGCTGCTGGTGGGGATCGACAACATCGAACTACGCGATGGTGATGTTGTGATCAAGGACGAAACTGGCTTTCCGGAGGGCTACCCGCATTGGTTCCGCCGTTATCAAGCGAATTATTCCTGGGGGGCAGAAGGCCGCGAGAACACTTTGACTTTTGAAGAAGAGCTCAAAGCACTACCTAACAACGTGCAGACCTTGATGAAACGCTTGGGTCTTTACAACGCTGACAAACGATTCCCCGGCCAAGAACCTGAACAAGAACTGCTACAGCGTTTCATTCAGACCCGTTGCATCAACCGCAAGGAACGCCGGGTGATCATGCCGATGATTGATCTTCTCAACCACGCTCCAGCTGCAAAGCCCTACGACATGAGCGGTGAAGGCATTGCGGTTAATGGCCTCTATGACGGAGAAGTTCTAGTGAAATACTCCGTATCAGATCCAATTCGCAGATTGATTGCCTATGGATTCAATGCACCTGAGCCAGTTGCATTTAGTTTATTTTTCCGCCTGCAACATCAAGATCTGGAGGTCATCGTCCAAGGCGCCGGTGGTCGCCAACCATTGCAACCTTGCAAAGTTGAGATGAACGGAGGTCGCTTGGTCGTGCAGCAACCTCTGCTTGGCGCTTCAAAAACCCCCAAAATGCCTCGAACGCTATTTCTACAAGGATGTCAAGGAATTGAAGGTGTTGAAGCCAATGAACTATTCGAACAGATCCAACAACGAAATACTCTGGCCTTGGTCAATCTCTTGCGAGAACTACAGGGTGTTGAAAGCGACGTGGCCAGCAGGCTTCGCAATGGCTGCCTCGACCAACTCGCTGCTCTCAGTCATCAATTCGGCAAGAGAGATGATTTGCTCCAGGAGAAGCTCGCAGCCTGACAATTAGCGATACGCATTCAATGTCGGAACATTCCCCCTACCCATCTGAACGGTGGGTATCTCTGATTGAAGAATTTCAGAGTTTTGGCGGAACAGCCATTAATGTTATCCAGCGTGAAGGAGAATTCGGCTTAGGCCTATTTCCGATCGACCCATCCAAACCAGTTGAACTCAGGGCCCCAAAAAACCTACTAGTTCCCACAGACAATATAATTCTAAAAAACGGAAATATTGCCATCAAGAATGATGAGAAATTTCCGCCTGGATATGCTAATTGGTACGAGCGGTTTCAATCTGATTTTTCCTGGGGAGCCGAAGCGAAACATTCCATACAATCCTTTGAGGAAGGACTAAGGTCACTGCCAAAGGACTGCTTGCTACTGCTCGAAAAATTTGGCTTCTACGTCTCCTCTGATCGGTATCCACAAGGCAAAGAAGTTGATGCAATCTTTCAGAGATTTATCACAACGAGACAGATTAACTGGCAAGGAAATACATATTTGATGCCAATTATCGAGCTAATTAATCATTCGCCGAAGCATCAATCATGGGGATTAAGTGATAACGGGATTCACATCGAAGGACAGTTCGACGGGGAGATGCTTGTTCGATATTCAATCGCAGACCCACTCATTCGCCTCATTCAATATGGTTTTAACTGCAGAGAACCAATGTGCTTCTCAATCAATCAGAAAATAATTCACAACGACAGAACAGTGCTTGTCAGAGGCGGAATTAATTTCGAAGTCTTGAAACCATTTAAAATCGAAATTCGGGAAAATAAGTACATATTAAACAATCCTATTTTAAGTCATTCGATAAACCCAAAATTGCCACGTAAAATTTTTAAAGAATCATTGCATGATTATGGCTGGATTGACCCAGATACGCTATTCGAACAAATTCACATGAAAAACAACATCGCTTTAATAAAAATATTAAAATCATTAGATGGAACATGTGGAAGTGTTTCTTGTCAACTTACGAGTGCTTGCCTAGATCAATTGGAGATTCTCAGGCACCGTTACTAACTCTCAAGAGGCCACATAAGCCTCAACTTGATCACTGATCCGTCGCAAACCAGCCAAACCATCGCGTTCAAGGTTTCGAACACGATCCCGACTCATTCCCAGAACGCGACCGATTCCCGTAAGACTCATTGGATCTTCTCCATTCATGCCATAACGCATGCGAAGCACTTGCTCTTGGAGATGGGGTAACTGTCCGAGAAGACTACGAAGATCCCCTTTCAGACACTCCTCTTCCACTTGATCACTGGGAAGATCTCCATCTCCTGAAAGCAACTCCAACAATTCGGTGTCATCACCGTCACCCACCTTCATTTCAAGGCTCACCGGCTGACGTGCCCGGCACATCAAATCCTTGACATCATCTTCAGGTAGGTCAACAAATTCAGCCAACTCAGTGATCGTTGGAGTGCGTCCTAACTCTTGGCTGAGCTCTCTTTGCCCTTTCTTGAGCTTGTTCAACATCTCGGTGATGTGAATGGGCAACCGAATAGTGCGGCTTTTCTCTGCAATAGCCCGAGTAATTCCCTGGCGAATCCACCAATAGGCATAGGTAGAAAACTTATAACCACGGGTGGGATCGAATTTCTCAACACCACGCACCAATCCAATGGTTCCCTCCTGAATGAGATCCAGCAGTTCCATATTCCGCTTGGTGTACTTCTTGGCAACGCTCACCACGAGGCGGAGGTTGGCCGCAACCATTCTCTCCTTGGCGCGACGGCCATGTTGGAGCTTGCGCTTGAGCTGCATGGAGGACATACCAGCAGCTTTGGACAGTTGCTGAGGGCTTGGCTTGGTGCCATCCCGGCTCTCGATTTCACTCTCCAGCGCCTCAAGCTCCATCAAGTCCTGTACCTGGCGGCCGAGGGTGATCTCCTGCTCATGGGTGAGCAAAGGGACCCTACCGATATCCCGGAGGTAGGAACGAACCAGATCAACGTCGACCGAAACCGAGCGCGAGGGCGCTGAGGTCTTGGAAGCAGCTGCAGCTGCAGCGACCGGAGCCATGGCGCTTCTTTGAGTTATGTAAAGCTTAACCCTAAGAATCGTGTACAAACTCTCAGGTAGCCATTGATGTGAGTAATTGGGTAGAAATACCTGTGGCCTGCAGTAGCTGGGGCAGGTTGCTCACAAGCCAGGCGGCCGTCTGCAGATAAATCAGCGTCCCAGCCACGTCAGTGCAGGTGGTGATGAACGGAGTTGACATCAAGGCCGGGTCTAGACCCATGCGATCAAACAGAAGTGGGAAAGCTGCGCCAGCCGTCGCTGCCAGGGTCGTGATAGCGAGCAAACTCATGCCCACAGACAAACCCACCAGAGCGCTCTCCCCCCGCCACCAGGCGAAGGGCACCACCAGAACCATCATCAGCAGTCCCAACAAAGCGCCCGCAACAGCCTCTCTTCCAATCGCCCGAAACGGCCCGAGGCCGCTGATGCTCTGGGTGCTGAGACCGCGAATCACAACCGTAGAACTCTGGGCGCCCACGTTGCCTCCAGTACCCCCGAGCAATGGGATGAATGCGGCCAACAGCACCACCTTCTTGAGCACCTCCTCATTGGCAGCGATCACCTCCGAGGTGAAAAAGCTAGCCACCACAAGCACGGCAAGCCACACCACCCGACGACGAGCCACCGTGAACAGATTGCTGGAAAAATAGTCGTCATCACCACCAGCCTGAACGGCACCAGCGGCATAAAGATCTCGCGTGGCCTCCTGCTCGATCACGTCGATCACGTCATCAACAGTGACGATCCCCACAAGCCGCTGCTCAAGATCCACCACCGGAACAGCCAAGAAGTCATAGCGCTGAATCGTTCGGGCCACCTTTTCCTGGTCGGTGTTGGTGCGCACGCTGAGCACCTCCTCCGTCATCACATCGCCGATGCGGGCCTGGGGGGGAGCGGTGAGCAGATCCCGGAGCGACAGGATTCCGGTCAGCCGACGCTGCGCATCAGTGACATAGAGGGAGTAGATGGTTTCGGTGTCGCGGGCACGGCGACGCACGATTTCCAAGGCCACGGCGGCGGTCTGGTTCTCCTTGAGTGAGACGTATTCGGTCGTCATCAAACGCCCGGCCGTCTCAGACTCATACCCGAGAAGTTCCGCTGTCACCCGTCGCTCCTCGGGGCTGAGTTCGCTCAGCAGCTGCCGCACCACCTTTGCCGGCAACTCTTCAAACAGCCGAGCCCGATCGTCGGGAGACATCTCTTCCATCACCTCCCGCATCTCCCCTGAGCGCAGCAGGCCAAGCAGGTTCTGCTGAATCGCGGTGTCGAGGTACTCGTAAACGCTGATGGCCTCGTCCTTCGTCAGCAGGCGAAAGGCAATGGCCTGCAACTGCGGCGGCAACCCACCAATGGCCTCAGCGATGTCAACGGGCTGCACCGGTTGCAGCAGCAGTTTCACCGCGTCGTAATTACCGACAGCAAGCATGGACTCCAACTGCTGGGTCACCACCTCAGCCAGCAGATCATGTTCCGTGGTCACGCCAACAGGGCAGCCCGATGCCTCCGTCATGCCCCTCCCAGTCAGCATTCAAGTGTATGGCCGGTACGGACGGTTAACCTCTCGCAACATTCCAATGGAACCATGACGATCAGCATTGCCAACGTGTCGGTGACGACCCCAGACGGCAGCAGCAAATCCCTGGGCGACTACGCCGGCAAGGTTCTGCTGATCGTGAATGTGGCAAGCCGCTGCGGCTTCACCAAGCAGTACGCAGGCTTGCAGATTCTGAACGAGGCTTACGCGGCCAAGGGTCTGGCTGTTCTCGGCTTCCCCTGCAACGATTTCGGCGCACAGGAGCCCGGCACCCTCGACGAAATCAAAAGCTTCTGTTCCACCACCTATGGCGCGGACTTCGAATTGTTCGGCAAAGTGCATGCCAAGGGCAGCACCACCGAACCCTTCACCACCCTCAACAAGGCTGAACCCTCAGGCGATGTGGAGTGGAATTTCGAAAAATTCCTGGTGGGCAAGGATGGCAACGTGATCGCCCGGTACAAGAGCGGCGTTACCCCCGACGATCTCAAAGCCCCGATCGAGGCAGCCCTGGCGGCTTGATCTGCCGACCCAACTGAAACCCCAGGGCTGCGGCTCCTAACCCCAGCCCCAGGGTCAATCCAATCAATCCTGCAGCGGATTTGATCTGACCGACGCCGAGTAGGCGAACCGCATCCAGCATCCAGCTGCTGAAGGTGGTGAGGGAACCGCAGAATCCGATGCCAAGGAGAAGTTGCCGACGCGGTGCAGCAGGCAGGCCCGCCACTAAGCCCAGCAGAGCTGACCCAAGCGTGTTCGCCACCAGATTTTGGTCAGCCAGATGCATCGCCAACTGCCAGCGCAGCAAGGCACCCGGCACAGCCCCCAGTGCCACCAGCAGCAGCTCTTGTAGTTCGAACTTCAGCGCAGAATGGTGTTCAGCCATAGGAGCCCAGCCCATAGCCTGCGGTCGCAGCCACAAGCCCCATCACCAGCGACGCGAACATCAGCACCAGCGCAAGCAGAGCCTGACCAGCTCGCAGCTCGTTCAAAACCTCCATCACAAAGGTGGAAAAGGTGCTGAGGCTCCCCAGAAAACCCACACCGATCAACAAACCCAGACCTGTCATCGGACCGCAACGCTTCACCAGAGCGAGCACCAGTCCGAGGAAAAAGCAGGCAATGACGTTCACCGCAAACGTTCCCCAGTGCTTGCGAGGCAGCATCGGTTGCAAATGGTTTACCACCCTCAGCCGCAGCCAGGCGCCTGGGATCGCTCCCAAGGCCACAAGCACAGCCTCAGAGGCGGATCCAACCACGCTGGGGCTCCCCCGAAAGGGCCTGCACCTGGAACCAATCCTGGCCATCACCGGAGGTCCAACGACGCAAAAGCTTCAATGAGGTACCCGCCGCAAGAGGCCGCAATGGGGGTGCCACAGCCACTGGGCTCAATTGCAATATCGTTTCAGCAGACGTGAATACGGGGCCGCTGCCATTCCGACGACGCACCTGAGGCTGACGTCGCTGAGCCCCACCCGCAGGAAGATCAGCGGGAACAATCAGCGCCAAACCCAGCAGCCAACTCCAACGCAGCAGTGGGCCCATCAAATATCGAGCGCCGCCATATCCAATTCGGCACTGTGGGTTTCAATAAATTCCCGTCGGGGTGCCACCTTGTCTCCCATCAGGATCGTGAAAATCCGATCAGCTTCCAGAGCATCTTGAACTTCCACGCGCTTCATCATTCGCGTGGAAGGATCCATGGTTGTTTCCCACAACTGCTTCGGCATCATTTCACCGAGCCCCTTGAATCGCTGGATGTTGTAGTTCGCCTTCTCACCAAAACCGGCCAGCGTGTTTTGCAGGTCTTGCTCGTTGTAGCAATAGGTGTGGTTCTTACCGCGCTCCACTTTGTACAAGGGCGGACAGGCAATGTAGATGTATCCACCTTCAACTAATTCCTTCTGATATCGATAAAAGAATGTCAGGATCAGGGTACGAATATGAGCGCCATCCACATCCGCATCTGTCATGATAACAACCCGGTGATAACGCAAATTTTTAGCATCAAAATCTTCTCCCTTAATCCCAAGACCTAAAGCAGTAATGAGCGCTTGGATTTCAGTATTCTTATAGATCTTTGCGTCGTCAGTCTTCTCAATATTCAGAATCTTGCCTCGAAGCGGCAGGATTGCCTGAAAACGCCTGTCGCGGCCCTGCTTGGCAGAGCCACCAGCGGAGTCGCCCTCAACGATGTAAATCTCGGATTCACCAGGGTCCCTGGAGCTGCAATCCGCCAGCTTTCCTGGCAGGGTTGAACTTTCCAGCACGCTCTTACGGCGAACCAGCTCGCGGGCCCGGCGAGCAGCTTCAGCCGCGTTAAACGCCTGGATCGCCTTCTCGAGAATCAGGCCGATTACCGAGGGATTGAACTCGAGAAACTGGCTCAGCGCTTCGCCAACAAGGTTGTCGACAATGCCTCTCACCTCAGTGTTGCCGAGTTTGGTTTTGGTCTGCCCCTCGAACTCCGGGTCGGGAACTTTTACCGAAAGAACAGCCGTGAGGCCTTCTCGGATGTTTTCTCCCGCCAGGTTGGAATCCGACTCTTTGCGCTTGCCCAACCTCTTGGCAAAGGCATTGAGGGTGCGGGTGAGAACTGTTTTGAGACCCTCAATGTGAGTGCCACCATCCACAGTTCGGATGTTGTTGGCAAATCCGAGAATGCTGTCGGAATAGGCATCAGAACACCACTGCAGAGCTGCTTCCACCTGAACGCCATCTTTCTCGGAATTCAGATAAATGATGTCCGGATGAAGAGCATCCTTCTCCTGATTCATATAGGCGACATATTCCTTGATGCCACCTTCATAGAAATAGGTTTCCTTATGGGGATTACCTTCTGAATCAAGAGCCGTTTCACGCTCATCACGGAAAACAATTTGCACACCTCCGTTGAGATAAGCCAGTTCCCGTAAACGTGCCGAAATAGTGGCGTATTCGAA
Organism: Synechococcus sp. AG-676-F02; assembly: GCA_003208975.1. GTDB lineage: Bacteria > Cyanobacteriota > Cyanobacteriia > PCC-6307 > Cyanobiaceae > Parasynechococcus. The sequence goes on from QCTY01000006.1 coordinate 8,024, forward strand.
AACAATTCCAGACGTGAAGATCTCGATATCCGGCTTAAAGCGCACCGTTGTGCCTGTTTCGCCGGCCTCGTTCGCTGGTTGATCTTCCGAAACCAGGCTGCCAATGGCGTTGCCGCGCTCAAAGCGCTGAAGATGCACCTGGCCTTGACGGCGCACGGTGACTTCTACCCACTCACTCAGAGCGTTGACGACAGATAAACCAACGCCATGGAGGCCACCGGAAACCTTGTAACCACCGGCTCCGAATTTGCCACCGGCATGCAACACCGTCAGGACGGTTTCAAGGGCACTTTTCCCGGTGCGGGGGTGCACATCGGTTGGAATACCCCTGCCGTTATCGCTGACGGACACCGCGCCGCCCTCACCCAACACAACCAGAATCCGGTCGCAATGGCCCGCGAGGGCCTCATCGACCGAATTATCCACCACCTCGTAAACCAGGTGATGCATGCCTTTTGGCCCGGTGGAGCCGATGTACATGCCCGGACGTTTGCGGACAGGTTCAAGGCCCTCCAGGACCTGAATCTGTTCCGCCCCGTAGGCGTTCTGGACCTTGGAAACGTCGCTCATTCCGGAAGTCTCGGGCCGGGAAACTGAGTTCTGAGCGATCGCATCGGCCCAGAACTTCGACCTGGCATCCTCAAGTTACCACCGGCTGTCTACAGCTGCCCGTGGAGGCCTTCAAAGCCATATCCCACCCCCGTTTCCTTGTTGAACGAGTCCCAACCCCTGGTCATCACCCTGCTGGGACCAACCGCCAGCGGAAAGACCGCTCTCTCCCTTGAAATCGCCGAAACGCTAGGCCTACCGGTGATCAATGTGGATTCTCGCCAGCTCTATCGAGCGATGGACGTGGGCACCGCCAAACCCACGGCGAAACAACAAGCTCGGGTGCCCCACCATCTGCTGAACCTGCGCAACCCGGATCAGCCGATCACCCTGCAGGAATTTCAGGCTGAAGCGTTGCCCTGCATCGAGGCCGTGCTGCAGCAATGCGGCAAGGCGCTGCTGGTGGGGGGAAGCGGCCTGTATCTGAAAGCCCTCATTCAGGGGCTTCAACCTCCAGCCGTGGCACCGCAACCGAAGCTGCGAGAACAATTGACCACCATGGGGCAAGCGATCTGCCACCCCCTGCTCCAGGCAGCCGACCCAACGGCGGCGGCCCGCATCGATCCGGCCGATGCGGTGCGAACCCAACGGGCCCTGGAGGTGATCTATGCCACTGGCCTGCCGATGAGCACACAGGCCACAGCAACCCCGCCGCCTTGGCGAGTGCTGGAACTGGGGCTCAATCCAAACAACCTGAAACAGCGCATTCAGGAACGCACCGAACAGATGTACCGGGATGGCCTGGTAAATGAAACCAGGCTGCTTGCGGATCGCTATGGCACCAACCTGCCCCTGCTGCAGACCATCGGCTATGGCGAAGCACTGGGTGTGCTGAACGGCAGCCTCAGCGAGTCGGAGGCGATTCGAATCACCAGCCAACGCACGCGTCAGTTCGGAAAGCGTCAGCGCACCTGGTTCCGACGTCAGCACAGCCCGTATTGGCTGGAGGGACCAGCATTTCTGGAGGAGGCGATGACGTTGATCCAGAAACATCTAAGGTGAAGAATGCAGACGTTGTATCCATCGAAATTGTCTGCGCCTTTTCCCCTCACCACCTGAATGCCCCCACGTCCCCGTTTTGACCGTCGTGCTCCTGTTCGGGAGCTGCCCAATATCAACGAACGGATCAACTACCCCCAGCTAAGGGTGGTCGACTCAGACGGCAGTCAACTTGGGGTGATCAGCCGAGAGGAAGCCCTGGAAGTGGCGAAGGATCGCGAGCTGGATCTGGTGCTGGTGAGCGAGAAAGCGGACCCACCGGTCTGCCGAATCATGGACTACGGCAAGTTCAAGTTTGAACAGGAGAAAAAGGCGAAGGAAGCGAAGAAAAAGTCGCATCAAACTGAAGTCAAAGAAGTCAAGATGCGATACAAGATTGATCAGCACGATTACGACGTGCGGATTGGTCAAGCCCAGCGCTTCCTCAAAGCGGGCGACAAGGTGAAGTGCACCGTGATCTTCCGCGGCCGCGAGATTCAGCACACCGCTCTGGCAGAAACCTTGTTACGCCGCATGGCCAAGGATCTGGAGGAGAAGGCTGAAATCCAGCAGCATCCAAAACGAGAAGGGCGCAACATGATCATGTTTTTGACCCCACGCAAAACGCCGCTGGCGAAAAAAGAGGAAAAGCAAGAAGCTGCTTCCAAAGCTGTGCGTACCATCCCCGCCCCGCCCCGCCCAACCGCGGCCAAGGTGGCGGCGAAATAGTCAAGCGGCTCTACTCCTCGAGCAGCAACCTCCATCCCTGTGCGGATGCCTCGGGATTGAAGCTGCTGCGCTCTTCACACATGAAGCCATGGTCAGCGCCTGGCATCTCGATGTATCTCAAGCGTTCACCATATGGATCCGCCGCGTCCAACCCTTCCCGAATCGCCGATCGGTGGTCGGCAGGAATCAAGGGATCGGCGGTGCCGCAGATGCAGTTGAGAGCACAGGAGACCTGAGGCAACAAATCCAGCGAAGGCGGTCCGCCTCCGGGTCGCATGGTGCTGACACCCGCGCCGTAAAAATCAAACGACCGCCGCACACCGGGCAGCGTGGCCGCGAGCAATGCGGCATGGCCTCCGAAACAAAATCCGACCACATCGATGGCTGCCTGTGGGCAGCGTTGCTGAAACCATCTGATGGCCACAGAGAGATCGCTGAGAATCTGCGATGTGGTGGTGACGTCCTTATGACGCCGGCCCTGGGCCAAATCGGATGTTTTGTAGCTGAGATCAAGATCAGGGGCTGAGCGAGCAAAAAGCGGTATTGCCAGTGCCGGCAGTCCCTGGGCAGCCAGACGATCCGCCACGCTGCGCACCCAGGCATTCAGCCCAAACACCTCAGGAAGCACGATATAAACACGATTTATACCCGAAATAGGGTCAATATCGCCCTGAATGGCGCAATCAATGGACCACCAGCAGCGCAGGGCGAGGCCGTTGTTGTCGATCGAGACCCAGTCGCCTGGGCTGCCAGTTCGAATTGTCACAGAGTTGCAGGACACACACCCAATTGTCACCAGGCGAATCAGTCCTTATGGTGGCCGCATCTTGATCCGGCCTACCGGCGTGCGATTCCACATCCAGCAGGAAAGTGACATACCGGCGTCGACCCAGCTCTACAACCAGATCTGTTTCGCGATCGCAGCCCGGCACTACCCCCCAGGCCATCGCCTTCCCAGCACCCGTCAGCTGGCGATGCAGACCGGCCTGCACCGCAACACGATCAGCAAGGTGTACCGACAGCTGGAGACCGACGGCGTGGTCGAGGCCATGGCGGGTTCCGGCATTTACGTGCGCGACCAGCAGAAACCACGGGAGATCAAAACACCACCCCACTTCCGAAACCGTGGCGTAACAGACCTGGACCGCGAGGTGCGCAAATGCGTGGATGGACTGCTGAACGCCGGCTGCACGCTTCAGCAGACGCGCGAGTTGCTCACCCGCGAAATCGATTGGCGGCTGAGATGCGGGGCACGGGTGCTGGTCAGCACACCGCGCGAAGACATCGGCGCCTCCATGCTGATCGCCGAGGAGCTTGAGCCCAACCTGGATGTACCGGTGGAAGTGGTGCCGCTCGAAGAGCTCGAGAACGTGCTGGACAGCTCGAGCAACGGCACCGTGGTGACCAGCCGCTACTTCCTCCAGCCCGTTGAGGAGCTGGCCAAGAAGCACACGGTGCGAGCCGTGGCGGTAGACCTCAACGACTTCCGCCAGGAGCTCGGCATGTTGAAGGAGCTGCGACCGGGCAGTTGCGTGGGGCTGGTGAGCATCAGTCCGGGAATCCTGCGAGCTGCGGAAGTCATCCTCCATTCGATGCGGGGCAACGAACTGCTGCTGATGACGGCCACCCCAGATGTGGGAAGCCGTCTTCTGGCCCTGCTGAGGGCCTCCAGCCACGTACTCTGCGACCGCCCCAGCCTGTCGCTGGTGGAGCAGAGCCTGCGCCAGAACCGCTCCCAGCTGATGCGAATGCCACAGGTGCACTGCGCAGAGAGTTACCTCAGCGCCGATACGATCGAACTGCTCCGCAAGGAGATTGGCCTGCAAACACCGGCAACCGCCAGCTGACCCATAACCGATGTTTGATCACATCCGAGCCGACTTCGCGATCATCCGTGAACGCGACCCGGCGGCCCGCGGCTGGCTGGAAATCATCTGCTGCTACCCAGGCTTTCAGGCCCTGAGCTTGCATCGACTCAGCCACAGCCTCTGGCGAAGCCGACTGCCGCTGAAACTGGCCGCCCGTTGCCTGAGCCAGATCGGCCGCACCCTGACGGGCATCGAAATTCACCCAGGTGCGCGCATCGGCCACAGCGTGTTCATCGACCACGGCATGGGCGTTGTGATCGGAGAAACCGCGGAAGTGGGGCACCATTGCCTGCTGTACCAGGGGGTGACTCTTGGCGGCACGGGGAAGGAACACGGCAAGCGACATCCCACGCTGGCGGAGAACGTGGTGGTGGGTGCGGGAGCCAAGGTTCTGGGGGCCATCAACATCGGCACCAACACCCGCATCGGAGCAGGATCCGTGGTGGTCCACGATGTGGATGCTGATTGCACCGTGGTGGGTATCCCCGGGCGCGTGATTCACCAGAGCGGAGTACGCATCAACCCGCTGGCCCACTCAGCCTTACCCGATGCTGAAGCCAACGTGATCCGCAATCTGATGGAACGGATTGATGAACTGGAAAGCACCGTGAGCAATCTGCAGCGCTGCCTGCAGGAGGTGGCAGAAGGTCGCCAATTACGGGATGTTTGTCGCGGTGAATCCCAGAACCTCAAAGACCGGGAAATTCTTGAATTTCTCGGCGAGAACAACGGGTGATCATCGACCACGGGCTGCAGCTAGTGCTGTTGCATGTGCCGAAGTGTGCCGGCACCGCCCTGCGCCGAGCCTTCCTCGAAGACGGCGGCAGCCGCGCGATCGAGAACCACTTCGATTTTGAGTTCGACTCGGTGCTCAAGCGGCAGGTGGACAGGGCCCATCGGCCTTTGATGGATCTGCACCATCGACCTGAATGGCGATTGCTGCAGCGATACCGCGTTGTCGCTGCCATCCGTCATCCATACCAGCGGCTGGCCTCCGCATGCCGTGAATTCCTCAAGCAGAAGAGCCGTGCCACGGAGATTCAAGTGCGCAGCGCCCCCCCAAGCCATGAACAGCTGCTGGCCTACCTGCGACGTCTGCCCATCGCCATGGACACCCATGACCTGCGCTGGGTCCACGGCTTTCCAATCCATTGGTTCACCCACTACGGCGAACGCCCGAAGGTGCATCATCTGCTGCGGTGCAGCCACCTGAGCGATGACCTCACCGCGCTGGGTGAGGAGTTGAACTGGCCGAGCAGCCTACAGCAACGGTTGGCGATGGTGGGCGCTGGCGCCGGACGGCGTGGGGCAAACGATCTTGACGCCCTGCAACAGAGCGCCGACCTACGAGCTGTTGCCAACCTGCTCCACGTTGAGGACTTCGCGTGTTTCGGCTTCAGGCATGAGGAGGCGACGATCCAGGACCCAGAACTGGCCCAGCTGATCGACCAGTGCTTGGCGGTGGGGAACTCTCACGATCTGCCGCTCACCAACCTCACGCCTGAAATGCGCTGGTACTACGGCCGCAGCAGCCCGAAGCCGACACTTCAACTCAAGCCCACCCGTCCCTGGAGGCCCCGGCCATGAAGCTGGTGCTGACCCTGCTCTGCCGAGACGAAGCAGACATTCTCGACAGCATGATTCGCTTCCACCTCGATCAGGGGGTGGACCGGATCATCGCCACCGACAACGGCTCAGTGGATGGCAGCCTACGGATCCTGCAACGCTACGAAAACCAGGGCAGGCTGCAGCTGATCCGGGAGCCCGAACACACCCACGACCAGGCGGTTTGGGTGACACGCATGGCCAGGCTGGCAGCCGAACAGGGAGCGGACTGGGTCATCAACAGTGACGCCGATGAGTTCTGGTGGCCCTGCACTGGCACGCTCAAGACCATCCTGGCCGCCCTGCCGAACACGGTTGAAGCCTGCCGGGTGCAGCGCACAAACTTTTTGCCACCACCTCGGGATGAACGCGACCAGCGCCCATTCCACCAGCGTCAGCTGTTGCGGGAGCGGGTGTCGCTGAACAGCCTGGGGGAACCTCTGCCACCAAAACTGATCCACCGGGCTCACCCGCACATCGAGTTGAGCGACGGCAACCACGAGGCCAGCCGGGCGGGGCAGCCGCTGCAGGGAATCGACGACTCGGGCATCGAGATCCTGCATGTGCCGATCCGCAGCTACCGGCAGTTAGAACGCAAAATCCGCCAGGGAGCCGAAGCGCTTCAGCGCAACAGGCGCGTCGCGCCGGGCGTGGGCCATAGCTGGCGCAGCCTCTACAGCACGCATCTGCAACAGGGCAGGCTCCCTGCGTATTACGACAGCCTGCGACCGGATGACGTCAGCCTGGCGGCTCAATTGCGCCATGGCGAGCTGCTTGAGGACAGGCGTCTGCAACAAACCCTGGGCGGCCAGCTGCCTCGGGTGGCGGTGGTCACGCCGTATTTCAATGAGCCTCTGGCACTGCTGGAGCACTGCCATCAGAGCGTGAAGGCCCAAAGCGAACCCTGCCTGCACGTGCTGGTGGCCGACGGACAACCACGACCGCGGATCAACCGCTGGGATGCCGAGCATGTACGGCTGCCGCGCAGCCATGGCGACATCGGCTCAACGCCCCGCCTGATCGGCAGCTACCACGCCATCGGTCTGGGGGTGGAGGCGGTGGCCTTTCTCGATGCCGACAACTGGTATGGCCCCGACCACATCGCCACCTTGTTGGCGGCGATGGATGCAGAGCAAGCGGATTTCGTCTCCAGCAGCCGCACCCTTTGCCGCTTGGATGGCTCTGTGATGGGCCCATGTCCGCTCACGGACCCGGAACGATTCATCGACACCAACGCCATGCTGTTTGGACGCGGCGCCTTCCCGGTGCTGCATCACTGGGTTCTGATGCCCCCCTATGGCCACCTGATCGGCGACCGGGTGATGCTGCATCAGCTCAAAACCTCAGGAGTGAAACACCAACACCTGAATGTGGAATCTGTGTTTTATCGCTGCGGCAAAGAAGGCCTCTACCACCAGATGGGAGAAGACATCCCCGACGGGGTGCAACCCCGGCCGGACTACGAGGAATCTTTCAGGCGCTGGGAGTCCGACGGACTGCCACCGCTGAGATAAAGGGATTCGTGTTGCTGCCGTTTTGACCAGTGGCGATCACTGGGCAGGGCTTCACTACTGGAGCCGACTACGAGCTGAGCCTTCAGATCCGCTTCCTGCAACACCTGCAGACCGGGATCAGCTGCACCGGCCGCAAGCAGATCACGCAGCACACCCGGGCCGAAATCGCGGTAAACCCGTTCACCGCTTCGAGCCAATAAGGCAGCCGTGATCTTCTGCCAGGCAGCAACGAGCAGTGGATGCCCTGGAGCAGCGCTGGAAATAAACCCATTCCAGATCTTTGGATGCTGCTGATGCACACGCCTCAGCAGCACGAGCGGCTGCCGACGATTCAGCCAGCCTTCCAAGGGAGCCAGGCAACGGGTGGCCGCATCGATCCAGACGCCGCCCTGCGCCTGGAGCGCAGCAATCCGGAACACATCGGCCTGCATCGCCGGCAGACGGATATCGCGAAAAGACTTTTCTAAGTTCGGGCCGTAGGTGAAGCGGATAAACAGAGCAGCCGAGTCGCGGTCATAACGGTGGTAAGTCCAAGCAGGGTGCTTCTCACGCCAACCTTCCATCCGCTCCAGCAACAGAGCGGGAGGCGCCGGTTGATCCCAGTACTGAATCAGTCGAGGGTCTTGATCGGCACGGGTCATGCCATCAACATCCAGGCGTGTGGAGTGGGCGCAAGCAAGCCACGGATCTCCTCCCAGTTGGCGATCAGCTGCGGCAGTGGCTCCGGGTTGATGCGCCGATGCAGCAGCGTCACTGGTTCCGCCTCCAGCTCAAGCCAGGCGCAGAGTTGCCTGTAACCAACCTGGGGGTCGGCCTCCAGAGACTCTTCGTAGACCAGCTGCAATGGCGCTGGCAAGCCATGCAAGGCAGTCCAAGACTCCAGAGCGTTGACGAGCTGCCGATGGGTGGAAGCGTAAAGATCCAACCAATGAACGAGGTCATGGGTTTCGGCCCCTTCACGAATGGCGAAAGGGTTCACCTGCAACGGTGGCCGCTTGCGTCGCGGTTCCGCAGCCGCCTCAACGAACACTCCGCTGCGCTGGGCCATCAAATGGGACACCAAACGCCGCAGACCATTGCGGCGATGCAAGATCATCTGGCGGCGAAAGCCATAGGCCAGCAGCTGACTAAACCAGTCATCCAGCGTCAGCGCTGGATACAACGAGCGATTCTGAGCACGGAGACTCTTGATCTCGATCTGCAATATCGGCTTGCTGGTCTCTTCCACCGCCTGATGGAGCACCTCCCCCATGGCGGGCACCGGTCGCTCCCCCCAACGCCTCGGCATATACCGGGAGAAGATCTCGTTGGCTGCCTGAATCTGACTGTGCTGATTCAGCAACGACCCGAGGACGCTGCTGCCGCAGCGTCCTTCATGCCAGGTCGCGACGCCGATCACCCTCAGCCCTGCGGCGCTGCCGGCTGGAACATAAACATCGAATAGATCACATTGCGACGCATGTTGGTCATCATCTCCAGGAACATGTCGTATCCCTCGTTCTTGTATTCGATCAACGGATCTTTCTGCCCATAGCCCCTCAGCCCAACCGATTCCCTCAGAGCATCCATGGCCTGCAAGTGTTCACGCCAAAGGGTATCGATCTGCTGAAGAATGAAGAAGCGTTCGGCTTCCCGCATCAAGCCAGGGCGTTGTTGTTCCACCTGACCCTCCTTGATGTCGTAGGCATTACGAAGCTGTTCCTGCAAAAAGGCCTTGAGCTCCTCCATACCCAACCCTTCCACTTGATCCGGAGTGAGATCTTCCAGAAGATAAATAAATTCCTTCACCTTGTTCACCAGCTGGGCCACATCCCACTCCTCCGGCGGGAGATCGGGGTTCACATAGGCCTCCACGATCTCATTCATGGTGCGCTCGCCATAACCAATCACCTGCTTTTTCAGCGCCCGACCATCCAGCACACGACGGCGTTCGGAATACACAGCGCGGCGCTGGTTGTTCATCACCTCGTCATACTCAAAAACCTGCTTGCGGATGTCGTAGTAATACGTCTCCACCTTCTTCTGAGCACCCTCAAGAGAGCGGGTCAGCATTCCGGATTCAATCGGCATGTCTTCCTCCACCCGGAAGGCATTCATCAACCCGGCCACGCGATCGCCGCCAAAGATGCGCAGCAGGTTGTCGCCGAGCGACAGGAAAAAGCGGGTGGAACCGGGGTCTCCTTGGCGGCCGGCCCGACCACGCAACTGGTTATCGACCCGGCGCGATTCATGCCGTTCGGTACCGATCACGTGCAGACCACCCGCGTTGCGGACACGCTCCTCCTCCTGCTTCACCACAGCGTCGTACTCGCCCTTCACACAGGCGATGGCCTGGCGTAAGGCCTGAATTTCGGAGTCATCGGTGGGAGCTTTTTCGGCAGCGGTGGCGATGCGTTCCTCCAGCTCGATCACCGAAAGAGCCCGGTCGCCCCAGGCCTTCACCAAATCACGGGCCAACTGGCCAAGGGCCTGATCGGTTTCGTCCGTCAGGGCGCAGGGATAGAGGCTGTCGCGGTTGGCCTTCGCCGTCGGAGCCGGTGCTTCAGAGAAACCAGCGACGGCACTGCGCTGCAAGGGCACGGGGGGTTTGTGATCGTCCTCAGGCCTAACCAAACGGCCTAACAACACCTCACGCAGCTTGAGTCGCGCCATGTAATCACTATTGCCTCCCAGGATGATGTCGGTACCGCGGCCCGCCATGTTGGTGGCGATGGTGACCGCGCCAGCGCGACCGGCCTGGGCAACGATCTCCGATTCACGTTCAACGTTCTCTGGTTTGGCGTTGAGCAGGTTGTGGGGGATCTCCAGCTCCGCCAGAAGGGAGCTGAGCAATTCACTTTTCTCCACCGAGGTAGTGCCCACCAACACCGGCCTTTCCTTCTTATGGATGTCGGCGGTTTCGTTGGCCACAGCCCGCCACTTGGCGGTTTCGGTTTTGTACACCTGGTCAGCCCAGTCCTGCCGAGCCCGAACCCTGTTGGTGGGCACGATTGTGGTTTCGAGCCTGTATGTCTTCTCAAACTCCACTTCTTCCGTCTTGGCCGTACCGGTCATTCCTGCAAGGCGGGGATAAAGCAAGAAGAAGTTCTGATAGGTGATGGAAGCAAGGGTCTGGGTTTCAGACTGAATCTGCAGAACTTCCTTGGCTTCAATCGCCTGATGCTGACCGTCGCTCCAGCGACGACCAGGCATCACCCGACCGGTGAACTCATCCACAATCACCGCTTCGCCATCGCGAACGATGTAGTTCACATCTTTAACGAACAACTCTTTCGCCTTGAGGGCATTGGTGATGTAATGGGCCCATGGATCTTGGGGATCAAAGAGATCCTGCACCCCAAGCATTTGCTCGGCTTTAGCAAAACCTTCATCGGTGAGCGTGCAGCTGCGCTGCTTCTCATCCACCTCGTAATCACCCTCGGGATCAATTCCGTCCTTGCCCATTTCGGCAGCACGCTCAAGAGCCTGAGCCACCTGAGCTGCCTGCTGATATTTTTCCTGGGGCCGCTCCACCTGGCCCGAGATGATCAGTGGCGTGCGGGCCTCGTCGATCAGGATCGAATCCACCTCATCAATCACGCAGTACTGAAATTCGCGCTGGACAACTTCAGCGATATCAGCTGCCATGTTGTCCCTTAGATAGTCGAATCCCAGCTCGGAATTGGTGGCATAGGTGATGTCGCAGTCGTAATTACGCCGCCGTTCCTCCGGGCGCATGTCCTGCTGGATCAGACCCACCGATAGGCCCAGGAAGCGGTGCACCTGGCCCATCCATTCAGCATCACGACGGGCCAGGTAGTCGTTCACCGTGACCACATGCACGCCGCGCCCGGTGAGGGCATTGAGATAGCTGGGCAAAGTGGCAACAAGCGTCTTCCCCTCACCGGTTTTCATCTCAGCGATCTGCCCCTCATGCAGCACCATGCCGCCGATCAGCTGCACATCGAAGTGACGCATGCCGAGCACGCGCTTGCCGGCCTCGCGCACCACCGCAAAGGCTTCGGGAAGAATTTCATCAAGAATCGGACGTTGATTCTCGAGGGTGCCAGCGTTGGCAAGGCGCTCCTGAAATGATGAAGTTCGTGCCCGCAGCTCATCATCACTGAGGGGCGCAATGTCCTCCTCCAAGAGATTGATATCGGAAACGATCGGCTGGTAGCGCTTCAGCTTCCGAGCATTGGGATCACCCAGCAGGAGCTTGAGCATGGTGACGGCAACTACCGATTTGATGCTGGCAGCCTACTGAGGTCGTTCTGCGTTCCTGAACATCGCCATGGCTGAAGGTCTGCCGGATTTTCTGGTACTTGGAACCCAAAAAGGGGGAACAACCACTCTGCAGCTACTGCTGAACCAACATCCAGGCGTCTTTCTGGCCCCCGGCAAAGAAGTGCACTATTTCTCAAAGCACTGGGAGCAATCCCCGACCTGGTATGCAAACCATTTCAAGGACGCCAGGCCTGGACAACGCCGAGGGGACATCACCCCTTTCTACCTTTTTCATCCGCAGGCCCCACAGCGGATTCACAGCCTGCTGCCGAATGCACAACTGATTGTGCTGCTAAGAGATCCGGTGGAAAGGGCACTGTCCCAGTATTTTCATTCCGTTCGGCTTGGCTTCGAACCACTCACTTTGGCGGAAGGTCTGGCAGCGGAACCTGAGCGAATGAGCAAAAAAGATCCTCTGCATCTGCAGGAGCACAGTTATGTGAGCCGCAGCCGTTACCTGGAGCAATTGGATCGATATCGCGAACTATTTTCTGATCAACAACTGCTGGTACTGCAAAGCGAGGCCTTGTTTATTGACCCTGCCACAACCTGGAAGCGAATTGAGTCGTTTCTTGGCCTTCCTTCAACGCCATGCCCAGCATCCTTGCCGAAAGCCAATGCAGGCCAGGGGGAAGCAGGAGCTGTACCCGCAGAGATTCGTGACGACCTCCGCCAGCGACTGAAAGACACCGCACTCGGGGTGCGAGAGCGCTACGGGTTCGGCTGGGACTGGGCCTGAACACCATTCAGCCGGGCAGCCGCCAGCCATCGGTATCCCGCCCTTTTCATTCTCAGTCCCACGGGTAAGTTGGTGCCTTCGAGATTTTCGAGGCTGTTCCGATCTGTGTCCGAGATGGCAACTTCCTCGCAGATCCTGAACAGCCTGGATGGAGCAGCGCTTGAACTGCTACGTCGCCACGGAATGCTGCGGAATCTGATCAGCGCGGAGGTCAAGGAAGCGCTGCTGGATCCGGAACCTCTGGATTCGGAGGTTCTCCAATCAGCTGTGGCGACGTACCGCAAACGCAACAACCTGTTCTCCTCTAAACAATTGCAGGACCACCTGCGCCAGCAGCATTGGAGCCAGCCCGATCTGCAATGGCACGCCGCACTTGCCGAGCGGATCCGTCGCACCAGCATGAAGCGCCACCAGCCCAAAGCAGAACTGCAATACCTCTCGCGCAAGGAACAGTTCGATCAGGTCACCTACAGCCAGCTGACAGTGCCCAACCAGTTTCTGGCTCAGGAACTGTTTCTACGACTGAATGAGAAAGAAGCCACATTCGCCGAACTGGCTGCACAGTTGCGAAAAGGTGGAACGGAAAAGGGACAAGGTCGTTTAGGACCGATGGCCATTGCCAATGTTCCGCCAACCATCGCCAAACCACTGCGCAGCTGCAGCCCGGGAACACTTCTCGAACCGCTGCAGGTGCAGAACAGCTGGCTGATTGTGCGACTGGAGAAATTCCAACCCACCCAGTTCGATGCCGCAATGGAACAACGAATGTGCCTCGAACTGTTCCAACAGGAGGTGGACCGGATGGTGGATGAGCGGCTGGCATCCCTCCCGCAGGCTGCACCCATCAGCAGCGAACAGAAAGGGCAGTCATGACCAACAGTTCACCCATGTCCGACCATGAGATGCAACTTCCGGCAGTGCTGGTCTCACTGAAGGGAGACCCCACACGACATCGTCGCTTCAGGCCTGGGCAACCACTCACCACGGACACGGCTCTCCCCAACCAGGTGCTTTTGATCCTGGAGGGGCAGGCTCGGCTGTTGACCCGTGAACAAGATCAACCGTCGACGTTGCGCAAGCTTGGCCCTGGCGATGTGGTTGGTCTGGCCTCGCTGATTTCGGCCGCCCCCTGTGAAACAGTGCATGCCAGCACCAGCCTTAAAGCAGCAGTCCTGCCCGATCTGGAGCTGCTGAAACACCTGCAGGACACACCTGAATTTTTTCAATGGTGCACCACACAGATCTGGGATGCAGAGCTGGCAAGGCTGCTCAAACCACTACTAGACAACAGCGCCGAAGATTTGCCGGCCCTGGCCAGCCGACTGGGTGACGTTCGCGAACAGGCCAGGCTGCTAGCCCCTGACGCAGAAGTCATCGAGAGCGCCATTGCAGACGATCAGCGTGTGTTTGTTGCCTCTGCGAACAGCGATCTCAGCCTGGGCCAAGAGCTAAGCGATGGAATTCAGGTCGACATCGAGGCCCGGCCACCCTTGCCATTGCGTCTGATCTCCTTTCCTGCCGCAATGCTCCAAGGGCTTCTCAGCCCGATTGAGGATGAAGCCAAACCTTCAGCTGATACGACTTCAGTGAAGACGACTGAAGGCGACATCGGAGAGTCTTCTTCAGCGCTTGCAGTGATCGAACCCGCCCAAGCTGGCCTGCCCCTGGCCACCACCGCCGGATTTGGTCAGAAGGATCCCCGCAGCGGGCTGCAACTGATCCGTGCCAACGGTGAAGCCGAAGAACTTCTGGCCTGCTTCCAGATGCTGGCGCAGCTCATGGGGTTAAAACTGCGTCGTGACGCGATCGAACGGGTTCTTGGCGATGCGATGAAGCGCGGCCAAGGGATCAACCTCCAACTGATCGGTCAGCTGGCGACAATGCTGGGGCTCCATGCCGTCGGCGGCCGGATGCAGCCGGAGCGGGCACGGCAACTGCAGACCCCCTCGATGGTGCGGATCGGCACCCGCACGGCCCTGGCCATCGCCAGCAATGAAGCCGGCTTGCTGCTGGCATCCCCCAGTGAGGGCTGGCGTGAAGTGAGCGTCGAAGAGCTCAGCGAACTGGCACCGGACGGATTTGATGTGGCTTTGGTGGAGCGCACCAGTGCCACCCAGGAGCAACGCTTCGGACCAGGCTGGTTCTGGCCTGCTTTGCAGCGCCATCGCAGCGCCCTGATTCAGGTTCTGGTGGCCTCGTTTGTGGTGCAGCTGTTCACCCTCGCCAACCCCCTCTTGATTCAAGTGATCATCGACAAGGTGATCAGCCAGCGCAGTCTCGACACCCTGCAGGTGCTGGGCATGGCCCTGATTGCGGTGACGTTGTTTGAAGGGGTCCTCAATTCCCTCAAGACGTTCCTGTTTCAGCAGACCACCAACCGCATCGACATGCGCCTGGGCTCCGAGGTGATCGATCACCTGCTTCGCCTGCCCCTGGGCTATTTCGATCGCCGCCCTGTGGGGGAGCTCTCCACCCGCATCGGCGAGCTGGAGAAGATCCGTAATTTCCTCACCGGCCAAGCACTCACAACAGTGTTGGACTGCGCCTTTTCAGTGATCTATATCGCTGTGATGTGCCTTTACAGCTGGCAACTCACGATTGTTGCGCTGCTGGTGGTGCCGATCCAGGTGACCTTCACCATCCTTGGAGCACCCCTGTTCCGGCGTCAATTCCGGAACGCTGCCAAAGAAAACGCCAAGACCCAAAGCCACCTTGTGGAGGTGCTCACCGGCATCCAAACGGTGAAAGCACAGAACGTCGAGATGGTGAGCCGGTGGAAATGGCAAGAGTCCTACAACCGCTACATCGCCCGAAGTTTCGAGAAAACCATCACCGGCACCACGCTGAATCAAATCAGCACGGTGCTGCAGAAGATTTCGCAGCTGCTGGTGCTCTGGATTGGTGCCTCGATGGTGCTCAGCGGTGACCTCAGCCTGGGCCAATTAATCGCCTTCCGGATTATCAGCGGTTACGTCACTCAACCGCTGCTGCGCCTGTCTGGCATCTGGCAACGGATCCAGGAACTGCGGGTGAGCTTTGAGCGGCTTGGCGATGTAGTGGACACGCCGATGGAATCCGATGCCGTGGATCAGGGCAAGGTTGCGCTGCCATCCATCCATGGTCGGATCCGTTTCGAAAACGTCAGTTTCCGTTTCGCACCCCACAAGCCTGAAGTGCTCAGCCACGTGACTCTGGAGTTTCAGCCGGGTAGTTTTGTCGCCATCGTGGGCCAGAGCGGTAGCGGCAAAAGCACTCTGATGAAACTGCTCTCACGGCTTTATGCACCCAGCGAAGGGAGGGTTTTGATCGACGGCTACGACATCACCAAAGTTGAGCTGTATTCCCTACGCCGCCAGATCGGCATCGTGCCTCAGGATCCCCTGCTGTTCTCCGGCAGCGTGCAAGACAACATTGCCCTCACCTCTCCCGATGCTCGCAGTGAAGAAGTGGTGGCAGCTGCCGAGGTTGCCTGTGCCCATGAATTCATCATGGATCTCCCAGAGGGTTACAGCAGCGATGTGGGTGAACGCGGCGCTGGGCTCAGTGGCGGGCAGCGTCAACGGGTGGCCATCGCACGGACTCTGCTGAGCCGCCCAAAGCTGGTGATCATGGACGAGGCCACCAGCGCCCTGGACTACGAGAATGAACGCAGAATCAGTGAAAACCTGCGGCTGAGACTGCAGGATTGCACGGTGCTGTACATCACACACCGGCTCAGCACTGTGAAACGCGCAGATCAGATCGTGATGATGCACCAAGGGGCTGTGGTGGAGCAGGGCACACACCAACAGTTGATGGATGCCAAAGGTCGTTACTACGCGCTGTATCGCCAGCAGGAATCGGAATGAAGAACATCACCCCAAACAACACAGACAACAGAGACGGTTTTCAACCGCTCGGACGCGACGCGGCGCCGGAGACGAGTGAACTTCTGCGGCCGTCTCGGTCCTGGCTGCAGGCAACGATTTGGACCTTGCTGGCCACAGCTGGCTTCGCCATCGCCTGGCTGGCCATCGCCAAAACTGACGAGGTGGTGGTGGCACCGGGAAAGCTGGAACCACTGGGGTCGGTGAAGGACATCCAGATGCCACTCGGTGGCGTGGTGGAAGACATCCTTGTGCGTGAAGGCGAACGGGTCAAAGAAGATCAAATTCTGTTGAAGCTCGACACCGAAGCCGATCTCGACAAACGGGAAAGCCTGGATCAGACCATTGCTCTGAAAAAGGAGCAGCTGGAACTGAAGCAGGAGGAAAGAATTCACTACCTGGAACTAAACAGCACTGAGCAAAGGGTTTTAAGAGAAAACCTGCTTCTGCAGGAGGAGTTGCTGGGGCGTTACCGCAACCTGGCAGAACAGGGGGCATCACCGGAAATCCAATTGCTCCAACAGGAGGATCGGGTGCAGCAGGTGGAAGGTCAGCTCGAAAAAATCACCGTCGATCGAGAACGCCAGCTCTCTCAGCTGGACCAGCAAATCCAAACCCTAAAGAGCGATTTAGCCAACCTCACCAGTCAGCGAACCAGCCAGGTGGTCAAGCTGCGCTATCAAGAAATCCGTTCACCCGTTGACGGGATCGTGTTTGATCTCAAGCCCACTGCCAGCGGATTTGTGGCTCAGGGCAGCGAGCCAGTGATGACGATCGTGCCGATCGACACCCTGGAGGCTCGCGTGGAGGTTCCCAGCAACAAAATCGGTTTTATCCATAACGGGCAGAGCACCGACCTATCCATTGACTCATACCGCGCAACTGATTTTGGCGTTTTAGAGGGTGTTGTACGCAAGATTGGTTCAGATGCATTACCTCCAGACCCAACAACTGGCCTAGCTGGCTATCGCTTTCCAGTTGATATTCAGCTCAAAAGTCAATCACTTGTCCTGAAAGATGGACAATCCCTGCCGCTCCAGGTGGGCATGAGCCTGACCGCAAACATCAAACTACGCAAGGTGAGCTACCTGCAACTCTTGATGGGCGGCCTCAGGGACAGGACAGAGTCGCTACGGGAGTTCTGAGCCAAAGCTGGATGCGCAAAACTGAACAATTCAGCGACTATCGGCATCCAGAAAGCTCGATTCCGAACATCAACAATCAGCCAAAAGACAACACAAGAACGCAATAAGCTGTGCCATTGAGGGATCTGACACCGGAATCGCTTCCTTACCTTGACCCCACGTGGCGCAACCTATAACCTCTCGATACAGCCTATTAATTGACCCTTGGCTACCATCCTGCTGAATGGTGTCGTAACAGACACTAATCCCATCTCCGGTTCAGATCTCGCCGACAAGCTGACCGTAAGCGGCGGTGTGGACAGTCTGAGTGTTGACCTCGCCGATGGCGATGACGCCGTTGAAATCTACGCCGACAGTGAAAATGTCACTGGTACAGAGATTCGTGTCTCCGAAGGTGATGACGAAATCACCGTAGTTTCAGCAGCCGACGACGATGCTGACTTCGCTGGCATGCCCATCAGCCTCGGCGACAGCCTGCTTGGCGGACCCGGCGCAGACGTCATCAGACTGGAAGACGGGCTGGTTCAGCTGAGCGGCGCAGTCAAGGGCAACGAAGACAACGACACAATTCATGTCGCCAACATCAATGGCGGCACTGTCAACGGAAACGCCGGCAACGACACCATCACAATTGGCACTTTTGCCACTGAAGAAGCTGGATCGCAGGCTGCCAATGCTGTGAGCAGCGGCAGTGTGATGGGTGGCCAAGGCAACGACACCATCACTGTTGATGCCGACGTCACCGGTTCCGCTGTTCGCGGCAATGAAGGTGATGACACCATCACTCTCGATGGCAGCACATTTAGCGGTGCAACCACTGTTAATGGCAACGCTGGTGATGACACCATCGACGCTTCTGGCGCAACAGGCCCCATCACCGTGATCGGTGGTCAGGGTGATGACACGCTGGTTGTTGGCAACGGCCAAACCGTTCGCGGTGGCTTGGGTGCTGACACGTTCAGCGTTGAAGCATCCGGTGGTGTGACCATTGAGGATTACGACGAGCTCGGAGCCGAAGCGTGCTTCTGCGACGACGCCATCCAAATTGACGGCAACAAAGTCGAGCTCGCGACCTACTCCTACGGCGTCAACCGTGTTGATAACACTTCAGCCAGTAGCTGGGTGGGCAATCTGAAGGTGAAGGCTGTTGTTGATGCTGATAACTGCCCAACCACTGCAACAGTTAATTTCGCAGCAACAAAAACCGAAACGCTGAATGCAACTGCTGTTGCGTTCCTCAAGGTTACTGAGACGAAGAACACAGCTACCTTCAGTTTCCCGACTGATGCGCCTGAAGTTAATTACCCAGCGAAAGGCGTCACTCAAGACGGTGGAACTTTCATCAATGGACTCGCTGGCTTTGAGATTGGCGACAACAGGGGCGGAATTGGACAAGCCTTCGCCTCCAACACTGCCTACTGGACTGCACTCAATCTTGGTGTTGCTAATGGTTCAGCATCCGGTCCAGCACTGATTCCTTATGCATCGACTTCTATAGGCTTCGCCAAAGGCGATTTCAGTTTCCTTCAGCTCACTTCGACTGCTAAAGCTGGTTGCACTACCACCCAAAAATTGGTGTACGACGATGTCACCCGTGGAACGGTGACCAACCACCATGTGTCCTACATCAAGGAAAAGAACACCTCCATTAACGAGCTCTACAGCTTGAGCTTCGGTACCAACAACTTTGCCACTGCCTACACCGGCAAGGGTTTCATGATCGTCACAGACGGTCTTGAAGACAAGGCTTACAAGACCACCACACTTGAAGCCGTCACTGTTGGCGCTACTGCCAAAGTCACCCTGACACTGAACAACTTCTTCAGTGCATGGCTCCCTAACGCCGCAGGCACTGGAACAACCGCTAACGGCGATTGGGATTTCATTGCAACCACTGGTGTTGCCGGTGCTCCTACAGGTCTCGCTAATGCTGCAACAAACCGCTTCGAGACTGCAGGTGGTGGTATCGCCTTCAACACGGCTTCTGCCGCAACCGTCGGCGGAGTAGCAACGTTCACTGCAGCTGATGCAGTTAGTTCAAAGCAAGCCTTCTGGAGCACCCTCCAGAACAGAGGTCTCCTGACCTTGACCATCAAGGCAGCTGCTCCACAAACTCAAATCCCTGCAACTGCGCTGACAGCCCTTACGGCTTCTGTTTCGGGCTCTGTCGTTGCTAGTAACCTGACCTCAAACGTCTCTTCCGTCAGTCGGGACTTGTTCGTTACCAACATTGGTAAGCATGTTGTCAAAATTCGCGTCAGCGACACTGACACCGCAAAAGCCTCACAAGCTCTTGCAACCATTGTTGAGCGCACCACATTCACCAATACTGTTCTTCCAGTCACCACTTGCCCTTCCTTCCCTGCCACTCCCTACGGCAATGGAAAGTTTGCAAGTGCAACCAACCGCACTGGCAAGCACGGTGACCTTGTGACTGCTGATGGTGGCACCGCTTTCGGCTCCCACCAGCTTTGGCAGAACAGTGGTCTGCGCATGGACAGCTACCTGCCGATCAGCAGCATGGCGGCCAGCAATGATGCCGTTGGAGTTACCGGCGTTCAAGCCGTCCGCGGTCTTCTTTCTGGCACGGATATCCCCTGGGCATCCGTCAGCACAACCACAACCACAACCACAACTAAATTTGGAGGAACTAACTCCAACACCAATAAGTTTGCAGTTGTTGGCAACACAACAACATCACGCACTGGCAACCAAGGCTTCTTCTCTGGAAGCGATTGGAACGTCACCGTGATGGCAGCCGCAGGAATGGGCAACAACGTCACAACTAACGTTGCCGGCGCTCCTTTCCGCGTCCTGTTCTTCGACAACGATGGCACCGACAACGGTCTGTATGTCTACTCCGGTACCGCCAACTACCGTGCTGGCGATGTGACTGCTATTAACACCAATCCCACTGGCTCCTCCGCTATGGGTGGTAAGCACACCATCGTCAAAGTGACTGCTGGCAAGGGTCACGAAATCGCACTGAGCGACATCAACTTCGTCTGATCCAATTCCAGATCATTCTTCGAGTTACCTCGGGCCCATGGCCCGAGGTTTTTTTTTTGCCAGTAAAAATGTGGACTGACTCCTTTACCTGGATTAATCTGTTGAGCTGTTGACCCATTAGCAAGCATGGCCGTTCAGATCAAAACCCTGACGGACCAGCTGAAGCTCAAAAATTATGCGAACGTCTTGCAGGCAACCAGAACAATCCAAGAGCAAGACAAAACTGATGATCTGAAACTGGTGGAGCTGGTCGCCCGGATCAAAACCGACCAGTCCAGTCCAATGGTGCAGCACTATCTGAGCGAGTCGGTTGGATGGACCTACCAGGAACCCGACAAACTCCTTGCAGAACGTGCCTTCATCCACCTGCTGCAAGAGGAGGGATCACCCGCAATCCGGCTATACAACCAGCTGGGGGAAGACAATTTCACGGCGGTCGATTTCAACCGTCTGGGGAATGCCCATTTACTGAACAATGATTTTGATCAGGCGCTGCGTTGTTATGACCGCGCCATCGAACTCGAACCCGAGGAACCAAGCCATCTGAACAACAAAGGTGGTGCCTTGGCGAGACTTCAGCGCTTTGATCTGGCCTTAGAGACCTACGACGAGTGTCTCGAACTTGAGCCAAATCACATCACCGCGAAAGAAGCCAAACAAAAACTACTGATCAAACTCAATCAATCAGAAGACTTACTTGATGATCTGAAAAAGAGCCTCGACGAAGATCCCGATTCCCTAGAGAAACGACTGGCCTTCTTCAACGCACTGGTGGAGTTCACCCAGTACGGCGAAGCGATCAAACTGATCAATCAGCAGTTGAAGCCCGTCAAAGAACTGCAAACCATCCCCCTCACACCTGATCCAGACGCCTTCAAATTGGAACAGGAGCAGGTGAATCTGCGCACAGCCTTGATGCAGTTATTTGAAAGCCGCCAGATGTGGATGAAGGCTCTTGGTATCACAAATCAGCTCATTGAACTCTTCGACGAACCTCCCTACTACCTTCTGTTCAACAAGGCGGAATACCTCGCCGAACTAGAAAAATACGACGACGCCAGTGCGATCATTGATGAATTAGACGAAAAGGTGGATGATAAAGAGAGGATCAAACTGGCCCGTGCCGGACTCCTCAGTGAACAAGGCAAAGAAGCAGACGCCCTAGCGCTGTTCGAAAGCTTTGAGAAAGGCAGTCGCTTTTATCGTCAGATCCTGCACAAAAAAGCAGACATTAAACTCACCCTCGGCCTCATTGAAGAGAGCCACGCGGACTTGCTCGAACTGCTGGACACCAATATCATGGTGGCAGTCCAGTTAATTAACTCCAAAAATTACAAGCCTGACGATACAATTATCGAAAAACTGAAATTAATAGCAAGGAACCCATTTACGCCGGAGCAACAACGCGAAAATCTTTGTTTTGCCCTGGCCCTTGCCTCTGACAAGCGCAAAGAATATGCAGACGCCGCTGATTTTCTACGGGAAGCAAACGGACTCAATCGCAAAAAGATTAAGTACAACCCAAACCAATTCACCAACCGCTGTAGCCGTCACATCCGTTTCTACACAACTGCCCAAGGCCCGCAACGTGCCAATCCAATTGAGGCTGACAAACCCAAACCGATCTTCATCGTGGGCATGCCTCGCTCCGGCACCACACTCACTGAAACCATCATCGGCACCCACTCTCTAGTAGCTCCCTGCGGTGAGCTAGGAGGCATTCCAAAAATTTCCCGTTTCATCAACAAGAACTACCCCAAACTGAAGCCTTACCCGGAATGCATCGATGCACTTGGGCCCCGCATGCTGGCCGGTATGGCCAACTCCTACATCGAGCAATTGCCCGAAGAAGGCGTCGGCGCGCAATACACTGCCGACAAACTTCCCCATAATTTTGTCAACGTAGGGCTGATCCACCGCATCTTCCCCGATGCACCAATCATCCACGTGATGCGCGACCCTCGCGACAACGGCCTCTCCAACTTTCAGCAGAATTTTGGTGCGAAATACGGCGGCATGGGTTTCGCTTTTGACCTCGAACACCTGGCCAATGAAATCAATAATTACTGGCGCCTGATGAAGCATTGGCGCAAGATCGGTGTGCCGATGATCGAATTCTGGTACGAAGACCTGGTCAACGAGCAGGAAGTGATCTCCAAGGCGCTGATCCATTACTGCGGCCTGAATTGGGAAGAACAGATCCTTGAATTCCACAAACTGAAGCGCCGCGTCAAAACCGCATCTGTAGGGCAAGTGCGCAACAAGATGTACAAATCCTCCGCTCAGAAATGGCGTAATTACGAGGAGTTACTACAGCCAATGATCGACGCCCTTGATACCTCGGTGGTCGAGTTCTACGAAACGGAAGCCGCTTAACTCAAGCAATCGTGGGCTAGTCCTGTCTGCCCACGGCAGGCGAGACTGAATTATTGCCCTGGATGCCGCCGTGCGGATCCGTTTGGTTCGCCATGCCCCTGGAGCCCCAGGCCTGCGCCTGCTAGGGCTTGGCCCCGGTTACAAACCCAGCCGCGGCCTGCTGAAGCTGCAGCGGTTGTTCCGCAAGCACGCCTTCTGGGCCCGGGAGCGCTCCATCCCCGACCTACGTCAGATGCTGCGCGGAAGCCCCGTCGTGGTAACCCTTTGGCGTGGCAAGCGACTGGTGGGCTTCGGGCGGGCCAGCAGCGACGGCATCCACCGTGCCGTTCTCTGGGACATCGTGGTGGCCGGCGACCTGCAAGGCCGCGGGCTTGGCCGTCAGGTGGTGGAAGGGCTGCTAGACAGCCCAAGGCTGCACCAGGTGGAACGCATCTATCTGATGACCACCGACAGCGCCGGTTTCTACAGGCAATTGGGCTTCAGCAGCGCTGAACCCCAACATCTATTGATCCGATCATCGAAAGCAAGCGGATGAAGAGATTCGAACTCTCGACCCTCTCCTTGGCAAGGAGATGCTCTACCACTGAGCTACATCCGCAGGTCGCCGTTCAGGATGGATTCCTTGCGGCAAAGCGATCATGCACCACGAGGGTACCGCTGGTCAATCGGCTGCATTCAAGGCACCGATCAACGAGCCCATTTCCAGAGCCTGCAGTCCATAGGACCAGCCCAAATTGCTCTTGATCCCGGCCCGCTCCAGGGCCTGCTGCATCGTGTCTGTGGTCAGAACACCGAAGATCACCGGTACACCGCTGTCGCGGGCCACAGTGGCGATGCCCTTGCTGGCCTCCGCAACCACCACATCGAAGTGGGGGGTGTCACCGCGGATCACGGCACCCAAGGTGATCAGCACCTGATAACGGCCGCTGCGGGCCAGCTGCTGGGCCACGATCGGCAGTTCAAACGAGCCCGGCACCCAGGCCACATCCAACTGGGAACTGCTGGGACTGGTATCAACACCGTGGCGATGCAAGCAGTCCAGGCAGCCGCTCAGCAGCTTTCCGGTCACCAGGTCATTGAAACGGGCCACCACGACGGCGATGCGTAGTCCCGACGCATCGGTAAAACGTCCCTCGAATGTGGCCATACGGTCGGTATAACGGGATCAACCCATCGTGACACCGACCGGAAACGAATCGCCAGGCCTCAGACCACGAAGAAGCTCACGCCCCAGTTCAACAGCACCAGGGCCACCCAGACGGCACTGCCCAGCAGAATCAGACGGTTGGAGCGGCCGCTGTCCTCACTGGAGGCATACAGCACCGGCACCGCCACGATCAGGGCAAATGACATCACCACCAGGGCCAGAACGGTGAGAGTGTTGAGGAACTGCATGGATCAATGGATCGTGCGGCGATTCTCACACGACAGACGGGAGTACTGGCGCAGCCCTAGTGAGTCGTCACACCATGCCGCAGACGAATGACGCCTTTTGAAACGATGCCTTGACCGTTGAATCTGGACGCCACACTCGCCATGGCAGCCGCTCAACTCAGCGACCAACACGAACTCCCGATGGCCGACAGCGTGATCTTGGCCACCGCAAGAGCTGCCAAAACCACGCTGCTCACGCTCGATTGAGAGTTTCAAGAATTGGAGAACATCCAACTGATTTGCCGCGGCTGACGCCCCTACGATCTGAGCTCCGAAGTCAGAGCCGTGCCGCGATCCGCTGAATCCCAGCCGGAACTCGCCCTGCAGGGCAGCCTGTTCGGCGATCCAGAACCACCAGTCAGTGCCGCTGGAGAAGCAGACGAGCCAATTGATGCCGGCGGTGATCTCAGCGACGCCGCCCTCGGCGCTGATGCCGCAAGCCGTCCCCGCAAGCGTCAAGCGACGCAGATGTCCTCTGTCACCAACGAGGAAACCGACGCACAAGCAGACAACGCAGACGAAAACGACGACGACCAGCCCGCCTGGGCCCACCACAGCCAGGTGGATCAAAGCCAGCTCACCCCGATGCTGCGCCACTACGTGGAAGTCAAGGCCGCCCACCCCGAGCGGGTGCTGCTATATCGCCTCGGCGACTTCTTTGAGTGTTTCTTCGAAGACGCCATCACCCTCTCGCGCCTGCTGGAGCTCACCCTCACCGGCAAGGAGGGGGGCAAAGCCATCGGCCGCGTCCCCATGGCTGGGATCCCCCACCACGCCGCCGAGCGCTATTGCAGTGAGCTGATCCGCCGCGGCTTCAGCGTGGCTCTCTGCGATCAGCTGGAAGCCACCCCGGCCAAGGGAGCATTGCTCAAACGGGACATCACCCGGGTGCTCACCCCGGGCACGGTGCTGGAGGAGGGTGTTGATTTGGCGGCTCGGTGCCGCCCGGCCTTCCAGGTGGGTGGGGATTACTACGACTTCATTCCTACCCGTCCGGAACTGATCGGTCGGCGGCGGGAGTGCGGTCGCTGGGCGTTGGTGATGGGTGATGTGATGGGAAAGGGCGTTCCTGCGGGTCTGCTGATGACCATGCTGCGTGGAATGCTTCGGGCCGAAGTGCTCAGCGGTTTACCGCCGGATCGAATCCTGCATGACCTCAATCAGCTGGCTCAGGAGGATCTGGCCCAGTCCCACCGTTTTGTCACCCTTTTCTATTCCGATTTCGATCCTCGCTCGAGGCGTTTGCGTTATGCCAATGCAGCGCATAATCCTCCGCTGCTGTGGCGTGCTCAACATCGCAGCATCGGGCGCCTCGATGCTGCGGGTTTGCTGATCGGTCTTCAGCCTGAAGCGGAGTATGGCCTCGGTGAAGTGCTCCTTGAGCCTGGTGATGTTCTCCTCTATTACACCGACGGTGTGACCGAAGCACCCGGGATGACAGGGGATCGCTTTGATGAAGCCAGATTGATCCGAACACTCGACCTGGCCTGTCGCAGCGGTCAGGGATCCCAGGGCATTCTCAACACTCTTTTTGATCGATTGGATCGTTTTGTCGGCAAGGATCACCAGCTTGAGGATGATGCCTCGATGGTGGTGCTGAAGGTTCCGGAAGCGGTCACTCTTCCCAGCGTGTCGGCATCAAGCAGCAGCCTGACAAGCTGAGGTGATCGACGGAGCAACCGATGGCGGGTGGGGTGACCGGAGGGGCTGCAGGCACCTGGAGTGATCGTTTTGAACAAGGTCTTCACCCTTTCATCGAAAGGTTCAACGCTTCAATCAGCTTCGATCTCACCTTGTTGCAGGAAGATCTGGACGGGTCCATCGCCCATGCGCGCATGTTGGCGGCCTGCGGAGTCATTTCCGATGCTGAGGCTGATCAACTGGATCAGGGGTTGGAGACCATTCGCCGTGAGGCAGCAGAAGGGCAGTTCAACCCTGGACTGGCCGATGAGGACGTTCACTTCGCCGTTGAGCGTCGTCTGATCGCTCTGCTCGGGCCCGTCGGAAAGAAGCTCCACACCGGCCGCAGTCGTAATGACCAGGTGGGCACTGATCTGAGGCTTTGGCTGCGACGCCGTCTTGATGAAGTGGACGGTGATCTGTTGCGATTGCAAAGGGCCCTGTTTCGTCAGGCTGATCAGCATCGCGACACGTTGATACCGGGCTACACGCATTTGCAGCGGGCTCAGCCTCTTTGCCTGGCCCATCATTTGCTGGCGTATCTGGAGATGCTTCAGCGTGATCGAGAGCGGCTCAGGGATGTACATCGTCGAGTCAATATCTGTCCGCTCGGAGCTGCCGCCCTGGCAGGAACTCCGGTTCCGATTGATCGGCGCCATACCGCGGATGCGTTGGGTTTCGAGGCGGTTTATGCCAACAGCCTCGACGCCGTCAGCGATCGAGATTTCTGCGTGGAATTCTCTGCTGCGGCCTCACTGGTGATGGCGCATCTCAGTCGTTTGTCGGAGGAGGTGATCGCCTGGGCCTCCGAGGAGTTCGGGTTTGTTCGCCTCACGGATCGCTGCGCGACCGGCAGCAGCCTGATGCCCCAGAAGAAGAACCCTGATGTTCCTGAGTTGGTGCGTGGTAAGTGCGGCCGAGTGTTTGGACATCTTCAGTCTCTGCTGACGATGATCAAAGGCTTGCCTTTGGCTTACAACAAAGATTTCCAGGAAGACAAAGAGGCACTCTTTGATGCGTTTCGCACCATGCGCGACTGTGTTGAGGCAACGGCGATTCTGTTTGAGGAGGGTCTTGAGTTCCGTGTGGAACGTCTCAATCAGGCGGTGGAGCAGGATTTTTCCAATGCCACTGATGTGGCCGACTATCTAGTGGCTCGCGGTGTTCCGTTTCGAGAGGCGTATCAACTGGTCGGGGCGGTTGTACGACGTTGTCTGGAGCAGAACTGTCTCTTGCGCGATCTGGATCTTGAGGCCTGGAGGGAGTTACATCCAGCCTTCGATCCTGATCTTCACGATGCCTTGGCACCACGAGCCGTTGTCGCCGCGCGTCGCAGTGAAGGAGGAACTGGATTTGAACGTGTTGAAGAGCAACTCCAGCTCTGGAGTGTTCGTCTGAAATGAACTGTGCCTCTGGGATGACTGAGACGGGTTACCGGGTCTACGATTTGTAAGCCGGAGGTATGACACTTCATTTGGAGTGAAGGTCCGATGGCGATGACCCAGACCTTTTCGGTCCTTTTTTTGTACCCGGTCCACGCAGAACGTGAGCATTTTCGTTGGCAACCTTCCCTTCCGCGCTGAGCAGGAAGATGTGATTGAGCTCTTCGCCCAGTTCGGCGAAGTCACCAATTGCGCCCTTCCACTCGAGCGGGACACCGGCCGAAAGCGTGGTTTCGCCTTCATTGAAATGGGCGATGAAGCTACTGAAGCTGCAGCCATCGAAGGCTTGCAGGGTGCTGAGCTGATGGGTCGTCCCCTCCGTATCAACAAAGCTGAACCCCGTGGCAGTGCCCCCCGTCGAGGTGGCGGCGGCGGCTACGGCGGTGGTGGCGGCGGCGGTTACGGCGGCGGTTACGGCGGTGGTGGCGGCGGCGGTGGTGGCGGTGATGACCGCCGTTCCGGAGCGCGTGGCTGGGAGGATCGCAGCTATGGAGCTCGCGATAACGCAAGCGGTGGTGGCGATTCCAATCCCTATGAGGATGGTCGCAGCCGTCGTCGTCGTGGCTCCTCCACCAGTGGTGGAGATGACTATTCCGGCTACGGGGGTGCTGAGGGCTGAATTCAGCCGATCAAAGGCCGGCCTCTCTCAGTTGGCGACAGGCCTCCTCCAGCACGCTCAGATCCGCCTTTGGTCTCTGCGCTTTTTCTCCGAGATTCCTCCGCCAGTGACGCGCTCCAGGTACACCCTCCACTAATTGCATCAGGTGGCGGCAGAGATCCCAGAGACGGCCACCACGGCTGAGATGGGCTGATGCGTGTGGGATCAGGCCGATGACAACATCCGAGGCTTTGACCATACGTGGTGTGTCGCCAAAGACCTGCGTGTCAATGCCGCTCCAACGCAGAGGGTGTTCATAGGCAGCTCGCCCCACCATTGCTCCATCGCAAGTTTTCAAGGCCTTCAGGCAATCTTCCGGTGAATCCAGGCCGCCATTGAGCTCAATAATCAATTCGGGTCGACGCTGTTTGAGGGCCACCACTCTGTCGTGTTGGAGGGGTGGAACAGTCCGGTTCTGTTTGGGATCAAGCCCTTCCAACCAGGCTTTGCGGGCATGCACCGCAAAGCGAGATGCTCCGGCAGCTGCCACCCGATCCACAAATGCCGTGAGCAGGTCATCGCTGTCTAGGTTGTCAATGCCAATTCGGTGTTTCACTGTCACAGGCAAGGAACTCGCCCTCGTCATTGCTTCTACACATCGGGCCACCAGGTCTGGTTCTGCCATCAGGCAAGCCCCGAAGTTCCCGGCCTGAACCTTCTGGCTGGGACATCCCACGTTCAGGTTGATTTCGTCGTAGCCCCAATCCTGGGCGAGGCGGGCCGCATCGCTCAGCAGGTCTGGATCATCACCTCCCACCTGGAGGGCAATCGGATGCTCTGCAGCATCGAAATCAAGCAGCTTGTCGCGGCATCTGCTGTGATGCAGGGCCTGGGCCACAACCATCTCCGAGTACAGCAGTGCGCGTTGGCTGATCTGCCGCATCAGCACACGGAAGTGGCGATCCGTGCAGTCGAGCATCGGCGCCACGCTGAAGCGGTAGGCAGCGGTGTCGGGAGCAGTCATAGATCCATTAGAACCGCCGATGTCGCCGCTTTCTGGATGCTGTGGTCCTCAATACTGTTGTCTCTCGTCGATCCATGCTGATGGGAACGATTGCTGGAGTACTCGGCAGCATCTCTGGGGCACAACCCGTGTTGGCTGCATCAAAGGCCAGTGACTCGGCCTGGAATCTCAGCGACGATGCCTGGAGAAAGCGGCTGACTGCTGAGGCATACCACGTGCTTCGCAACGAAGGGACGGAGCGCCCCTTCACCAGTTCTTTGAATGACGAAAAGCGACCCGGGAATTATCACTGTGCTGGCTGCGATCAACCTTTGTTCTCCTCGCAGGCGAAGTTCAACAGCGGCACCGGCTGGCCCAGTTTTTTTGAACCTCTCGAAGGTGGGGTCGCTACGAAAGTAGATTTCAAATTGATCATTCCTCGCACGGAGTACCACTGCAGCCGCTGCGGTGGTCACCAGGGGCACGTATTCAATGACGGACCCCGACCGACGGGTAAGCGCTATTGCAACAACGGCGTCGCACTGCGCTTCCAGCCGGCCTGATCTGATCGTTGTTGGGGGTGGTCCAGCCGGTTACATGGCTGCCATCACTGCAGCGGAGCAGGGCGTTACCGGAGTGCTGGTGTTGGAAGGTACTCCGGAGCCGCTCCAGAAAGTGCGCATCAGTGGTGGTGGCCGCTGCAATGTCACCCATGCTTGCTGGGACCCCCTTGAGTTGGTGTCCCATTACCCACGGGGAAGCCGCCCTCTGCGGGGTCCGTTCAGCCGCTTTGCCTGTGGTGATGCAGTTGCCTGGTTCGATGAACACGGCCTCACCCTTGTGGAAGAGCCTGATGGTCGGATGTTTCCGAGAGAGAACCGTTCTGAGGCAGTGATTCAATGCCTGCGTCTGGCTGCTGCGAAGGCAGGTGTGCAGCTCCGCACCCGAGCGATGGTGCAGCGGGTGACAGTTGATGCCCATGGTGACTTTGTGGTCGAAGGCCGCGGCCTGGAGGCACCATTGCGGGCGCGCAGGCTGATGCTTGCGACCGGTGGCCATCCGAGCGGCCGGATGATTGCCGAGGAACTCGGTCATCAGGTGGTGCCCCCGGTACCGTCGTTGTTCAGCCTGTCGCTTCAGGACAGGGCGCTGACCGCGTGCAGCGGCATCGCGATTGATGATGTGGGCCTTGATCTGAGGCTGGGTGATCAGCGCTTCCGGCAGATCGGACGAGTGCTCATCACCCATCGCGGTCTGAGCGGTCCTGCCACGCTCCGGCTTTCAGCGTTTGCCGCCAGGGCCCTGCATCAAACCCATTACAAGGGCGTGCTGAAGGTGGACTGGAGTGCAGGCCTCGGTCGTTTGGGTGTCAAGCAGCGGCTTCAGCGGTGGCGACAGGATCAGGCCTCGCGCACGCTCTCTGCTTCAAGACCGTTCGACCATCTTCCTCGTCGCCTCTGGCAGGCCTTCCTGGCCATGACGGGATCGGACCCTGAGCGACGTTGGGCGGAACTGCCGTTGAAGGCAGAGCGCCGCCTTGTGGAAATTCTTTGTGCCCAGCGGCTGGAGATCAAGGGCCGTGGTCCTTTCGGCGAGGAGTTCGTCATCGCCGGCGGTGTGGCTCTGGGGGAGGTGAATCTGGCCAGTATGGAAAGCCGTTGTTGTCCGGGTCTTTATTTGGCCGGAGAACTCCTGGATGTGGATGGGGTCACCGGCGGTTTCAACTTCCAGGCCTGCTGGAGCGGGGGCTGGCTGGCTGGTCAGGCGGTTGCGGAAGCCGTTACTAGATCTGGTCGAACACGGTGAACATCGGCAAATACATCGCCAAAAGAATGGATCCCACGATGCCACCCACCACCACGATCATCGCTGGTTCCAGCATCGAGGTCAGGGCTTTCACCATGGCCCCTACCTCGTCTTCGTAGAAATCGGCGACCTTGCTCAGCATCCGGTCCATCTCTCCCGTTTCTTCGCCGATGGCCAACATGTTCAGAGCCATGTCCGGCAGGACCTTTTGCCGGATCAGTGCTGTGCTGAGCAAGATCCCCTCTTGAACCATGGAGCGGGAGGTCAGGATGGCGTCGGAGATGATGGCGTTCCCGGCGGTTTGGCTGGAAATCTCCATCGCCTGGAGGATGGGCACGCCAGCTCGCGTGAGAGAGCTGAAGATTCGGCAGAACTGTGCAGTCGCTGTCATCAGGATCAGTTCTCCAAAGAGAGGAAGCTTCAGCAGCAGCCGATCGATCACCCGACGGCCGTTGTGTGTGGCGTAGTAACGCCCGATCAACCAGATCGTCAGCAGCATTGCTCCGGCTGCGTAAAGGGCGACGCTGGAGCGCAGCAGGTCACTCAGATTCACCAGCAACTGTGTGAATGCAGGCAGCTCAGCTCCAAGGTCTTCGAAGATGCCGGCAAACGTGGGAATCAGAAAGATCGTCATGCCGAGGAAGACGAGGATCGCAATCACCAGCACAGCCACCGGATAACCCAGGGCCCCTTTGATCTGGTTCTGCAGCTTGGCGTTGTCCTCCAGCAGCTTCGCCAGCCGCTGCAGCGCTTCATCCAGCACTCCGCCAGCTTCACCGGCTTCCACCATGGCGATGCTGAGCTCATCGAACACCTTGGGCCACTGCCGGATGGCTGTTCCGAGGGCCACTCCTTCGTTCACATTCAGGCTCACTTTCGTGAGGGCTCGTTGAAACATCGGCAGCTTCTGCTGGGTTGCCATCAGATCGAGGCTGCGAACAATCGGCACCCCGGCATCCACCAGCGCCGCCAGTTTGCTGGCGAAGACGGCTTTCTCCTTCACTCCGGGTGGCTTTTCGAACAGCATGTCGAGGTCAAACGACAGCAGCCCTGACGATCCACTTTCATTCCCTCGGGTGTTTTCGCTGGCCGGTTTGAGTTCTTCGGCGCGGATGCCTCGGCGGCGGAGCAGTTTGCGGGCTTGGCTCAGGTCGGTGGCTTTGACGGTCAGGCTTCTCGACTGGCCTGCCGGTCCGGCGTAAGTGGCAATGAAAACTGGCATGGATTCTGCTTTCGCTTTACTTAGACACCGCCGAGCAGCCGTTCCAGTTCCGCGGGTTTGCTGGCCTTGGCCATGGCTTCAGCCCGGGTTACGTCGCCCTTGACAACCAAATTGGCGAGAGCCTTTTCAAGGGTCTGCATTCCCTGCTC
>QCTY01000007.1:0-38712 GCA_003208975.1 Synechococcus sp. AG-676-F02
CATGGAGCTGGGCTGGATCGACCAGGTCCGAGTCGCCGATGCCCGAGCGGTCTTCCGTCTAAATCTGCCGGGTTTCGCTCAGGGGCAGCGCGACCGGATTGTGCAGGAAGCCCGCCAGCTGCTGACAGGCCTCGATGGCATTGACGACGTCCAGATTGAAATCGGCCAGCCCCCCAGCCAGGGAGGAATCGGCCAGGCCGGTCACGGGCAACCTGCTGAACGCCAGTCCATCCCGGGCGTGCGCCAGGTCATTGCAGTTTCCAGTGGTAAGGGTGGCGTAGGCAAGAGCACAGTTGCGGTCAACCTGGCCTGTTCGATTGCCAAGAAGGGTTTGAGGGTCGGCCTCCTCGACGCCGATATCTACGGACCCAACGCACCCACCATGCTTGGGGTTGCCGACCAAACCCCCGAAGTCATGGGCAGTGGGGATCAGCAGCGGATCGTTCCAATCGAATCGTGCGGCATTGCCATGGTCTCGATGGGCCTGCTGATCGATGAACACCAGCCGGTGATCTGGCGCGGTCCAATGCTGAACGGGATTATTCGGCAGTTCCTTTATCAGGCGGAGTGGGGCGAACGGGACGTCTTGGTTGTTGATTTACCTCCGGGCACCGGCGATGCCCAGCTGTCCCTGGCTCAGGCCGTCCCCATGGCGGGTGTCGTCATCGTCACCACACCCCAGCAGGTGTCTCTGCAAGACGCCCGTCGCGGACTGGCGATGTTCCGCCAGATGAACATTCCTGTTCTGGGCGTGGTTGAAAACATGAGCTGCTTCATTCCTCCCGACCTGCCTGACCGCAGATATGCCCTGTTCGGCAGTGGTGGCGGAGCAACACTGGCGGGGGACTACGACGTACCCCTGCTGGCACAGATCCCGATGGAGATGCCGGTCCAGGAAGGTGGTGATTCCGGCCGACCCGCCGTGCTGTCTCGTCCCAACTCCGCAAGCTCAGCCGCGTTCCTGAGCCTGGCTGATTCGGTGATGCAACAGGTGGCAACGACGGTGTGACGATGCGTGCCCAACCCGGCCGACAGCAAACTCCGAGGGACTGGATTCTCCTGGGAGTACCGCTGGCCATGGTGGGGCTTTCGGGACTGCTGATCGCCAGCACCCAGCGCCAGGCCGACTACGCCGATTGGTATCACCACTGGATCACCGCCGCGCTGGGGGTCGTGCTTGCCCTTGGTCTCGAGCGGCTCCCGCTGCAGCGGATACGGCCTCTGCACATTCCGATCTACGGCGCCACCGTGATCAGCCTGATCGCCGTGCAGCTGATCGGAACCAGCGCCCTGGGAGCTCAGCGCTGGATCAGCATCGGACCACTTCATGTGCAGCCTTCTGAATTCGCCAAGATCGCAGCAATTTTGCTGGTGGCTGCGGTTCTTTCTCGCCATCCGGTGGAACGCCCCGTGGATCTGCTTCGCCCTCTCGGCGTGATCGCCATCCCCTGGCTGCTGGTTTTCATCCAGCCCGACCTCGGGACCTCACTGGTGTTCGGGGCCCTGATGCTGACGATGCTGTATTGGTCGGGCATGCCCTTTGAATGGGTGGTGTTGCTGCTGTCACCCCTGGCAACGGCACTGATCTCGGGCCTGCTGCCCTGGGCTCTGTGCATCTGGATCCCGATGATGGCTGTGCTGGCCTACAGAGCTCTGCCCTGGAAGCAGCTCGCCGCCTGCATCACCCTGGCGATCCACGGTCTGATGGCCGTGATCACCCCCTGGCTCTGGTTGAACGGGCTGAAGGATTACCAGCGGGATCGTCTAGTGCTTTTCCTGGACCCATCACAGGACCCTCTGGGGGGGGGGCTACCACCTGCTGCAGAGCACCGTCGGAATCGGTGCAGGCGGTTTGTTTGGAACCGGTTTGCTGCAGGGGCAGCTGACCAAACTGCGTTTCATTCCTGAACAGCACACCGATTTTATCTTCAGTGCCCTGGGCGAAGAAACAGGATTCATCGGTTGCCTGCTGGTGGTTCTGGGCTTCGCTCTGCTGATGGGGAGGCTGTTGCAAATTGCACGCAACGCCCGAAGCGACTTCGAGTCGCTGGTGGTTGTGGGCATTGGCACCATGCTGATGTTCCAAGTCGTGGTGAACATCTTCATGACCATTGGACTGGGCCCGATCACCGGCATTCCTCTGCCGTTCCTCAGCTATGGAAGGTCCGCCATGGTCGTGAATTTCGTTTGCCTGGGTCTCTGCTTGTCAGTGGTTCGTAGGAGTCGCCGAGGACTCCCCGGTCGATGGTGAACGACACCAGCCTGCTGGGCCTGCGTCAGCGCCTAGCCCGCGACGTCAGTCCGGGACACTGCGATGAGGCCGGCGTCCGACGCCTGTGGTGGGGAGCGCTGGAGGTGATTCAAGAGGCCCTGATGGAACGGCAGGTTCAAACGGGACTCTGGATGGCCGCTCCGTTGCCGGCGCTGTATGAACCCGACCTGCTGCGTCAACTGAAGGGTTGGGTCTGGGCACCGGAGAGTCTTGAAAGGCTGAGCCCGCTCCATGCCGCATTACCGGGCAGTGGTCGTCCTGCCTCGGAGAACGCTGGCTTTTGCCGCTTGGCACTGGAACCTCGGGACGGCGACGACCCAGTGCTGCTGGTGATCACACCCGAGTTGCAGCTGGCCCTTGCCATCAATGGCAAACCTGGAGAACGACAGTTGTTGATGCGTTGCGACGCTGAAAGCCTGAGCGACGCCTTGACGATGGTGGGGGAACGCTTCAAGGGGACTGAAACAGCCCTGGCCGATCAACTGCGTGACCAACTCAACGGACTTGGGACTTTGCGGAATGATCCGGACTTCGACCGATGCTTTTGGCCACGCTTGGCCGAGAAACTGACGGAGTCGGCCCCGAGCCTGACCTTGCAGTCGGCACCAGACAGCTCGAATGCGCAGCAGACGCCGAGCCATGACCTGAGCCTTCTGGAAGCCATGACCCATGAGGTGCGAACGCCGCTGGCCACGATCCGCACACTGATCCGCTCTCTGCTGCGACGCAAGGATCTGCCCTCGGTGGTCGAGAACCGCCTTCAGCAGATCGATGTGGAGTGCAGCGAACAGATCGATCGCTTCGGGCTGATCTTCCAGGCCGCTGAACTGCAACGGAAACCATCCGAGATGCAGCTGGCCCGCACCGACCTGGGCGCAATCCTTCAGACCCTTGAACCTGGATGGCGTGAACAACTCGACCGTCGGGAAGTGGCCCTGCAGCTGGGAATTGAGAACGATCTGCCGGAGATTCTGAGCGATGCTCGGCGTCTTGAACCGATGTTGTGGGGCCTGATTGATCGCGTCAGTCGCGGACTTCCGCCAGGATCCAGGCTGCTGCTGCTGCTCCAGCCAGCTGGAGCCAGGCTCAAGCTTCAACTCCAGGTGCGATCTCAGGCCTCCAGCTCTGCGGCTGAGGACGACGCGGACATGGAGCTCCTCGACACTGAATTTGTAGACACTGAACAGGCCGACAGGGAGCAGGTCGGAACTGTGCTGAGCTGGGATCCCACCACCGGCAGCCTCCAGCTCAGCCAGGACGCCACTCGACAACTGATGGCGAGCCTCGGGGGGCGCTACCAGGCTCGTCGTAAGAGAGACCTGACAGTCTTTTTCCCGGTGGCATCAGCCCCTACCTGACCGCTGACGAAGCAGCTTTATTCAAGGGTGTGAAGGATGCTTTCGCAGATGGCTTTGGTGCACATGCACGGTGCTACTTTCCAGTCATAACCGTCCGTCTTGCGTTCTGCGCCATGACAGCTTCGACTCTGAACGGTCAGCTTCCTCAGTTCATTGCAAGCACGGGGGGGCTTCTCAACTCCGCCGAAACTGAAGAGAAATACGCGATCACCTGGACCAGCAAAAGCGAACAAGCCTTTGAGCTGCCCACTGGCGGTGCCGCGATGATGAATGCCGGCGAAAACATCATGTATTTCGCGCGGAAAGAGCAATGCCTTGCTCTCGGCACCCAGCTCAGGACCAAGTTCAAGCCCCGCATGGAAGATTTCAAGATTTACCGCATCTTCCCCGGTGGTGACACTGAATTCCTGCATCCAAAAGATGGTGTGTTCCCAGAGAAGGTGAACGAAGGTCGCCCAATGGTGGGTCATAACCCCCGCCGGATTGGCCAGAACACAAACCCCGCCAACATCAAGTTCAGCGGTCGGAACACCTTCGACACCTGATTCCACCGGGCATCCATCGGGGCTGCAAAATGAACGCATGTTCAGCCCTGATCGCGCCACCTTTCACAAGGCCGCAGCCTCTGGCGCCAACCTGATACCCCTGGCCCAGAGCTGGCCAGCGGATCTTGAAACACCTCTAACCGCCTGGATCAAGGCTGGATCAGGTCATCCACCTGGCGTCCTTCTTGAATCTGTTGAAGGAGGGGAGACCCTCGGTCGATGGAGCGTGATTGCCTGCGACCCCCTGTGGACTGCAAGCGCCCGTGGGGACTTGCTCCAACGCCGATGGCGAGATGGTCGTGAGGACTCCCTGAAGGGCAACCCCTTTGAAAGCCTCCGGCGCTGCCTGGCTCCATACAACTGCGTCAGCCTGCCTGGCCTGCCACCTCTTGGGCAGCTCTACGGAATGTGGGGATATGAACTAATCCAGTGGATCGAACCCACGGTTCCAGTGCATCCCCGCACGGCAGCTGATCCTCCGGATGGAATCTGGATGCTGATGGACGCGATCCTGATTTTCGATCAGGTGAAACGACAGATCACCGCTGTTGCCTATGCCGATTTGTCGGACAGCCGCGACCAGGATGAAGCCTGGGATATGGCACTGAGTCGCATCCAGTCGCTGAGAGACAGGATGAATACACCGCTGCCACCGGTGGATCCGCTCCGATGGGATGGATCGGCCAAAACTCTTCCTGAGGTGAGCAGCAACCGCAGCCAAGATGAATTCGAGCAATCGGTTCTCACAGCGAAGGAACGCATCTCCGCCGGTGATGTGTTCCAGTTGGTGATCAGCCAGCGCCTGGAAACCAAGGTCCAGCAGACACCACTGGAGCTGTATCGCAGTCTGCGGATGGTGAATCCATCGCCGTATATGGCTTTTTTCGATTTCGGCGACTGGCAGCTGATTGGATCAAGTCCGGAGGTGATGGTGCAGGCGGAACCAGCTGCCGATGGCGTTCATGCTGGACTGAGACCGATTGCCGGCACCCGTCCCCGCGGACGATCCCCACTGGAGGATCGCGAGCTGGAGGCCGATCTTCTGGCGGACCCGAAGGAACGCGCAGAGCACGTCATGCTGGTGGATCTTGGCCGCAACGACCTGGGCCGCGTCTGCCAGCCGGGTAGCGTCGCCGTGAAAGATCTGATGGTGATCGAGCGGTATTCCCACGTCATGCACATCGTCAGCCAGGTGGAAGGTCGGCTGACGCCGGATCACGACGTATGGGACCTGCTGATGGCTTCATTCCCGGCAGGCACTGTGAGCGGAGCGCCAAAAATACGGGCCATGCAGCTCATCAATGAACTGGAGCCCGATGCCCGGGGCCCGTACTCCGGGGTGTACGGCTCTGTAGACCTTGGCGGTGCTCTGAACACGGCCATCACGATTCGGACCATGGTGGTGCAGCCCGATGGTGAAGGGGGCTTCCGCGTGAAAGTGCAGGCCGGAGCAGGTGTAGTGGCAGATTCCAAACCAACGGCTGAATTTGAGGAGACTTTGAACAAAGCCAAAGGCATGCTCACAGCCCTGGCCTGCCTGAACGCCTCCGATTCATGAGCACCCCGCTGCTGCTCAAAGGTTTCGAAGTTGAACTGTTCACCGGACGCGATGACGGCTCCCATGTCGGCGTTGCTGCGGAGGTTGCGCAGGAACTCCCCGACTTCGTCACCGAGCCGGACCATCGCAATCTCGAGTTCATCACCGCTCCGACCAGCTCCTATGCCGAGTTGCCGGAACTGCTGCTGCAACCCCGTCGCCGCCTGCGCGACTGGTTGCAGCAACGCAACCTCACCCTGCTTCCAGGGAGCACTCTCAGTCGTGGAGACACCCGTCGATTCGAACGTTCGGACCCCGCCAATCCCTATCACGACTTAATCGAGCAGAGCTACGGCACGAGAGTTGTCACCGCCAGCATCCACATCAATTTCGGAATCACGGATCCCGAGTGGCTGTTCGCTGCTGTTCGCCTTGTGCGCTGCGAAGCAGCACTGCTCCTGGCACTCAGTGCCAGTTCTCCTTTCCTAGATGACGAGGTCACGGGTCAACACTCCCAGCGGTGGAAGCAATTCCCCCTGACCCCCGAGAAGGTTCCCCTATTCCTGAACCACAGCCATTACATCCGCTGGGTGGAAGAGCAACTGGCGGAAGGACTGATGCGAAATGAACGTCACCTCTGGACCTCGGTCAGACCGAACGGACCGCGCCGGCCCTACGACCTCAACCGCCTGGAACTGCGCATCTGTGATTTGGTGACCGACCCCGCGGAACTGATCGCGATCACGGCACTGCTGGAACTGCGATTGCTGCAGCTACGTGATGCACCGCAACAGCTTGATCCCATCCGCTCCAGCAGGCTCACAGCCGAAGAGTTGGCAACGCTGGCGGATGCCAACGATGCCGCCGCCTCACATCAAAGCCTCGATGCCACGCTGCACCGCTGGCAAGACGGCTCCCCCGTGACCTGTCGCGCCTGGATCGAGGAGTTGCTCGATCAGATTTCACCTCTGGCCCAACAGCACAACCTGCTCAGCCAACTCCGTCCCATGGACGACCTGCTCCGCAACGGCAATCAGGCCATGCGCTGGATCCATGCCGTTGAAGCCGGCACAAGCATTAGTGCCCTGCTGCAGCAGGGCAGCTTGACCATGAGCGACCAGGAGCAGCTGTCAACTCCCATAAGCGGTGCTTTGGGATGATCATGGTTAACGACGAGACAAGCGGAGCGTCAATGCCCCAGTCCACCGCCAATGCCCCCTCAGGCGAACAGCCCAGGGTCAATGGTGGCGGCCCGGGAGCCAGTCGTCTGCTTCAACACCGGCTGAAACTGGTCGAAGACCTCTGGCAGACGGTTCTGCGCAGTGAGTGTCCTCCAGAACAGAGCGAAAGGTTGCTCCGGTTGAAGCAACTCTGCGATCCAGTGGCCTTGGAAGGCCGCGACGGTGAAAGCAGCAGTGAGGCCATCGTCGAGCTGATCCGCACCATGGATCTCTCAGAGGCGATCGCCGCGGCCCGGGCGTTCTCGCTGTACTTCCAGCTGATCAACATCCTCGAGCAGCGCATCGAGGAAGACAGCTATCTCGACAGTCTGCAGCCGGGTCCCGGCCAGAACGACGTCAAATCGGACCCCTTCGATCCCTTCGCACCGCCTCTCGCCAGCCAGACCGACCCGGCGACATTCGGCGCGGTGTTCGAGCGGCTGCGACGGATGAATATTCCACCCGCGCAGGTGGAAACACTGCTGCGGGAGCTGGACATTCGACTGGTCTTCACCGCCCATCCCACCGAGATCGTTCGACACACCGTTCGTCATAAGCAACGTCGGGTGGCCAACCTGCTGAAGCGCTTGCAGTCCGATGCACCGCTGACCCGCTTTGACGAAGATGATCTTCGCCGTCAGCTGGAGGAGGAGATCCAGTTGTGGTGGCGCACTGATGAGCTGCACCAGTTCAAACCCACCGTTCTGGATGAAGTTGATTCAACCCTCCACTACTTCCAGCAAGTGCTGTTCGACGCCATGCCGCAACTGCGCCGGCGCCTGACATCCGCACTTCAACGCCACTACCCAGACGTACAATTCCCCCAGGCATCGTTTTGCACCTTCGGATCCTGGGTGGGTTCCGATCGAGACGGAAATCCTTCGGTCACGCCAGCCATCACCTGGCGGACAGCCTGTTATCAACGCCAACTGATGCTGGAGCTGTACATCAGTTCAGTTCAGGCGCTGCGCAACCAGCTGAGTATTTCCATGCAATGGAGTCAGGTTTCTCCTGCGCTGCTGGAATCTCTGGAAATGGATCGGTTGCGGTTTCCGGAGATCTACGAACAGCGTGCTGCGCGCTATCGACTGGAGCCTTACCGGCTGAAGCTCAGCTACATCCTGGAGCGACTCCAACGCACTCTGGCCCGCAACAACCAGATGGCAGAGGCGGGCTGGCAGGCACCGAAGGACCTCAGCAATGGGGCAGTTCAAGACGGTCTGCCCGGCCAAGAAGCTCTTCACTACACCGAGATTGCTCAGTTCCGCAGTGATCTCGAACTGATCCGCAACAGCCTCGTCCGCACCGAATTGAGCTGTGAGCAGCTCGACACCCTGCTGCATCAGGTGCACATCTTCGGGTTCTCGCTGGCCACGCTCGACATCCGCCAGGAGAGCACCCGTCACAGCGACGCGATCGATGAATTGACGGGCTATCTGCAGCTTCCATGCCGCTACAACGCGATGGAGGAGCCTGAGCGGGTGGCATGGCTGCTGCAGGAGTTGCAGACCCGCCGTCCACTCATTCCGGCTGCGATGGAGTGGTCGGAAAGCACAGCCCAGACCTTCGCTGTGTTCCGGATGCTGCACCGCCTCCAGCAGGAATTCGGTCAGCGGATCTGCCACTCCTATGTGATCTCCATGAGCCACACCGCCTCCGACCTGCTGGAGGTGATGTTGCTCGCGAAGGAGACCGGACTGGCGGACCCCCAGGCGGGGACGGCTTCACTGCTTGTTGTTCCTCTGTTTGAAACCGTCGAGGACCTGCAGAAGGCACCGGAGGTGATGAAGGGCCTGTTTGAAACGGAGCTGTATCGCAAGCTTCTGCCTGTGGTAGGCAACCAACACCAGCCCTTGCAGGAGCTGATGCTGGGCTACTCGGACAGCAACAAAGACTCAGGTTTTCTCTCAAGCAACTGGGAAATCCATCAAGCCCAGATCGCACTTCAGGAATTGGCCAGCAGTCACAGCGTCGCCCTGCGGCTCTTCCATGGCCGCGGTGGATCCGTGAGCCGCGGGGGAGGGCCTGCTTATCAGGCGATCCTGGCCCAACCGAGCGGCACCCTTCAGGGTCGTATCAAGATCACCGAACAGGGCGAGGTGCTGGCATCGAAGTACAGCCTGCCTGAGCTGGCGCTCTACAACCTGGAAACAGTCACCACCGCGGTGGTGCAGAACAGCCTGGTGACCAATCAACTGGATGCCACCCCCAGCTGGAACCAGCTGATGACCCGCGTTGCAACCCGTTCACGTGAGCACTACCGCGCACTGGTGCATGACAACCCAGACCTGGTTGCCTTCTTCCAGCAAGTCACCCCGATCGAGGAGATCAGCAAACTGCAGATCTCCAGCCGCCCTGCTCGCCGAAAGACCGGCGCAAGAGACCTATCCAGCCTTCGGGCCATTCCATGGGTTTTCGGCTGGACCCAGAGCAGGTTTCTGCTTCCCAGTTGGTTCGGCGTCGGCACCGCCCTGGCCGCGGAGGTCGACTCCGAACCCGAACAACTCGATCTGCTCCGCCGGCTGCACCAGCGATGGCCCTTCTTCCGGATGCTGATCTCGAAGGTGGAGATGACCCTGTCAAAGGTGGACCTTGACCTCGCGCACCACTACGTGAACAGCCTGGGCAAAACCGAGCAGCGCGAGGCTTTTGAAGCGATCTTCCAAGTGATCGCCGACGAGTACGACCGCACCCTCAAGCTGGTGCTTGCCATCACTGGCCAGGAACGTCTGCTGGGTGCGGACCAGAATCTTCAACTTTCGGTGGATCTGCGCAACCGCACGATCGTTCCCCTTGGTTTCCTGCAGGTCGCCCTGCTGCGTCGCCTGCGCGATCAGAACCGGCAACCGCCCATGAGCGAATCACCGGGTGTCCCGGAAGACAGAAGGACCTACAGCCGAAGCGAACTGTTGCGGGGAGCACTGCTTACCCTCAATGGCATCGCTGCCGGCATGCGCAACACCGGCTGATCCCCTTGCTTCCCTTTCTTCAGCAGACCAAGATTCCACAGCTGCCGGAGGGGTGTCGGCTCGAGCCCGAGAAGCTGCCTTCACCTGCCGCACTCAATGCATTGCTCGCTTCATGCGGCGAATCCACCCACCCGGAGGAGCTCTGGCTGCGTGCCTTTGAACGAAGTCTCTGGCAAATCAGCCTGATTGACACTGCAACCGGTGAGCTGATCGGTTTTGTTCGCGCGACGAGTGACCTTGCACTCAATGCCAATCTCTGGAATCTCGCCGCCCGTCCAGGTCCCGATCAGGGTCAGCTGCTGGCGGTCTTGGTCCATCGCGCCCTGCATATCCTGCGCCGTGACCTGCCGGGCTGCAGCCTCTCGGTTTCGGCACCGGAGATCGCCGTCAGCAAACTGAAGGAACAGGGATTCGTCATTGATCCCAATGGCATTCGGGCCATGGGCCTGAGGTTGAAATCAACCTCAGATTGAACTGAACACGAGCATGGAGGGACTCGAACCCCCGACC
Source organism: Synechococcus sp. AG-676-F02 (assembly GCA_003208975.1). Lineage (GTDB taxonomy): Bacteria > Cyanobacteriota > Cyanobacteriia > PCC-6307 > Cyanobiaceae > Parasynechococcus. The sequence goes on from QCTY01000007.1 coordinate 10,412, forward strand.
CTCAGAACCGGAATCTGATGCTCTATCCAACTGAGCTACATGCCCACTGGTGCACTTGGAAGTGACAGCAGGAGGTCTCCCGACAGGTCGACCCGATCTCTGTACCTTACCCACACACCGCACGACGACCCATCCGGCTCCAGACGCTTCAGCTGCAGGGGTTTAGAAACCACAACCAGCTTGTGGTGGAGCTGGAGCAACCACGCCTGCTCGTCATTGGGCCCAACGGCATCGGCAAATCCAACCTGCTGGAGGCCGTCGAGATCTTGGGCAGCCTGCGTTCCCATCGGTGCAGTCAGGATCGCGATCTCATCCAATGGGACGAACCCTGTGCACTGCTGCGAGCCGGACTGGATGATGGGGACCGAATCGAGCTGGAACTGCGACGCTCCGGAGGGCGCCAGGCCCGCCGTAATGGGAAGACCCTTGAGCGCCAGCTGGATCTGATTGGGCCGCTGCGCTGCATTGGGTTCAGCGCCCTGGATCTGGAGTTGGTACGCGGCGAGCCCTCCCTGCGTCGATTCTGGCTGGATCGTGTGGTGCTTCAGCTCGAGCCGGTTTATGCCGACCTGATCAGTCGTTTTAACCGACTGTTGCGGCAGCGAAGTCAACTCTGGCGGCAGACCGCCCGCAGCTCCATGGGCGAGCGGAATGCCCTGCTGGATGCCTTCGACGTGCAGATGGCTTTGGTGAGCACGCGAATCCACCGACGTCGTCAACGGGCCCTGCAGCGGCTGCAACCGATTGCGCAACGCTGGCAGGCCCATCTGAGCGGCGGCACCGAGGAACTTGAGCTGCGCTACCAGCCAGGCAGTCGCCTGGACAACGAAGAGGCGGAAGAGCCCTGGCGACTCGCCATCGAAGAGCAACTACGCACGCAACGCAGCGAGGAGGAACGCCTCGGAAGCTGTCGCGTCGGCCCCCATCGAGATGAGATAGGGCTGCTGCTTGGAGGAATACCGGCTCGACGCTTTGGATCCGCCGGCCAGCAACGATCCCTGGTGCTGGGCCTGAAGCTGGCCGAACTGGAACTGGTGACCCAGCTGTTCGGAGAGCCACCACTATTGCTGCTGGACGACGTGCTGGCGGAGCTGGACCCGACGCGTCAACGCCTGCTGCTTGACGCCGTTGGCAATGATCACCAGTGCCTGGTGAGCGCGACGCATCTCGACGGCTTCGATGGCGGATGGCGGGCGCAATCTCAGATTCTCAGCCCAGGCGACCTGAGACCTGGGACGAACATCCGATAACCTGACGGACCATTTTTGGACTCCTGATGGAGCAGAGCCTGTCTGAACTGCATCCCAACCCGGGATGGGGGGGCATCACACCGCAATCCACCGACATGGTCGGCAAACATTGCATCCTCGAGCTCTACGAGTGTGACCCCAGTCGGCTCAACGATGAAGCATTCCTGAGAACCAGCATCACGACGGCAGCAAAAAGCGCCGGTGCGACTCTTCTCAACCTGATCACGCACCACTTCGAGCCCCAGGGCGTCACCGGACTCGCCTTGTTGGCCGAATCCCACATCTCCATCCATACCTGGCCCGAAAGTGGTTACGCAGCTGTGGACGTTTTCACCTGTGGCGACCACACGATGCCGGAACAGGCCTGTGCATTCCTGAGCGAATCGCTTCAGTCAAAGCGACAGGTCCTGCGCAGTTTCCTGAGGGAAACACCCGCTGCTGTTGCGACGGACCTGCGACACCCATCAGGCCGAACCTGCTGAACCGAGCAAATCCCACCTGTTAGAGCTCGCGGTTGAGTTTGCCGCTGATGAGTCCCTCAAGGTCCAGGCTCACCGATGTGAACCCCAGGTCCAGAAAGGCCTGAACCATGAGTTCCTCCTGGCTCTGCAGCAAAAGATCCGAGAGTCGGTCCTTTGGCACTTCGATCCGAGCCGATAGTCCCTGGCTACGAACGCGCACCCTGGGGAAGCCACGGGCTATGAGCCAGGCTTCCGCTCGACCCACGCGCTTCAGACGCTCGGCGCTGATGTTCTCTCCATAGGGGAAGCGAGAGGCCAGACAAGGTTGTGCTGGCTTGTCCCACCAGGGGAAACCCAGAGCCTGGGATATTCGGCGGATCACGGTTTTATCAATGCCGAGCTCAGCGAGTGGAGATCGGACGCCGGCCTGGCGAGCAGCATCGATTCCAGGGCGGTGATCGCCTAAGTCGTCACGATTGACCCCATCGATCACCACCGCATCACCAGCCGCTGCTGCGATGGGCCGCAGATGCAGATGCAATTCCCGTTTGCAGGCAAAGCAGCGATCCGTGGGGTTGCTGCTGTAATCGGGATCCTGCAGTTCGGTCGTGGCACATTCGCGATGCCTAACGCCGATCCAGCGGGCCTGGGCACGGGCCTCCTCAAGCAGATGCGGGGCAAGGGCTGGTGAAACGCCTGTTACAGCCAGTGCTGCATCACCCAGCTGCTCATGGGCGACGGCCGCGACCAGGGTGCTGTCGACCCCGCCGGAATAGGCCACACAAATAGTGGGGTGTTGGCGGATCCACTCCCGCAGGCCCTGAAGAAATTCAGCCTCACGAGAGGAAATGGTTTCCTGCGGCCGGAACATGGGGGAACAACCCGATCGGTCTCGGTAGGCTCCAACGGTAAAAGCCCGGCCCATGCCGCGAAATATTGGCATCGTCACCGCGGCGGACAGCCGTGAACGAAGCCTCGGACAACTGCACATCTACGACGGGGAAGGCAAAGGCAAAAGCCAGGCAGCCCTGGGCGTCGTACTACGCACGATCGGCCTGGGCATCTGCGAGCAGCGCCGAACCCGGGTGCTGTTGCTTCGATTTCTGAAAGGGCCGGGCCGGGCCTATGACGAAGACGCCGCCATCGAGGCGCTGCAGCAGGGTTTTCCGCATCTGATCGATCACCTGCGCACTGGACGAGCCGATCACTTCACAGCGGAGGAAGCCACCCGCTTCGACCGGGACGAGGCTCAACGCGGCTGGGTGATCGCCAAAGGGGCGATTGCCAGTGCTCTCTACTCAGTTGTGGTGCTTGATGAGCTGAATCCGGTGCTGGATCTCGGACTGCTGGATGAGGAGGACGTGGTCAAAACTCTGAACAACCGTCCGGAGGGGATGGAAATCATCGTGACCGGACGAGCCGCTCCAGCGTCCCTGGTGCGCGTGGCAGATCTTCACTCCGAGATGCGGGCTCATCGTCGCCCGGGGCTGAATGACGATGGCCTGGTCCCCTTCAACATGAGTAACGGGATCGAGATCTATACAGGTGAAGGCAAGGGAAAGTCGACCAGTGCCCTTGGCAAGGGGCTGCAGGCGATCGGAAGGGGAATCAGCCAGGACAAGAGCCATCGGGTGCTGATCCTTCAGTGGCTCAAGGGTGGTACCGGCTACACCGAAGATGCCGCCATTGCCGCTCTTCGCGAGAGTTACCCCCATCTGGTCGACCATCTCCGCTCAGGTCGAGATGCCATCGTCTGGCGTGGCCAGCAGGAACCCATCGACTACGTGGAAGCTGAAAGAGCCTGGGAAATCGCCCGAGCTGCCATCTCCAGCGGCCTCTACAAAACAGTGATCCTCGATGAGCTGAACCCGACGGTGGATCTGGAACTGCTGCCGGAGGAACCGATCGTGCAGACCCTCCTGCGCAAACCGGCCGAAACCGAGGTGATCATCACAGGCCGCTGCAAAAATCAACCCGCCTATTTCGATCTGGCCAGCATCCACTCCGAGATGGTTTGCCACAAGCATTACGCCGAGCAGGGGGTGAATCTCAAACGCGGGGTGGACTACTGAATTCAGTAGCGAGGCACGGAAGGATCAATCTGCTGAGACCAGGCGTCGATGCCGCCCGTCACATTGGTGGCATCGATCCCCTGCTGTGCCAAAAGTTCAACGGCCCGAGCCGAGCGGCCACCCAGCTTGCAGTGCACAAACAAACGCTGGTCTGCAGCCAGAGCACGGATCTGATCGATCGCTTCACCGCTTTCGATCTGGGCCAAAGGGATCAGCTTCCCGCCGGGGATTGTCGCCACGTCCGCTTCAGGGGGATTGCGCACATCAAGCAGCACAACGTCTGGGGCAGCGCTGTCCAGCAAAGCCTTCAGGTCGATCACGCTGATGCTGTTCATTGGAGGGGCTTCGGGCCGGCAGAACTGTCGGTAGTCAATCAGCTGCTCGATCGCTGGGCGGGAGGGATCCGGCCGCAGAGTCAGTTCCCGGAAACGCATCCTGAGGGCATCGACCACCAGCAAGCGCCCGTCAAGGCAGTCACCGATCCCAGTGATCAGCTTGATCGCTTCAGTGGCCTGCAACAGTCCGATCAACCCAGGCATCACCCCCATCACGCCTGCTTCCGAACAGGACGGAACGGCACCTGCAGGAGGTGGCTCAGGCAGGAGATCGCGATAGTTGGGACTATCTGGATTGCGATTGAACACCGACACCTGACCGTCGAAGCGCTGAACTGACCCATAGATCAGGGGGCGACCCTTCAGAACACAGGCGTCGTTCACCAGAAAACGGGTAGGGAAGTTGTCGGATCCGTCGCAAACCAGGTCGTAGGAGCCGATCAGGTCCAGCGCGTTATGGCTGTCGAGCATGTGTTCATGCACCTCCACCTGACAGAGAGGGTTCAGGTCGGCGATTCTGTTTGCGGCAGATATGGCCTTGGAGCCACCAAGACTTCCGGTGCCATGGATCACCTGGCGTTGCAGATTCGAAACCTCAACGAGGTCTCCATCGACAATGCCGATCCTGCCAACGCCTGCCGCTGCCAGATAAAGCAAAAGAGAAGACCCCAGACCACCGGCCCCAACACAAAGCACGGCGGATTGTTTCAAACGCTCCTGCCCTTCAACACCCAGCTCGGGAAGCATCAAATGACGGGCGTAGCGGCCACGCTCTTCAGGGGTCAAACCTTCAAGAGACATCGATCAGCACCGGCCGCACTTGCCGATCCTCCCCCAACCACCAGGCCTGCATCTCGCCTCCGGCGGCGATGATCAGCATCAGCTGATGCGGTACTCCCCTTTGCCGGTCAGCGGCGGAAGGTCGGGCATCACTCGATGGATGGCTGTGGGCCACACCCAGCAGGCGCTGGCCTTTGGAACGGGACCAGCGCTGCGCCAAAAGCTGTTCTCGCGGATCGAGAGCAAAGTTCCGTTCACGGGCATTGCTCAACGCTGATGTCCAAGGGAAATCGAGATCAACCGCTCCCCAGCGATTGCAGGCTGGCCAGACCGTCATCAGACGCAGAGTGCCATCGCCCACGGCCGATCCCAGGAGAAGCGCACAACCTTCCTGAGGCCATACCGCCAGCAGCGTGCGCTGCAGAACAGTGAGGCATCGGCGATCCAACCGAATCATGGATGGCGGATTGAGGCTGCGACCGATACGCTCAGCGCACTCCAAGACCATTTTCGTCGGTTCCATGAGCGACGCCTCTACTGAAGTAAAAGCCACTGAGGCATCTGCGAGCCCGGCGGCGTCCTCAGCACCTGAGGACAGTGCATCGTTCACCGAGCGCTACAGCGAAGTGCTGGGCAAAGTGAATGAGACCCTCGACCAGGTCGACTGGAACCAGATGGGTCGAATCGGCAAGATCGTGGGCATCTTTGCGGCAGTGATCGTTGCCCAGATTCTGATCAAGGGAATTCTCGACACGATCAACCTGCTTCCGGTTGTCCCTGGTCTCCTCGAGCTTCTCGGCGTTGTGGTCGTGGGCCAATGGAGTTGGAAAAATCTCACCACCAGTGAGAAACGCAACGCCCTGGTTCAGAAAGTTCAGAACCTGCGTCAGGAATATCTGGGTTGATCCCTGGACGGATTGAGCGGCTGTCTTCGCTCAGGTCGTATGTCGGGCCAGTCGCTTGAGGCTGGCCCGACTTTGTTCGATATATCCACCACCAAAAAGATTGGCGTGGTTAAGCAAGTGATAGAGGTTGTAGATCTCCACTCTCTCCTCTGAGCTGTCGCTCAACGGGTATTCGGCCATGTAGCTGGTGTAAAAGTCAGCGCCAAATCCACCGAACATCCTGGTCATCGCCAGATCCACCTCTCTGTCTGCCCACCAGCTGGCTGGATCGAACAGACATCCACGTTGATCAGCAAGAGAACCGGCGTTTCCTGCCCAAAGATCTCCATGCACGAGGGATGGAGCCGGATTATGCCGATTGAGAGAGTCCTTCAGCTGCTCAAGCAGCACAAGGATGGACTCCCACTCATCAATCAGGCTGCCGAGAAGGTGGAGCTGCGGAAGCAGTCGCAACTCCACAAAACACTCACCCCAGCCCTCACGCCATCCGCCTGGCTGCGGACCTGCGCCGATGAAACCATCCCGGTGCCAGCCGAAGCGTCCCGGCGAAGCATCCGCTGAGGCCCGGTGCAGACGCGCCAGACCCCGGCCGAGAGCATGCTGATCGCGCCCTCCAAGCTCAAGCCAGGGCAACAAAAGGACCGCACCATGGGCCAGCTGCGCCGTGGCCAGAGGTCGCGGAACCACAAGCAGCTCCGGCTCTGCATGCCCATGCAGAGCCAGAAGGCCTTCGGCTTCAACAGTGAAGAGAGCCATCGCATCCGAGCCCCCGGTTTTGGCAAACAGGCGCTGACCGTCATCGAGGGTCAAACTCCAGGCTTGATGGATGCATCCACCACCAACAGGCTGCACCGCCCGCAGTGTTTGCCCCGCCAAGGGACCATCGCAGGCCACCAGATCGTTCCGCAAGCCAGAGTGCATCGCCGAACAGCGCGGTTCTCTTGCCAGCATGGCCGGACTTTCAGGCGGGCCTTGAATAAAAGCGGCGTGATTGTGATCGGCGGTGGCATCGCCGGACTCACCGCAGCAGCCCTGCTGTCCCGGGAGGGCCTGGAGGTCACCCTGCTGGAGGCCCACCATCAGGTAGGTGGTTGCGCAGGAACCTTCCGGCGCGGTCCATGGACCTTTGACGTGGGTGCCACTCAGGTGGCGGGCCTCGAACCAGGAGGCAGCCATGAACGGCTGCTGCGCCACTTCGGCCTGCCGTTGCCTGAGGCGGAAATTCTGGACCCTGGCTGCGTTGTGGATCTGGGCGATGGAACGGAGCCGATCCCCTTGTGGCACGACCCCGAACGCTGGGCGGCGGAACGGCAGCGCCAGTTTCCAGGCAGTGATCGTTTCTGGCGGCTTTGTGATGCAATCCACAGCAGCAACTGGGCTTTCGCTGGAAAGGATCCGATCGTCACGCCACGATCCCTCTGGGATCTGCGCCAACTGATCGGTGCCCTGCAACTTCCAACCCTGGCGTCAGGCCTGCTCGCGGGACTATCCATGCTTGACCTGTTGCGGCTTTGCGGTTGCGCCGACGATTCCAGGCTGAGGCGATTTCTTGATCTGCAGCTGAAGCTGTATTCCCAGGAACCCGCCGATCGCACCGCGGCCCTCTACGGCGCAACCGTTCTGAACATGGCCCAGGCCCCTCTGGGCCTCTGGCACCTGCAGGGATCGATGCAGGTACTGAGCGATCAACTGGTTGAAGCCATCGAGGGTGCAGGCGGAACAATCCTGCGTCGTCACCGGGCCACGGGGCTGCGCCCCTCATCTCAGGGTTGGGACGTCGACGTGCAGCCACAGAACAGCCGGCCCAAAACGCTCCAGACCGATGACGTGGTGAGCAGCCTTCCGCCTCAATGTCTGCCGGATCTGATCGCTGACCATCTGCTTCCAGCGCATTACCGCCGCCGATTGAATGCCCTGCCGGAACCCAGCGGTGCCCTGGTGCTTTATGGAGCTGTGCGTCGAGAAGCCCTGCCCGATCACTGTCCAGGCCATCTGCAACGGGGAGCTGATCATCCGGGCTCGCTGTTCGTCTCGATCAGCCGCGAGGGGGATGGACGTGCTCCTGCGGGGCAAGCCACGTTGATTGCCAGCCTGTTCACACCGACAGCGGACTGGTGCAGCTTGGAAGAGCAGACCTATCAGCGCCACAAGCATGAACGGTTTGAAGCCATCCATACAACCCTCTCCAACTGGCTGAAGCTGCAGCCTCAGGACTGGTTGCACATGGAGATGGCCACACCGCGTGGATTTGCTGGATGGACAGGTCGCCCACGCGGCATGGTCGGCGGCCTCGGACAACACCCGAGCCGTTTTGGTCCCTTTGGACTGGCGGGCCGCACGCCGCTGCCAAGACTCTGGCTGTGCGGCGACAGCATCCATCCAGGGGAAGGAACAGCAGGTGTGAGCCTGTCCGCCCTGAATGCCTGCCGTCAGCTGCTGGCCAACCGCGGCACTGACCTGCAACTCAGCGGTTGACGCATCAGGAAGCGCCAGTAGTGGAAGACTGCTGATAGTCAGGCCGCAGGCTCTGGGTGCGCTGCAGTTCCCGATGCAGTTGCTGCCAGTTGTTGCGCAGCACGGCATCCTCCAACTGTTCAAGGCTCCAGCGATAAGCGGCCAAAGCCTTGAGAACAGCGGCACTGTTGCTGGATGCCATGGCGACCCCAAGATCAGGATTCCCTCCGCCAATCCGGGTGGAATCGGCAAATCCACTGGAGGCGAGAGACTGAGCCAGCTGGCGAATCTCCGGGTCGCGTTCATCACCAGCCGTCCGCAACAGGGCGGCGCTGACCAGCACGGGCATATGGGAAATCAACGCCACGGCTTGGTCGTGCTGCTCGGCCGAAGCCGTATGCCACTGACTCCCCAGATCATGGGCAAGCGTCCGCACAACCTCCACAGCCGTTGGATCCGTTCCAGCCTCCGGCGTGGCGATCCAGGGGCGACCCCGAAACAATCCAGCCTGACCCGCTTCCACTCCGGCCGAGGCCGTACCGGCCATTGGATGACTGGCAACAAACCGGGGATGCAACGACCGCCACACCTCCAGCACGGGCTGCTTCACCGAACCCACGTCGGTGACCACCGCTGATTCGGGGATGGCCTCCACCAGGGTTGACTCTGGTGCCAGAAGCGCCGGAATCGGCAGCGACAAAATCACGAGATCACAGGAGCTCAGGCATGCCGGATCCGTGCTGACAACATCAACCAATCCCCTCTCCAGAGCCCGCTCAGCCGTGGCCATGCGATGCACCAGGCCCTGCACTGACCAGCCCAGGTCACGCAGATCGAGACCCAGCGATCCTCCGATCAGCCCGAGGCCGACGATCCCGACCGAACCCTTGCTCTCACCCATTCCGCAGTAGGGAGTTAGCACCATGTTGGTCGATGGATTGCGACGAACGTTCCCGCTGCACAACCCTGTTTAGGGTTCCCAGATGCTTGAAGCCCAGGCCCACAGCCACCTCAAGACACTGCTCCAGCAGGACGAATCGAACTGGCCTCACCACCTCACCCTCAGCCGGCTGGTGGGCCGCAGTCTGAGACGCGGAGACAGAACCCTGCTGCGGCTCCCACCCGGTCCGGGAGAACGCTGGTGGCTCGGGCTGCTGATGCCGCTGTGCCTGCAACCAAGCTCAGCCGTTCTGGTGCTGACGGAACGCCAGAAGCGAAGGCTGCTTCAGGTGGAACTGCCACGACTGAAGAGCAAGGGGTTTCGACTGGCTTGCTGGAGCGGGCCAAGCCCTCCGGCCTCCGGGCAACTTTGGCTTCTGGATCACAAAGGTCTGATCCGTGCTTACCGCAATCAGCAGCTGAAACAAAGACCGCTGCTGATTCCAGACATCGACCAGTTGAGCTGCCGCCTGCGCCAACACATGGCGATCAGGATTGATGTGAGCCACTGGGAGGAGCTCCGCCAGGCCCTGCCGCAAGCCGACCACGTCCTGCTGGAGTTGTATGAACGGCTGACGCGTCAGCTTTTTCAGGATGCCGCCCGGCCGGATGCAAGGGTCCGCCTGGGCGGAAGTGCTGTTCAAAATCTGCGCGATCTTCTGGGAGTGATGGGGGAGCTCCCCTCACCCTGGGGGGATTTCCTGGCCACAGACATCAATCAATGGGCCAGCTGGGCCGAGTTGGATCACCAGCTTCTGCAATGGAGCTGGTGCCTGGAACCGTTAGAGCCGCTGGAGCTGTTGCCGGGGATGCTTCGGGAAAGCCCCACCTTGATGCTGAGCCAAACCGGCGAGACATCACGACTCGACAAGGAATTGTTGGATGCCGATTCGGCACCGGACGTCACGGCATCCCTTCGCGAGGCGGAACTGGAAGAACCGCTTCCCCTCTTCGCTCCCCGCCGTCAGCCCCTGCCCAACACGGAGATCTATGCCCAGCATTTACTGGAGCAGTGTCGGCGGTTGGTTCTTGGACGAACAGGCCTCACCATCGTTCTTATGGATGATCCAGCCCTGCGCCGAACACTCACGGCAGGCCTGGCCGCTGAATTCGGGATGCGCGTGCAGGAGCAGTGCACGACTCCGGAAGCCAATGGAGTCATCAGCTCCAGCTGGAGCTGGTGGCTCGAGCACCAGGAACACCTGCCGGAGCCTGACCAGATGATCGTGGGTCTGCTGCCCATCGCAAGTCTGAGCGATCCGCTGACGGCGGCCAGGGTGGAACGCCTCAAACGGCTCGGCAACGACTGGTTCCGCTCACTGCTGCTCCCGGAAGCCTTGCGTTTGATTCCAGCCGCACTTGCACCCCTCCGCCGCTCAGGCGGACGCCTGGCGGTTCTCGATGGCCGGCTACGTGGTCGCAGCTGGGGTGACCAGGTCCTGAAGAGACTCGAGCCATGGCAGCCCCTGCAACGCCTTTTGCCCGACTGAAAAAGCGACATCCAGCAGGCTGCTTAGGGTGATCTTGAAACAACGCAACAGATGGGAGAAGCCCGACGTCGCGCTGCCCAGGGCCTTCCACCCCGCCAGCCAAAAAAAGACGCCAAACCCGTGGATGAGTCGCCCCGGATTGTGTCCTGGTTTCCGCTCACAAGAAACCAGACCCAACAGTTCATGGCGGTGACGACCAAAGGCGCCTGGTTTGGGATCGGCGCGATGGTGCTCCTCTGGATCACTGTGCGCTTCATTGGTCCGATGGCCGGCTGGTGGACCCTGGCAGACAGTCCCTGAGGACCATTCATTAGCGACCCCTGACAACACGCCAAGAAGCAACGAAATCAGAAGAAAAGCTTTAAATTGAATCACATTCCGGACTCAGGCATGTTTTCCCGTCTCGCCGAGCATTACAAGTCTGTGGTCCACGACCTGGTCATGAGTCTCCAGGCTCTTGCAGAAGGACTGAAGGGAGCGGGAGTCACGGCGAGCTGTTACCGCTGCGGCGAAGACCTTGACGCTCACGGAGCCTCCTTTGTTGCTGATATTGGAGACGGGCACATCGTGCGCTTTCTCGTCTCTGATTTCGGAATCAGCTGGGTTGAGTCTCGCAACGGGCGCGAGCTCGTAAAGCTTGAAGGTGCCGAAGCCATCCAGGAGCTCCAACGGATGGCCCAGATAATTCAAAACCCGAGCCATCTCCAAGCAGCGACAGGACAGTTCAACCAGACGCCTGCCGCCGCGGCCTGAATCAGGCCGCTTCACCTCCTTTGTCAACAGCCGGGGATGCCTCTGCCGCAGTACGGGCTGCGGCCGCCAAAGGGCGCATCGAATTGGCCTTCACCTCGGAACCCTCGGTGAGCTTCTGTCGCACCAGGCCCTCAAGCTTGACGGCGATCTCGGGGTTGTCTTCCATCCAGGCGATCGTGTTGTCACGCCCCTGGCCGATGTTGTCGCCCTCGTAGCTGTACCAGGCTCCTTTGCGAATCACCACGCCTGTCTCCTCCGCCAGGTCGAGCAGACAACCGAGGGTGCTGATGCCGCGGCCGAACAAGATGTCGAACTCAGCGATCCGGAACGGGGGAGCCACCTTGTTCTTGGCCACCTTGACCTTGGCGCGGATCCCAAATTCCTCGGTGCCTTTCTTCAGGGTCTGAATCCGACGGATGTCCAGCCGCACAGAGGCATAGAACTTGAGCGCGTTTCCACCGGTGGTGGTTTCTGGATTGCCGTAAGTGACGCCGATTTTGAGACGCAACTGGTTGAGGAAAATCACCGTGCATCCGGACTTGCCGATGTTGCCGGTGATCTTGCGCATGGCCTGACTCATCAAACGGGCCTGGCTTCCGACCGCCAGATCGCCCATTTCCCCCTCGATCTCGGCGCGGGGCGTCAACGCGGCAACGGAGTCAACCACAACGATGTCGACCGCTGCGGACCGCACCAGCTGATCCACGATTTCCAGCGCCATCTCACCGGTGTCCGGCTGAGACACCAGCAAATTCTCCACATCCACCCCGAGCGAAGCGGCATAAACAGGATCCAGGGCGTGCTCAGCATCCACGAAAGCCGCGACGCCGCCACGCTTCTGCACCTCAGAAATGGCATGAAGCGTGAGGGTGGTTTTACCCGAGCTCTCAGGCCCGTAGATCTCAACAACGCGGCCTTTGGGGTAACCACCGCCCAGGGCGAGATCCAGGGTGAGCGCTCCGGTGGAGATCGTCTCAACCCTCATGCGGGAGGCATCCCCCAGGCGCATGATCGAACCTTTGCCGAAATTCCGCTCGATCTGACCAAGCACAAGATTCAGCGCCTTATCGCGCTCACCGGAGGAACGGGGATCGGAACCGGCGGCGGCAGATTTCATTTCAACAGGCATGGAAACACTCTGAAGTTAAGGAACGAGAGATCCAATGCCACGAAGGCAGCAAATCGTCCCATGTAGTACAGACGTACGCTAACGGATCAGGGCCATTGCGCCAGGGGCTTGGCCAGACGATCCAGATCGATCAGTTGAATGCCAGGCGGTAGCTGCTTGCGGTCTGCAGGCTTCAGATAGCCCCAGTCCACCAGGTAGCAGGGGAGCCCCTGAAGCCCCTCCGTGGAGAGCACTGTCTCCAGGGTGGCGCGGCGATCCTCCACAAATCCGCGCAGGGGACGTTCCCGCTGAAGTCGAAGCAGCACCTCGGATTTGGGTCCGGCCTCACGGCCATCAAGCCGCGCAGGCTCTAGATCGAAGGCATTGAGCAGCTCTGCCGTGAAAGCCTCACTTTTGGTGGTCAGGACAGCCCAGTCCAGGCCCTCATCATCAAGAGATCGAAGTCGTCGGGCCAATCCTGGGAAGGGGCGGTGCAGCTGGAGCCAAGCGGCACGGTCCTGTTGCACCGCCTGCAGCCGAGCTCGATCCAGCGCGCCCTGGAGCAGGTCATCCCCCCAGCCCCTCCGCAGAAGAGCTGCATGCTGCTGCACTTCATAGCCCTCAATCCAGGCCTCCTCATCCAGGTCCGACAACTCCGCGGCCAGGAGCACCATTTCCCAGCCGTGATGAATCCAGGGCCTCAGACGCCGGAACAGCTCAGGGACTTGCGCCGGGGACAATTCGGAAGGCTCGGCGTTGAGAGACTTGGCGGCATGCCAGGAGCTCCACCAATACTCAGCCATTCCATCGACGATGACCCCGTCGAAATCAAAAACGAGGAGTGGTTGCTCCTGCATATCGAAAAAACTGGGCCGCTAGGATTCGAACCTAGGAATGGCGAGACCAAAACCCGCTGCCTTACCGCTTGGCGACGGCCCAATGTTCCAAAAGACTCCTCAGTGAGGCATGTCTCCGGCATCCCCATAGTTACTCACAGCGGCCTCACCTTCGTCAATCCATCCGGAAGGCTTCAGGGGGGAAACACCCTCAACCTGCACTGCTCTGCTGAGCCGAACACATCGCTGCGCAGGCGGTAACGCTGTACCAGCTCCTCCTGCATGCGGCGCACCCGTTCCGTTCGTGGCAGCAGCTCAACAGGTCGCCCTTCAGGCATCACCACCCGCTCCACGGCTAAACGGCATTCCTCCAATCCGGCCAGCTCGTCATCCTGAGACTGTGAAACAACAGCCGGCACCGGCTCAGAACGATCCCCTCGGCGACTAACCAGGCGATCCACAGCACGTTCGACCTGAGGCAAAGTGTCGGCCTTGATCACCAGGATCGGCACTTTCAGCTCGCGAGCCTGACGGCGCAGAGAAGGCTGGCGACCCAACCCCTGACGCATGCTGAGGATCACATCGGCATCGGCAAGATCATCCACAACCCTCACCGGCCATCGGTGCCGGCGTGAGGCTTCCTCCACCAACTGCGGCGTGATTCCACAGCAGAGGAGCTGCAGATCATCCTTGGCTTCAGCCTCAGTGTCATCTGGTGGCAACGGTGCGACGTGCGGCGAGGGCACAGGCACAGCGGCCAGAGCCGGACGCCCCGGGTGAGCAGGTCGCTTCGGTTGCGACGACTCAACCAGTCGCAGGGATCCTTCCGCAGTCAGCTCCCGCTCCTGCGCCCGGGCAGGCAATCCACGCAACAACTGATCCACCGTTGCCGCAACATCGATGTGGACCGCCCAGCGATTCCGGCTGTGCATTTCAACCGCAACTGGAAACGTAGGGTCTGCAGCCCGTTCCAGGACGGTCTTCTGCGTGCGCCGGCGCCGGGCTTCATCATCGCCGAGCGTGACGGACTGAATGCCCCCAACAAGATCACTCAAGGTGGGGTTCTTGATCAGATTCGCCAGGGCATTGCCATGGGCCGTGGCGACAAGCATCACGCCTCGTTCAGCGATGGTTCGGGCCGCTTGCGCCTCCAATTCCGTCCCGATCTCGTCAATGACGATCACCTCGGGCATGTGATTCTCCACCGCCTCGATCATCACCTGGTGCTGCAGCTCAGGGCGGGCAACCTGCATCCGTCTTGCACGACCGATAGCGGGATGGGGGATATCACCATCCCCAGCGATCTCATTGCTGGTATCGATGACCACCACCCGTTTATGCAAGTCATCGGCCAGGACCCTGGCGATCTCACGCAACGCCGTGGTTTTTCCCACGCCGGGGCGTCCCATCAGCAACAGGGATTCTCCACTGTCAAGCAGATCCCGCACCATCGCCACGGTGCCGAAAACAGCACGCCCGATGCGGCAGGTCAATCCCACCACATCACCCTGACGATTGCGGATGGCACTGATCCGGTGGAGGGTCCGCTCGATGCCGGCACGGTTATCCGCTCCGAAACTCCCCAGGCGAGACACGGTGGCGTCAAGGTCGTCCCGAGTCAGCGGTCGATCACCCAGCACCTGGGCACGGCCGGGATAACGGGCCTCGGGCAGACGTCCTAAGTCCAGCACCACCTCAAGAAGTGAGGTGCTCTGTTCCTGCGTCTGCAAAGCGTCCTGCACCTGTTGAGGAAGCAGGCGGAGCAACCGCTCAAGGTCATCGGTGATCCGCTCTGTGGTCATGGCGGCAGCTCTTGAGCGCCTTTTAGCAAAAATCCGTGGTCAAACAGCGGGCCTGCCAGGGCCGCACCAGGGCCTCAGCCAGGGCCAGCCCCCGCCGCCAACCTTCCGGCCAGTGACGCAGGGCTGTACCCCTGGCCTGTGCTTCCAGGATCAGCGGCATCACCACCCTGCGAGCCATTCCTCCAAAGGCCACACCAGCTGGATACTCATCGACTCCGAGCAGATCGATGGTGTGCCCATTGGTGCCCCCTGCCAGCTGAAGGGGGCCCGGAGGAGCCAGTGGACTCAAGCGACGCCATAGCTGCACAGCCGCCCGGGCGGTCCCAGCGCCGACATCACCACTCATCGGGCGACCGTCAAGCTGCCAAAGGGGCCGAAGTCCATGCCGCCGCAGGCTGTTGTAGCGACTCCAAAGCTCACAACTCAGCGCCTGGGGCGTCAGCGCATGGCCTTCGAGACCGCAGCTGACGGCTAAACGCTGCAAAGGAACCCGGGAGACGGCCAAAGCAGCGATCACCGCATCAAAGGCTTCTGAGCGTCCAGGGGCCGTATGAACCTCAACAGCATCGGGCCGCACCTCCGCAAGGAGCGTGGCTATCGCGACATTGTCCAGGCGATGGTCTCGCTCTGAGATGTAGCCATGGGGACAGGCCGGCAGGCACCGTCCACAGCCATAACAACGACGTGCGTCAACTGCGGTGTTGAAGGCGATGGCATCGGCTGGACAGATCCGTTCACAGGGACGCGGACAATCGGATGGACAGCGCGTTGGATCAAACCAGGCCTTGCGGAAGTGCGCATCGGGGCCGTCGCTGACGCTGACCATCAGCCAGGGGCGGGGGAAGCCGCTTTCGTCCAACCAGTCCAGCCCCTGACGGGCAGCACGAACCACTGCGGAATCGGCCGCAACATCAACACAGGACACGCCCGCAGCCCCATAGAGGGCACAGAGATCAGCAATCGCGGTCAGATCCTGATTACTGGCCCCACAGATGAGTTTGACCCAGCTTCCCCGGGTCAAACATTGATCTGGATTCAGCCGGCAAGCAGTGCTTTCATCGGCTGCCATCTGAGACTCCGGGCACCACCCATCTCCACGATGATGCGAAGCCGTGGTTCTCGCTTGCAGAGATCACACAGCGAAAGAAGCTCAGACGTGGACAACACCTGACCTTCCAACAGCCAGAGAGCGACAGGTGAATCCCCTTCAAAGAGATCACCAAGCTGAGGCATCACCTCCTGCACTTCACCGACTGCCGCACTTCGGCCAACGCTCTGATGGCCCAGGTGAGGTGGGCGGACACCATGTTTCTGAGTGAGATAGACCTCCGGATCCCCGAGCCCACGTGCTGAGGTGATGCGGGTTTTGTAGCCAGCGGCGCGTAGCCGACGCAGCAGCCGAGTTTCGGATCCCCCCTCGAGAGGTGCATGAACGGCTAAACAGCCGCTTGCATCCAAATCACGACGGAATCCCCGTCCAGAAAGGAGCAGAGGCATGGCTGCGGAATGTCTGGAGAAGATTCTGGCAGCACAGGGCCTGGACAGAGCGCCAGATCAGAGGGATGGGGTCACCCCATCGGGTATTCTCTTTGTTTGTTCTGCGTTTCTGTGCCCGTCCGCTAGCCGGGCCTCCAGTCGGCAGAACAGATTCGGCGATTGCGCCGGGTCCTCAGGTCAGCGCGGATCTCACCATCCGCCGGGAAACTTTCGAAGCACATCGCTGCAACGACCAGTCCCAGCCTCGCTGAATCGCTCGCTAGCCCTATTCAAAACGTCGCTTCTCACGAAACGGCTGTTTCGAACAACGTTCGCGTCATACCGATCAGCAAAACCATGCCCCATCCGGGCAACCGGATGGTGGTAGTTCCGCTGGCGTTTCATCCCCTTCCATGTCAATCGGCATCCTCGGGAAGAAATTGGGCATGTCCCAGTTCTTCGACGAGCAGGGCAAAGCGGTCCCCGTCACCTTGATCGAGGCCGGCCCCTGCCGCATCACCCAACTCAAAAACGACGACACCGATGGCTATGCCGCGGTGCAGATCGGCTTCGGGGAAACCCGCGAGAAGTTGATCAATAAGCCCTCCAAGGGCCACCTCAACAAAACCGGCGACTCCTTGTTGCGTCACCTGCGCGAGTACCGCGTCGATGGCCTTGAAGGATTCGAGCTGGGCGGCTCTGTCACCGTCGGTGACTTCGAAGCCGGACAGAAGGTGGATGTCAGCGGCGACACCATCGGTCGTGGTTTCTCTGGCTATCAGAAGCGTCATGGCTTCAGCCGTGGACCGATGACCCATGGTTCCAAGAACCATCGTCAACCCGGTTCGATCGGACCAGGCACAACGCCAGGGCGTATCTATCCAGGTAAGCGCATGGCCGGTCGCTACGGCGGCAAAAAAATCACCACCCGCGGTCTGACCATCCTCAAGGTGGATAACGAGCGCAACCTGCTTGTGGTCAAGGGCTCGGTACCCGGCAAACCGGGAGCTCTGCTCAACATTCGTCCCGCCGTGCGCGTTGGCGACAAGTCCGCCAAAGGAGGTAAGTGATGGCTGACTGCATCGTTCGCGATTGGCAAGGGAAAGAAGCCGGCAAGGCTTCCATCGACCTCAAGGTGGCCAAGGAATCCACCGCCAATGACCTGATGCACCGTGCCGTCCTGCGCCAGCAGGCCCACAGTCGCCAGGGAACCGCCTCCACACTCACCCGCTCCGAGGTGCGTGGTGGTGGCCGCAAGCCTTATAAGCAGAAGGGAACCGGCCGAGCTCGTCAGGGTTCGATCCGCACTCCTCTGCGTCCCGGCGGCGGCATTGTCTTCGGACCCAAGCCCCGCACCTACAACCTTGCGATGAACCGCAAGGAGCGTCGTCTGGCCCTGCGCACCGCGCTGATGGCTCGCCTTGATGACGTCACCGTGGTGAAAGGATTCGGCGCTTCGCTTGAAGCACCCAAGACCCGTGAAATCACGGACGCCCTTGGTCGTCTCAGCATTGCTGCGGACTCCAAGGTGCTGATCGTGCTCAGCGACCCTTCCGATGCGGTGCGCCGCTCCGTGCGCAACCTCGAGAAGGTGAAGCTGATCGCCGCAAACCAGCTCAACGTCTTCGATCTGCTCAACTCCAATTCACTGGTGGTCGGCGAGGACGCTCTTGCAACCATTCAGGAGGTGTACGGCGATGACTGAACGCTTCAAGGGACGCCTGGCGGACGTGATCCGCAGGCCACTCATCACCGAGAAGGCCACCCGTGCCCTCGAGTTCAACCAGTACACCTTCGAGGTGGACCACCGCGCCGCCAAGCCCGACATCAAGGCCGCCATTGAGCAGCTCTTCGATGTGAAGGTCACCGGCATCAGCACCATGAACCCTCCCCGACGCAGTCGCCGGATGGGTCGCTTCGCCGGCAAACGTGCCCAGGTGAAGAAAGCCGTGGTGCGCCTTGCGGAGGGCAACTCGATCCAACTCTTCCCTGAGTCCTGAGGGGTCTGAATCGTCATGGCAATCCGTAATTTCCGCCCCTACACCCCCGGAACCCGCACCCGGGTGGTCACCGACTTCAGTGAAGTCACCGGCCGCAAGCCGGAACGCAGCCTTGTGGTGTCCAAACACCGCCGCAAGGGCCGCAACAACCGTGGTGTGATCACCTGCCGCCACCGTGGTGGTGGTCACAAACGCCTCTACCGACTGGTGGACTTCCGTCGCAACAAGCACGGCGTTCCCGCCAAGGTTGCGGCGATCCACTACGACCCTCACCGCAACGCCAGGCTGGCTCTGCTCTTCTACACCGATGGTGAGAAGCGCTACATCCTTGCGCCGGCAGGAGTATCGGTGGGTCAGACCGTGATCTCCGGCCCTGATGCACCGATTGAAAACGGCAACGCAATGCCGCTTTCAGCCATCCCGCTCGGATCCTCTGTTCACTGCGTCGAGCTTTATGCCGGTCGCGGCGGCCAGATGGTTCGCACCGCTGGCGCCAGCGCGCAGGTGATGGCCAAGGAAGGTGACTACGTCGCCCTCAAACTTCCCTCCACCGAGGTGCGCCTGGTTCGCCGTGAGTGCTACGCCACCCTCGGCGAAGTCGGCAACTCGGAGATGCGCAACACCAGCCTGGGCAAGGCCGGTCGTCGTCGCTGGCTGGGTCGTCGTCCCCAGGTTCGAGGCAGTGTGATGAACCCCTGCGACCACCCCCATGGTGGTGGTGAGGGTCGGGCACCGATCGGCCGTTCAGGCCCGGTGACCCCTTGGGGCAAACCCGCCCTCGGTCTCAAGACCCGCAAGCGGAACAAGCCCAGCAACCAATACGTGCTCCGGAAGCGTCGCAAGACCTCCAAGCGGAGCCGTGGCGGACGCGATTCCTGATGAAAACCATCACCTTGCCGCTTGCTTAAACCGCTATGGGACGTTCACTCAAAAAAGGTCCGTTTATTGCCGACAGCCTTCTTCGCAAGGTTGAAAAGCAGAACGACAACGACGACAAGTCCGTGATCAAAACCTGGTCACGGGCCTCCACGATCCTGCCAATGATGATCGGCCACACCGTTGCCGTTCACAACGGTCGGACCCATGTGCCGGTGTTCATCACCGAGCAGATGGTGGGTCACAAGTTGGGGGAGTTCGCTCCCACACGCACCTTCAAGGGCCACATCAAAGACAAAAAAGGAGGCCGCTGATTCCATGACATCGTCAACCCCCACGGCTTCCACCGCCCAGGCACATGGCCGCTACATCCGCGGTTCTGTGTCGAAGGTGCGTCGTGTACTCGATCAGATCCGCGGTCGCACTTACCGCGACGCGCTGATCATGCTCGAGTTCATGCCCTACCGCTCCACCGGACCGATCACAAAGGTGCTTCGGTCTGCTGTTGCCAACGCAGAGCACAACCTGGGTCTCGACCCTGCCTCACTGGTGATTTCCACCGCGAGTGCGGACATGGGCCCAGTCATGAAGCGCTACCGCCCCCGGGCTCAGGGACGCGCTTTCCAGATCAAGAAGCAGACCTGCCACATCAGCATTGCTGTGGCGGCTCAGCCCGATTCCTGACCCCCGAGGATCCGACCCAATGGGACACAAAATCAACCCAACCGGTCTGCGCCTGGGGATCACCCAGGAACACCGGTCCCGCTGGTACGCCTCCAGCAAAAGTTATCCGGCCCTCCTTCAGGAGGATGACCGGATTCGCAAGTTCATCCACAAGAAATACGGTTCTGCAGGCATCAGTGATGTGCTGATTGCCCGCAAAGCCGACCAGCTCGAGGTGGAACTCAAGACCGCCCGTCCCGGTGTCCTCGTCGGACGTCAGGGCAGCGGCATTGAGGAGCTCCGTTCCGGTATCCAGAAAACCGTCGGCGACAACAGCCGCCAGGTTCGGATCAACGTTGTGGAAGTGGAGCGCGTCGACGGTGATGCGTTCCTGCTGGCCGAATACATCGCCCAGCAGCTCGAAAAACGTGTGGCCTTCCGCCGCACGATCCGCATGGCCGTCCAGCGCGCCCAGCGTGCTGGAGTTCTCGGTCTCAAGATCCAGGTCTCAGGCCGTCTCAACGGCGCCGAGATCGCCAGAACGGAATGGACTCGTGAGGGTCGCGTTCCCCTCCACACGCTGCGTGCCGACATCGACTACGCCACCAAGGTGGCCACGACGACCTACGGCGTGCTCGGCATCAAGGTGTGGGTGTTCAAGGGCGAGGTGCTGAGCGAGCAGTCTCAGCAGATGCCGGTGGGAGCTTCGCCCCGCCGCCGGGCCAGTCGTCGGCCCCAACAGTTCGAAGACCGCTCCAACGAGGGTTGAACAGGAGGCCTAAACCATGCTGAGTCCAAAACGCGTCAAATTTCGTAAGCAACATCGAGGCCGCATGCGCGGCGTCGCGACCCGGGGCAACACGATTGCCTTCGGACAGTTTGCGCTGCAAGCCCAGGAGTGCGGCTGGATCACCTCGCGTCAGATCGAAGCCAGTCGTCGAGCCATGACCCGCTATGTCAAGCGGGGTGGACAAATCTGGATTCGAATCTTCCCGGATAAGTCCGTGACGATGCGAGCCGCCGAAACCCGGATGGGTTCCGGTAAGGGCAACCCGGAGTTCTGGGTTGCGGTGATCAAGCCCGGCCGGATCCTCTTCGAAATGGGTGGTGATGAAATCACTCCCGAAATTGCTCGGGAAGCCATGCGCCTCGCGCAATACAAGCTGCCCGTAAAGACCAAGTTCATCCAGCTGGATGAACAGGAGCAGAAGGCTGGAGCCAAGGCCCCGGCAGCTTCTGATTCCGTCACCGTGGAGTCCTGACCATGGCCCGTCCCAACGCAGCCGATGTGCGCAGCCTGTCCGATTCGGACCTGAATGAACAGATCGACGGTTTGCGCCGTGAACTGTTCCAGCTCCGTTTCGAGCAAGCCACGCGTCAACTCGCCAACACGCACCGTTTCAAAGAGGTCCGCATCAAGCTGGCCCAGATGCTGACGGTGCAGTCGGAGCGCCAGCGCTCCACCGCCTCCTGATCCCCTACTCCGTAACCATGGCAGTCAAGGAAAGGGTCGGCACCGTCGTCAGCGACAAGATGGAAAAAACGGTGGTGGTCGCGGTGGAAAGCCGCTTCCCCCATCCCATCTACAAGAAGACGGTCAGCCGCACCACCCGCTACAAGGCCCACGACGAAGACAACTCCTGTCGCGTCGGAGATCGCGTGCGTATCACCGAAACCCGTCCGATGAGCCGGCATAAACGCTGGACCATCGCAGAGGTGCTCAGCAACAGCCCCAAGGGTGAGGCCAAGGACGCAGAGGTGAAAGCATGATTCAGCAGGAGACCTATCTGAGCGTCGCCGACAACAGTGGCGCCAAGCGCATCCAGTGCATTCGTGTATTGGGCACCAACCGTCGCTATGCCCACGTGGGCGATGTGATCGTTGCGGCCGTCAAGGATGCTGCCCCCAACATGGGCGTGAAGAAGTCCGATGTGGTCAAAGCTGTTGTGGTGCGCACGAAAGCCACCATGCGTCGGGAAACCGGTAATTCGATCCGGTTCGACGACAACGCCGCGGTGATCATCAACGACGACAAGAACCCAAAAGGGACTCGCGTTTTCGGACCGGTTGCCCGTGAACTGCGGGAGCGCAGTTTCACCAAAATCGTGTCCCTCGCTCCGGAGGTGATCTGACCATGGCGACAGCAACCACCAAAGCCAAGGCCCTCGATCGCATCAAGATGCGCATCCGCAAAGGTGACACCGTTCAGGTGATCTCCGGCAAGGACAAAGGCAAAACCGGTGCCGTTCTGCGCACCCTTCCCAACGAGAACCGCGTTGTCGTGGAAGGCGTGAACATGCGGACCCGCCACGAAAAACCAACCCAGGAAGGCGAATCCGGACGGATCGTCACCGAAGAGGCTGCCCTGCATGCTTCCAACGTGATGCTCTTCTCCACCGACAAAAAGGTGGCCAGCCGAGTTGAAATCGTCGTTGAAAAAGACGGCACCAAAAAACGCCGGCTGAAGAAAACCGGTGAAGTCATCGACTGAACCCCCGACTTCTGACCAAGCCCAGAAGCAATTCACCCCGTTATGTCACTCAAGAAGCGCTATCGGGAGACCATTCAGCCCAAGCTGAAAAAGGATCTCTCCCTCACCAACATCCACGAAGTTCCCAAGGTGGTGAAAGTCACCGTCAACCGGGGACTTGGAGAAGCCGCCGCCAACGCCAAGTCCCTTGAGGCCTCGGTGAACGAGCTGGCCCAGATCACCGGCCAGAAGGTCGTTGTGACCCGTGCCAAAAAAGCCATCGCCGGTTTCAAGATTCGCCAGGGCATGCCGATTGGCTGTGCCGTAACACTGCGCGGTGATCGGATGTACGCCTTCCTGGAGCGCCTGATCAACCTGGCGCTGCCCCGTATCCGCGACTTCCGCGGTGTGAGCCCGAAGAGCTTCGACGGGCGTGGCAACTACACCCTCGGGGTGCGCGAGCAGATCATCTTTCCTGAGATCTCCTTCGACAAAATTGATGCCATCAGGGGCATGGACATCACCATCGTGACCACTGCCCGTTCGGACGAAGAGGGCCGGGCCCTCCTCCGCGAGATGGGAATGCCGTTCCAGAGCAACTGAGCCCTCCCCGTCGACACTTATGGCCAACCACGATCCCATTTCCGACATGCTCACTCGCATTCGCAATGCGAGTGAAAAGCGTCACGAGACCACCAAAATCCCCGCTTCGCGGATGACCCGCAGCATCGCCAAGGTGCTGCAACAGGAGGGCTTCATCTCCGAAATCAGCGAACAGGGTGAAGGCGTTCGCACAGAGTTAGTGCTCGCCCTCAAGTACAGCGGCAAGCACCGTCTCCCCACCATTCGCTCCATGCAGCGGGTCAGCAAGCCTGGTCTGCGCATTTACAAGAACACCCGTGGCCTTCCAAAAGTCCTCGGCGGCCTTGGAGTAGCCATCATCTCCACCTCTAAAGGAGTGATGAGCGACCGCGATGCACGCCGCGAAGGCGTTGGTGGCGAAGTGCTCTGTTACGTCTACTGATCCGGAGCTGAACCATGTCACGTATTGGTAAAAACCCCGTTCCCGTCCCCGACAAGGTGACCGTGTCCCTCGACGGTCTGACCGTCAAGGTCAAAGGACCCAAGGGAGAGCTGGAACGCACCCTTCCTGACGGCGTCAGTGTCAGCCAGGAAAACAATTTCATCGTTGTTTCTGCCACGAGCACCAAGCGAATCTCACGCGAACGTCACGGTCTCTGCCGTGCCCTCGTCGCCAACATGATCGAAGGTGTCAACAACGGCTACAGCAAGAGCCTTGAAATCATCGGCGTGGGTTCCCGGGCCCAGGTCAAGGGCAAAACCCTTGTGGTGAGTGCTGGCTACAGCCACCCGGTGGAAGTCAATCCCCCTGAAGGAATCACCTTCAAGGTGGAGAACAACACCAAGGTGATCGTTTCCGGCATTGACAAGGAATTGGTGGGCAACGAAGCCGCCAAAGTCCGCGCCATTCGTCCGCCCGAGCCTTACAAGGGCAAAGGCATCCGCTACGAAGGCGAATGGATCCTGCGCAAGGCGGGCAAGTCCGGCAAGAAATAAGCCTTGTCCTGACCGTCCCACCCGTACCTCAGCATGTCCAAACTTTCTCGCAAACAGCAGACGCAAAAACGCCACCGCCGGCTGCGTCGCCACATCAACGGAACCTCCGACCGTCCGCGGCTGGCTGTGTTCCGTTCGAACAATCACATCTACGCCCAGGTCATCGACGATGCCGCCCAGAGCACGCTCTGCTCGGCGTCGACCGTTGACAAGGAACTGCGCTCAGGCCTCAAGGCCAACGGCGGCAGTTGCGATGCCTCCGTCGCCGTCGGCGAACTGGTGGCCAAACGCGCCATCGCCAAAGGCATCCAGCAGGTGGTCTTCGACCGTGGTGGCAATCTGTACCACGGTCGGGTGAAAGCCCTTGCCGACGCCGCCCGGGAAGCGGGCCTTCAGTTCTGACTCCTGCTAACCCATGACCGATTCCTCCCCCCAGTCCAACTCCAATGCCGTGCCGGGCGCGGCCGATGTTCCTGCCGCAGCTGATGGCCAGCAGCAACAGCAGGAACAGCGCCGTGGTCGCGGTGACCGCGATGGACGTCGCGGCGATCGTCGCGGTGGACGTCGCGGACAAGAGCGCGATTCCGAATGGCAGGAGCGCGTGGTGCAAATCCGCCGTGTCTCCAAGACCGTCAAAGGCGGTAAGAAAATGAGCTTCCGGGCCATCGTTGTCGTCGGCAACGAAAAAGGTCAGGTCGGTGTCGGTGTCGGCAAAGCCGGCGATGTCATCGGTGCCGTACGAAAGGGCGTTGCCGATGGCAAAAAGCAAATGGTGAAGGTGCCCCTCACCCGCCACAATTCCATCCCGACCCTGTCCAATGGCCGTGATGGTGCTGCCAGCGTTCTGATCCGTCCTGCAGCGCCGGGTACCGGCGTGATCGCGGGTGGTTCCATCCGCACAGTGCTGGAACTCGCCGGTATCAAGAACGTCCTGGCCAAGCGTCTGGGCAGCAAGACCCCCCTGAACAACGCACGGGCTGCCATGGTGGCCCTGTCTCTTCTCCGTACCCACAAGGAGACAGCCAAGGAACGGGGAATCTCCCTCGAGCAGATCTACTCCTGATTCGCGATGACTCTCCGACTTGATTCTTTAAAACCCAACAAGGGCGCTCGCCGTCGCAAATTGCGCAAAGGCCGTGGCATCGCTGCGGGCCAGGGAGCCAGCTGTGGCTTCGGCATGCGGGGCCAAAAATCCCGTTCCGGACGGCCCACGCGCCCCGGTTTCGAGGGTGGTCAGATGCCGCTCTACCGCCGGGTCCCGAAGCTGAAGCACTTTCCTCTGGTGAACCAGAAGCACTTCACGGTGCTCAACGTGTCGGCCTTGAATTCCATCAAGGACGGCAGCACCGTGAATCTGGATTCCCTGGTGAAAGATGGCACCGTCACCAGCCCGAAGCACCCTCTGAAAATTCTTGGCAACGGTGACCTCAGCGTGAAGTTGACGGTTCAGGCCGCTGCCTTCACCGCCTCCGCCCGGTCCAAGATCGAAGCAGCAGGCGGCAGCTGCGAAATCCTGGCCTGAACGGAGCGGGTCACCCCTCCTCAGTTCTATGGTCTGAACCGTCCTCTGGGCTTCGGTCCACGGGCGGATTCGCTGTATTCAGCCCACCCAACTCCTCCTGTCCATGCTTGTCAGTCGGGGACGCAACCCCAACGCCGCCGAAGTCATCAGTCAGCTGATCGGCAACTCCGGCTTGCGCAACCGGGTCCTCACCACCCTGGGACTGCTTCTGCTGGTGCGTTTCGGGATCTACATCCCCATCCCAGGCATTGACAGAGACGCCTTCGCCAGCTTCATCGACCAGGGCGGCTCACTGCTGGGCTTCCTGGATATTTTCACCGGCGGCGGCATCTCCACACTCGGGGTGTTCGCGCTGGGAATCCTGCCATTCATCAATGCTTCGATCATTCTCCAGCTGTTGACGGGAGCCATCCCGCAACTGGAGGACCTTCAGAAGAACGAAGGAGAGGCCGGGCGCCGCAAGATTGCTCAGATCACTCGCTATGTCTCGCTGGGATGGGGTTTGATCCAAAGCGTGATCTTCGCTCTGATCCTGCGCCAGTACGCCGTCGAAGGAGTCAGTCAATCCGTGTTCGTCGTCCAGACAGCGCTTTGCCTGGTAACGGGATCAATGGTGGTGATGTGGATCAGCGAGGTGATTACCGAGCGAGGCATCGGCCAAGGAGCATCCCTTGTGATTTTCCTGAACATCGTCGCGTCGCTGCCCAGAACCCTTGGTGCCACCATCGAAGCCGCTCAGACCGGTGACAGGAACACGGTTCTCGGCATCGTCGTTCTCCTGCTGGTCTTTCTGGTCACGATCGTTGGAATCATCTTTGTTCAAGAAGGTGCCAGACGCATTCCGATCGTGAGTGCCAAGCGTCAGATCGGCGGCGCCGGGGTTCTGCCCACGCGCCAGAGCTACCTGCCCCTGAAGCTCAACGCCGGTGGCGTGATGCCGATCATTTTTGCGTCGGCTCTTTTCATCCTTCCGGTCACTCTGGCCAACGTCACCAAAAGTGAATGGTTGATCCGTGCTGCCAGCAGCCTCAATCCCGGTGCTGCCAACCCATGGCCATACACCTTGATGTTCTTCAGCCTGATTCTCGGTTTTTCCTACTTCTACGCCTCACTCACGGTGAACCCCACGGACATCGCGTCCAATCTGAAGAAAGGGGGTGTTGCCATCCCCGGGGTGCGGCCGGGCAGCGCAACAGCGACGTACCTCTCCGGAGTGCAGAACCGACTCACCCTGCTGGGCGGCCTCTTTCTTGGTGCCGTTGCGATCATTCCGGCCGCCGTCGAGCGGGCTACCAACGTGCAGACCTTCCAGGGGCTGGGGGCGACGTCCCTGCTGATCCTGGTGGGAGTGGCCATTGACACCGCTAAACAGGTGCAGACCTACGTGATCTCTCAGCGCTACGAGGGTCTGGTCCGCCAGTGATCCCTTGCGCACCAGCGCATCCATTCATTCAGACCACCGCAACGAACGATGAAAACCCGCCTTCTATTCCTCGGACCCCCTGGAGCCGGCAAGGGCACCCAGGCTGCCCTGCTCTGCGAATCCAGTGGCATGAAGCATCTTTCCACTGGAGATCTACTGCGTGGTGAGGTGGCTGCAGGAACGGAGCTCGGCAAGGAAGCCGAAGCGCTGATGAACCGCGGCGAACTGGTCAGTGACGCCCTGGTACTTGCCATCGTCGAAAGCCAGATGAAAAGCCTGGGTGGACCTGGCTGGCTTCTCGACGGCTTCCCTCGCACCGTGCCCCAGGCCGAAGCGCTGGAGCCACTGCTGGCAGAGCTGCAACAACCGATCGAAGCTGTGGTTCTGCTGGAACTCGACGATGGCGTGCTGATCGAACGCCTGCTCGGACGGGGTCGTGCCGATGACAATGAAGCGGTGATTCGCAATAGGCTTGAGGTTTATCGCGAAAAAACAGCTCCGCTCATCAAGTTCTATCGAGACAAAGGCCTGCTCATCTCCGTTCCAGCACACGGGAGTGTTGAGGCGATCACCCAGCAAATTCGTAATGTATTGAGTTAACCCGTGTGATACGGTTGCCGTTTGGAAATTTGGAGAGCTTCGCCCCATGAAGGTGCGTTCCTCAGTCAAAAAAATTAGTCCTGACGATCAGATCGTCCGGCGCCGGGGTCGCATCTATGTGATCAACAAGAAGCGCCCCCGCAACAAGCAACGCCAGGGCTGAAGTCCGGCAAAGCGACTCAGGCTTCACTCCCTGTGCAGCCAACAACCCCCGCCTCCGATGCATCGGAGGCTTATGTCCTTCTCGATTGAAACTTCGTGGCACGGATCGCCGGCGTTGACATTCCCCGCGACAAGCGGGTTGAAGTGTCTCTGACCTATATCTACGGAATTGGACCCACCCGGGCCAAAACGATTTTGGCTCAAACCGGTGTGAACCCGGATACACGGGTGAAGGACCTCGAGGACGCCGACCTGCAGAAGTTGCGCGGTGCTGCTGACACCTTCACAGTTGAAGGTGATCTCCGCCGTCAGGAGGGCATGGCCCTCAAGCGTCTTCAAGACATCG
>QCTY01000008.1:0-36871 GCA_003208975.1 Synechococcus sp. AG-676-F02
CGAACGGGTCTTGAACGCCCTGCTGAACAACCTCAAACCCCTGCTCCCCGAAATGGAGGGCGAGGGGCTGGTGCCGATTCCAAGCTGGAAACGCCGGCGCGGCAATCTGCTGCCATTGCAAATGGCCGCTGGGCTGGGCGACGTGCAGCGCGATCTGCTGCAACGTTCGCAAGCCGGCATTGGCCAGCACCATCTCAATCGTCGCCAGCGGCTGATCAACCTGAAAGGTGCCTTTCAAAGCCCACCCTCGAATCAGCCTCAGAAGCTCTGGCTTGTGGATGACATTCTCACCACAGGAGCAACGGCGTTGGCAGCACAGACAGCCCTCACAAAAGCAGGCCACCACGTGCGTGGCCTGATCTGTTTGGCCCGTACACCGAACCTCCGACCCAGGCGGTGATTTAGGATCGCAGTGTCGTGAAAACGACAAGCCGGGATAGCTCAGTTGGTAGAGCAGGCGACTGAAAATCGCCGTGTCCCCAGTTCAAATCTGGGTCCTGGCATGCAATGTTTGCACTCATTTCGTGTCGTACATCTCACCGGATGCCGGAACGGATCGAGTCTTCGACAACGCCGACAGCTTTGCCATGGTTTTTGACAGAACCTGGAAGCGTCTGAAGAGTCAAGCAACAGCAGATTCAACCGAAATCGACTTTGTCGAGCAAGTTTTAGCTGAAATGACCGACCACCCTTTCCTGATCAGCTCGCCAGAGATGGCAAGACAGGTGGCCGCTTTTCGAATCAGGCTCCTCGATCTCAACTGATCAGGCTGTCATCAGGTCGATCTGAGGATCATCGACATACTCAGTGTCATTACTGGAAGCATTCGGTTCTGCAGTGTCCTCATTGTCAGGCGTCAACTGGATCACTTCAGCTGTCTCCTCAGCCGGAGGTTGAGGTTCTGCCAGCTCGACCGGTGCCAACCGATCCCGCAGCATGCGAACTTTCTCCTCACTTGCGGAGAGGAGCTCATCGGCGTCATCGTTGATGGCAACGTCTGCCGCATCCGCCAACTGTTGGCCCTCTACTTCGGCCAGCCTGGCTTCAAGGGCCATCACACGGTCAGCAAGGATCTCAGCGACTCCGCTAAGACTCAACAGCTGACTGCAAAGCTGCTGCTCAAAAGCGGAGCGCGGGGAAGAGATGGTCACCGGGCTGGCCTCGTGAAAAGGAGATTTCGCCGATGGTATCGATGCTATTAGGCATGTAAACACCCAGAGATCAAGGGAGGGCTGACTTAAATTTCCTCGGTTGACAGCGGAACGAAATGGCCTGGCAGTGGAAAAGGGTCCTCAAGATCAGCGCCTGGGTGGCCGTTTTAATCATTGCTGTGGTGTATCTGCAGCGCTACGGCATTGGTCCTTTAAAGGAGGCCGTGGATGACATGGGCTTCTGGGCACCCCTAGGACTGTTTCTTTTGCGGGGCATCAGCATCATTCTTCCAGCCTTACCAAGCTCCGTCTATTCGCTATTCGCGGGATCTCTGCTCGGTTTCAAACTGGGCTACATCACGATCATCCTGTCGGATCTGGTGTTCTGCAGTTCAGCCTTCTTCATCGCAAGACGATGGGGGCGGAGCCCAGTGAGCCGTTTGGTAGGGGCACGAGCGATGGAGAAAATCGACGGATTCTCCAAGAACCAACTGGAAGGGAACTTCTTTTTAATGACCGGACTGCTGATGACAGGGCTGTTCGACTTTCTGAGCTACGCGATTGGAATCAGCCGCACCGATTGGAAGCTATTTGCACCGGCCCTGTTGATCAGCGTGCTGATCAGCGATTCGATTCTGGTTGCCGTGGGAGCCGGTGCGGCCCAGGGAGCAAGCATCACCCTCGGCCTCGCTCTTCTGGCCATGTTCGCATTGGCAACTCTCACTGGTGTGCTCAAGAACAAGTCAAAAGCAAAAGGGAAAATCGAGGTGTGACCCATAACCTCATGCTGTCTTACATTGAGTTCGATCGGAAGGCCCCGGATGAATGTGCTGACGGATCCAAGAATTGAATCCCTTCGAGGTAACGCAGGGGATAAAGGCAAACTGAACTATGCCATTGGAGAGAATTACTTTCAGATTAATCTCCTAAACGAGAATATCGACCTCTGGAAGCAAACCTTTCAACAGAACGAATCTACAGACAATCTATTGTTGGCCTGTGATAAAAACAGTGGCGATTTGATCACGACCAAACTCACCTGGGTTGTGGGATCAGCCATCAGAGGAGCAAATGCAAATAGTGCCTTAGAGGCCGCAAAACTACTGACCAAGATGGGCGTGATAGAGGAAGTTGCGAAAGCAGCAGCTTCCTATTGCCCAGGCCTAGGAGAAGACCTGGTCTGGGCATTCTACTTGGAGAGACATGGCTGGTTAACTGCCACTCCGGTTGCGCGAACAAAAAGCTAGGCCACAGAACAAAGAAAAGTGCAAATAATGGAATGATTGGCAAATAGACAAAAAAAGGGGGCTGGCCTAAGCCAACCCCCAAGAAATCTTTCAGAGAAGCTCAATTACCGTAGCTGAACTTTCCACCGTACATACGCTGGAATGCTGCGTTACGAGCATCACCAACAGCTCTGGTGTAAGAGAAAGGTCCGGAGTCAGAAACAAAAGCGGGGGCCCGCAATTTGACACCCTTATTGAGGTAGCCAACAAGAAGGCTCATGCCGCCCATCGCATTTTCGGAGCCGGCGTTAGCGGGCGTAACCTCAGCCATACCCAGGAAGGTTGAGCATGATGCTCTGGCCTCAGATTTAAAGGCCCGCAGGTAAGGCACCGTATCAGTGCCAAAAGTTTCAAGATATTCCTCGGAAGTCACCAAAGAATCAACAAAGGCATCAAACCCATGATCCGCAATGAACTTGACAGAAGCTCCGATTTCCACTTGATCAATAGGAGGACGTCCGAGCAGATGCTTGGTGGTGAGTTCGATGCCACGAATAGGTGACACAGCATGGAAAAACTTGGACTTATACAAGTCAGATTTAACCAAACCAGCCATAAATCCCTGAACCTTGATGCGGCCATCCCGCAAGAAAGCCTCCAAAGATGTCAGCCGTTGACTGTCATTGATACTGATATTGCCAAAGACCTGTTTGTAGGCAGAAGAAATTGCAAGCTCGAGAGATGACTCGCCTGCAGCGGCATAGGAATGATTAACGGCCGAGAAGGGGCAAACCTCGTGAAGACGCGGGCCCATCCCAATGCCCATTGATGCACATTGATTTTGCTTAAACTCTGCAGGCGTAGCAGCAGCCCTTGACTTGAAAGAACCAGAACTTTTAGCCGCATCAACAGAATTGGAATGCGCAAAAGAAACTGTTTGTTGATGGGTGAAGTCTCTCTTGTACTTAAGGGCTGGCATAAAAAAGATGTGAATACGGGGAAAATACAGTGGATTATGAGATTACGAGAAAAATCTTTGCAATAGTTCAAGCACGGCCCAAGGCGCTTGCGGGCCAAAGAGGTTCAACCAACAGATTGAAGTCTAAAAAACGAAAAAAACACAAAACAAAGCAACTAAGAGAATCAAACAAAGGGACTAGAGCTCACGTAAAATCAATAAATCAAAAAAGAAAGCAAGTAGATACGCAGCACAGCACAGAAGCATTCCAAAGAACCAAAGGTGCCGATGATAAGAAACGACGAAGAGTTGATAATAATTGTCAGCCGCAAAGCAAATCCAACGGCACAAAAATGCGAGAAGGCAAAAGTAAAGAGTTATAAACAAGGGGATCTTGGGCGAACAAAGGGCGTAAATTAATTTATGAAAAATAAATTGAGGGCATGAGTGAATCGAGTCCGCAAATCAATGAATTAATTAAAAAGGCGAAAGTTCAAGGATTGAGTGATGACATAACTCTGAACATTGAAGTGAGAACAGCCATAAAGAATGCAGACGAAGAGAAAAGACATTTGACGCAAGAGGAGATCAGAAAGATTTGCAAAATCTCAGGAACAATTACAAGCGAAATATCAAAGATTCAAACCAAATCAAATGATCTGGTTACAGCATCAAGAAAGGGACTGCTGGAGGAACAGCCTGATCTAGTAAAGCCAGGAGGAGCACTATATCCAACTGAAAGAGCAGAAGCCTGCTGGAGTGATTGCTGGCAATTTCATCGAGTTATTAATTATGCATATGCATGCAACAAAACAAAGTTCACCAGCCCAAAAGGAATGGCTGCCCTAAGAGAACTTTATAAAAAAATGGGTGTTCCGATAAGCGGGCTAAGCACAGCTCTCAGATACCTTGAAATTTTGACAATAGAGGAGGTGGGAACTGCCAAGGGCAAAGCACAACTGACAAATATTTTTGAGCATCTCATGCAAGAACTTAATATTGCTGCTGTTAAGACCTGATAAGACCTATCAATGCACGAGTGAGGCTCGAGGCGGATAGGATAAAGTAAATATACTCAGAAGTCACG
This sequence comes from Synechococcus sp. AG-676-F02, assembly GCA_003208975.1. Lineage (GTDB taxonomy): Bacteria > Cyanobacteriota > Cyanobacteriia > PCC-6307 > Cyanobiaceae > Parasynechococcus. The sequence continues at coordinate 4,423 of QCTY01000008.1, forward strand.
CATGGGAATCCCGCTACTTGAACACCCGCTATCAACTCAAAATTCCCGTGTTACAGATCTGGCGGGTGATAACAGCACAAACCAGCCACAGAACATTGGATCTGTAGCAGCAGGTGATGAAGGAGTCAGGACGACGATCGATGCATTAATCGAGAAGGCATATCGACAAATATTTTTTCACGCAATGAGCTGTGATAAAGACCCAAATCTTGAATCACAACTTCGAAGTAAAAACATAACCGTTCGGGACTTTATTAGGGGGTTGCTTCTTTCTGAGAGGTTTCAACAGGGTTACTACCAATGCAGTTCAAATTACAGAATGGTGGACCAGGTCGTTGGGCGTGTATTAGGCAGACCAGTCCACGGCGATGCGGAAAGAAGGTCATGGGCCGTGTTGATAGGAGAGAAAGGATTTACACGATTTGTAGACGAAATACTGGAAAGCAATGAATACATGGAAAGCTTTGGTTACGACCTCGTACCACAACAACGTTCAAGAATACTGCCAGGGAAAAGTATTGGTGAATTGCCAATTTATCAAAAATATCCACGCTACGGAATGGACTGGCGTGACTCACTACAAATGCGAGCTCCCTCTGCACAAGGGAAACTTGCCCTGGAAACGCCAGCAGAAATGTCTGCCAATTGGGTGAATGGGAAGGTCCCAACGTTTGCACTTAGGCTTTGGCTTGCTCTCATCGTTGCTGGAGGTATCGAAATCACACGTCTATTGATTACAATTGCAGTATCGATGCTGAGAACTTAAAGATCAACATGGGGCATTCAAAGAAACTCGACTTAGATCAATGGAAAAAACCAGAAGAGACTAGTCCAGAGAAACTGGAAGACGGAATCGTTGATGCGAGAGGTGCAGATTGGAGAAGGATTAAATTAGGCAAGCTCAATCTCACGAAAGCAAAACTCTGTAGATGTGATCTACGGGGAGCCGATTTGTCCTTATGCCAGTTGAATGAAGCAGATTTACGTCTAGCGAAATACGATAGTGATACAAAATTCCCTGATCAATTTGATATTTCGACAAGTGGAGCAATTGGTCCGGGGGCTAAGCTCAATGGTGCCTATCTGAACGGCACTGACTTAAGGGAAATGGATTTAAGGAAAGCGTCGTTGATGGGAGCCTACCTCAGCGGAAGCGACTTGTCGGGAGCACTACTGGATGGTGTCTCACTGGCTGGAGCAGATCTGCGATCAGCGATTATGAGAGGAACAATGTGCCGAGATACACGATTTGGAACTAGTGAATTGAATATGACAGATCTCAGGGGTGCAAATCTTCAAGGAGCAAACTTAGAGAATGTTGAATCAATCAAGGGTGCTGATTTCACATTATGCACAGGATTGGGAGAGCAAATTCAATATCTATTGAACCGTCCGAGTGCTGAGCTGGATTGCTGGAACCCATTAACCAGATCAACAACTCGCACAAGCCTTGAATCGCTGGAATAACACGGGGAGGGGAGCCGACGAAAGTTTATTTACAAAACTGCATGCATAGTCGCAATCGTTTGCACGCCACCCGCCCGCAATTCAATGGGTTGCGCACGACAGGCAACATATGAACACAATTGATTGAGGTTTATAAAGAAAGCGGTTGGCCGCAAGCCATCTAGACGATCATTGCAGGGCGAAACGCGAGCTCATCCATGCCCTTCGGTCCTGCCTCGCTACTTGGGGTCGAACGCTTCTCTCAGGACAGCGAAGCACCTGTCGAACTCTTGCCAGGAGCAACTGACGCGAACAAAGAGGAAATCATTCGCTCTTTGTACAAGCAAGTTCTTGGCAATGCCTATGTCATGGACAGCGAGCGACAAATTGTCTCAGAGTCTCAGTTCAAACTGGGAGAGATCAGTGTTAGAGAGTTCATTCGGAGATTGGCAAAAAGCGACCTTTATCGAAGCAGGTTTTTTGAGAGTTGTGCCAGATATCGCTACATTGAATTGACGTTCAGACATCTACTCGGAAGAGCTCCCGTAGATTTTGAAGAAATGAGAGCTCATTCAGAAAGACTCGATAGCCAAGGATATGAAGATGATATTGATAGCTTCCTCGATTCCGAAGAATATCAAAATTACTTTGGTGAATGGGTGGTTCCATACCAAAGAGGATGGAAGACAGAAAGCTGTGGAACAATGCAGGAATTTACCTGGAGTTTTCAGCTACTTCGAGGTAATAGCAGCAGCAGCCTTAAAGGTGATCTTTCAGGTATCAAGAGCAAATTAGGTGGTGCTGTTTACCAAAACAAACCATTAGCTGTCATTCCACCATCATCCACTGAAACCCAGGGATGGAGCTTCCGACCATCAACAAACTTGCAGGATGCACCAGCAAGATTGGGCGTGGGTGCTGGCGACCAAGGAATTACATACCGAGTCGAAGTCACTGCCTACAGCGCAAACAACGTTCGAAGAATTTCTAGATACACAAGAAGTAATAGAATCTTCTACGTTCCATTTGACAAACTTTCCGAGCAATTCAAAAGAATTCACAAGGAAGGTGGGAAAATAGCAAGCATCACTCCTGTGAACTAATTTTTCAATTCAACAACTTACTCAACTCAATTTACTAAACAGATGTCTAACAATCAGCAAGCTCAAGGGTTCGGTGCGACTAAGAAATGGGATCAACCAGTTCAGTTTCAGCACAAAGGTAAAAAGGAGAAAAAAGCAGCATTAACACCCGGAGAATTTTTAAAGCAATCCTGTGACCAAATGGCGATTGGTGTGGGGCCACGATCCCACAGCGACTGCCCCCATAGGGTGACAAGTGAGTGCTACAGCCCTGATGACGCTTCTGCGCTTGCTACAACGATCAATGCTGCATACCGACAAGTCTTGGGTAATGCTCATGTGATGGATTTCGAGCGTTGCACAGAACTAGAAGCTCAACTAAAAGATGGTCGCTTAACGGTAAGGGAATTCGTTAAAGGGCTCGCCAAATCGAGTTTCTACAAGAAGAGATTCTTTGAAAGTGTTGCCCCTCAACGCGGCATTGAAATGAATTTCAAGCACTTGCTGGGTCGCGCACCAGAGAATCAGGGTGAGGTTTCCAAAAAGATTGAGCTCTTGTCATCCAGCGGATATGACACAGTCGTTGACAGCATTGTCGACTCCGCAGAGTACTTAGAAGTTTTTGGGAGCGATGTTGTTCCCTACGCACGCTCTTGGAATTCTCCAGCTGACCTATCAACAGCGGCATTTCCGCTGTTGGCAGCTCTTTCCAAAAGCTTTGCAGGAAGTGATAGCGCGAGAGGTGGTAGCCCAGCGCTAACAAGAAACCTTGCTAGTGGTGTTGCCCCAAGAATTAGTGTTCCAAGCCAAGCCTTCAGCTTTGCACCCACACAAGCCAGTATTACCTCAACGAAATTCGCTCCAAAAGCACCTGGTGTTACAAGTGGGAAAGATTCTGGCCCACTGAGAGGCGATGCGTATGTAACATTCGGATTAGCGCAAAGAGAGCAGGAGAAATACCAGCGCTGCCCTGGTGATACAGCGGATCAGGTCAATGCTTTAATCCGCGCAACCTACAAGCACGTGATGGGCAACCCCCATTTGATGGAATTTGAAAGGGCTATCAGTGCAGAAAGCAAGTATGCAGAAGGATTTTTAAGCACAAGAGAACTGGTTCGTGCCATCGGACTGTCTGCCGAATACAAGCGAAGATTCTTTGAATCCAATGCTCCGTATCGATTCATTGAACTGAATTTCAAACATTTTCTCGGTAGAGCGCCTCAATCTCAGGCAGAAATCAGTGAACACACCAAAATCTTGGCAGAAGGTGGGTATGAAGCTGAAATTAGCAGCTATGTAGATAGTAGTGAATATCAAAATATCTATGGAGAGGATACTGTTCCTTACGCACGGATCCTTAGCGAGAATGGTCGAGCTCAGGTATCGTTCAACAGACATCTCAACTTGGCAGAAGGCTTCGCTGCAAGCGATACCGTACTAACCGGATCCAGCCTTGTGAGATCAGTTGCTACAAATAGTGTACCCAGTGGATGGAGCAAAACATCAACCAGAATTAATCGTACAGGTACTCAATCGGGATCGGCAGATCAAACAACGAAGCGATTCAGAATCACTGTATCGACTCAGTCAGCAAGAACTCGACAAAGAACAGCGGGCAACACATATCTTGTTTCCGGCAAAGATATGTCCAGCCAAATGAAATACATTCATGCGCGGGGTGGCACAATCACGTCAATCACAGAAGTGATGTAACTAATAAATCACTAATTAATTGGGGTCGCAAAAACGACCCCTATTTTTTGCATACATAACAAAAAACCAATGTCTCAAATCACAACTCTTTCGTCAAAAGCCAATGTAGACATCAGTCATTCGGCTGATGTCATCAATCAAGCCTACAAGCAAGTCTTCGGCAATAAACACTTGATGGAGCTGGACAAGAATCCATCCATTGAAGCTCTGTTTATGAATGGTGACTTGTCAGTACAAGACCTTGTCACGGCAATGGCTCAATCCGATACCTACAAAAAATTATTTCTGGAAACGAATAACCCCTACAGGTTTGTTGAATTAAATTTCAAACATCTTTTAGGACGGCCACCACATAATCAAGCCGAACTGATGAGTCATGTAAGGCTTCTTCAGGAAGAAGGATATGAGGCAGAAATCACAAGCTATACATATTCTGACGAATACTATGCCGCCTTTGGCGTTGACAAAGTCCCTTATAATCGTGCCAACGAAAGCATGATTGGGGGGAAAACATTAAACTACGCAAGATCTAATGCATTAGATGCAGGTTTTGCGGGTTACGACAATGCATCCAAGGATTCCAAGCTTCTGAAAAGTCTTTGTATGGATAGTGCGCCAGCAACGGTTGAGCGAAAAGGTGTTGGCTTCTCCAATAAAATCACAATTTGTTGGACGTCAAATCGCCAGGTAGGTGCTAATCGTCGCGTTGAGCAGCGTTCAGTCATAGCTCAAACATCAATGTCTGCAACAATTAAAACGATCCTGTCCCAAGGCGGCAAAATCGTTTCTATTTCAAAAATTTAACTTTTACGCTTTAAAGCCTAGGAATTCTCACTACGTGAGATGATAACTAGACAATCAAAGCAACAATCTAAAACTTTCAGATTATTAATTATGCCCATTTATCGTTCCAGCCCACAAAATCAAGAGAATCAAACAGAATTTGAACAATCAGTCTCGTCTACACCAATGGCGGTATCCCTCATGGTCGATTCTATGGTTAATATGATCCAGATAAACCGTTCAAAGCTGGATGAGCGTCAAACCGATTTTAGATAGTAAAACAATGACAATTGAGCAATTCATTGCTCAAAGCGAAGGATCCTGGAGATCAATGAGATCGGGCCATTCACTTGCATTTCAGCAATTTGAAGAAGTGCTTAGTGAAATAACGATTGAAAAAATTGATAAAAATGAAGAAGGGGTTAATGAGTTATACCAAAATTACAAAAAAAATGAGATTGAAGTGCATACATTTATTCAACCATTTAAGATGAGCTGGTCTGCGGAGAGCGACTGGGAACCAGACGATCCTTCCGAAGTCTCTTCGGGTACTTGTATAATAATTCCACTGAAGAAAGATGATGAAAGTGGTTTATTAATACGAAGCCTAGGCTATGCCGAAGCACAGATAGCGCAGTCAAGTTATCAATTTTCGAGCGATGGGACATTGGTCCTGAAAACACATTATGAACAATCAATAGCAGAGGAAAGGATATGGTTTGTAAGTGAAAATGTCAGATGTAGATCATCCATTTTGAAAACCTCGGAAGGGAGCGGAATACTGCAAACATCATTCGCCTCAGAAGTAAAAAGAATTAGCCTATAAATAAAATGAAAACAATTAAAGATATAGAAAACTTTGCAAAAACATTGGCTGGATGCTATGACAACATTGATCAGTCACAGGAGAATCCAAAAGATTTTGCTCGCATACATATATATTTCAGACCTCTTCCCTGGGAAATATTCAATGGTGTAGGATTTTATTCAGAACAAGTTTATGAATTTGCTCCATGGGAACCCTATAGACAAGGTATACATAGTCTTGAAATCTCAGATGACATCTTTATTGTTAACAACTACGGCTTTGACAATGCTCAACGCATTGCGGGAGCAGGTAAAAATCCAGATCTGCTCAAACATCTAAACAAAGATACTCTTACGCAAAGGTGTGGATGTTCAATGCACTTTCGCGAAAACTTGCCAGGTAATTATATTGGCAAAGTTGAGCCTGGTAAAAAATGTTTAGTTCCAAGAGATGGAAAAATAACTTATCTTGTTAGCGAAGTCGAAGTCAATAAACATCAATGGATAAGTCGAGACCGTGGCTACGATCCCAAAAATGATCAGCAAGTATGGGGCTCTGAGCATGGAAAACTAGTCTTCAAAAGAATTGCAAGCTATTCTGATCAAATAAAAGCAGAGCAATTTAATGAAGGAAAAATTGAAGAATGGAAGACAAACTAAAACAATTAAAAACATGGGTCAGATCACAGCATCTCATATGCGTTGGTACAGACTTTATTTTTGAAACGGTAGATCAGACTCAATTAGATAAATTTGAAGTGTGTATACAATCAATCGGAGGAAGAATTAGGAAAATAGAAGCCGTAGGTAACTGGCCAATGGGTCCAAGAAGATCATTTAAAATACTAAGAGCTACTTGTAGCGTACCAAGACCTGGAGGCGAAAATATAGTGACTTACTGGGCAAAAAAAGGGAGTCGACAAACTAGATATTCAGACATTAGCAGTTAAAGATTTAATCATCAAACCAACCCATCCAAGTGTCACCGGCAAAATCAGTATGCTTGCTCCATTTTCTAAGTATAGCCGAAGAGTCAAATTCATAACCTCTTGAAGCAGCGATTGAAATCACTTGATCTTGATTTAACGCAGATTTAATCTCGGTCTTTAGCTTATTATCGCTAAGAACAAGTGAAATAAATGCCTCAAGATTTGAGTCTTGTATAGAGGATGAATCGGCTGACATCAGAAAGAATTTTTTGTAACCATAACATAATTCAATCCTTGTTGTGGCGTTTGTGATCAAACACCAGGCATTAACATATTACGCCAAGGCTTTACTCTTCGAAAAGCCCATGTCCAATGATCAGCTGCAGTATTCGATACAACATCGAGATCTTCGGAACTCAATAAAGACAGATCATTACTGACAAAATCATTCCACTGAGATTGGGAAAAAACAAAGCCCTTGGATTCTGCAAAGTCGACAATGTCATGATCAGTTTTACAAGCCTTCAGGCCAGTAGCAATACTGTGGTCATAAACAACAGCATTAACGAATTCAAGTAATTGAGAGTCCATCGAAAATCAACAAGATTCAATCCAAAGAGCAAAATTAATTTTGCTACAAATCATCTGCAGCACCAGCGGACCACCTGGACAACGTAAAAGGCGCCAAGGAATATTAGCCTCAAGAATGCCAGAATCGACAGTAATTTTCGGTGGGCTTGTTGCCTGTTCTAAAGGTATTAATGCCATGCCAGTAATTGATGAATCAATGCCATCAACGAAAGACTTTAAACCCGCTGTATCATTAATTAGATTGAGATTATTTTGCAGGCTAGGATTATCAGTAATACGATCTACAAATAGCGACAAAGCTTTTTCGCGTTCAGGGGAAGCTGGCATAATCATATAAGCCTATCGAAACACTATAACAGAAACAAGGATTAACGAAAAGTTCACGTAGACAGTGAACGCAACCCGGGAACAGACAAGACTGATGGGGGAGGCGTTCAATATAGTAAATTGTAAAACTTATAGAATCAACAGAATATCAATCCAGTAGGATATAAAAAATTTAAAAGCGGCGGCCCAGCTTTCTCATAAAATGGCGGAACGTTTTGACAATCTGACTGAAGGTCTTACCGAAGAAAAGGCAATCAATTTGATTCTGGCAGACCCTGAAAAATTAGATCGCCCCGTTGATAAATACATGGCTGCGACAAGACTAGGTGCAAGCAACACAGAAGAATCACTTCAAGTATTACTAGCTGCGACAGAGCTAAGCCCAGAAAATTTATACGACCGTATAACAAGACGCAAGGCTATTGATGCTTTGGGGAGAAGAAAAGACCCAAGAGCGAAGCCATATCTCATCAAAGTTCTATCCGGCGAAGATGAGGCAGCGGTAATCAATGCTATCGATGCAATAACAAAACTCGGCCAAGAACTTACAAAAGATGAGGAGAAACTTCTGATTAACACCTTAGAAGGTGAAGATATTCAAAAACGTGCTTCAATTCAGGCCCTATGCAAAATGAAAGTTACCAATGCGAAGCCGAAGATAGATTTACTAAGCAATGACACCAATCCGCTCGTATCGGGTGCAGCAAAGGCGTATCTTGCAAAAGTATATGATCAGATCGAAAAACTTGATGACTTGATTCCGCAACTTAGTGACAAGACTGCAGGAAGAAGAAGATCTGCGGTCATTGATTTGGGGGATGCAGGTGATGTTCACCGAATCAAGGATATCGTTTATGCCCCTGTATCGATGTCTTTACGAGCCAGAAGTGCATTCAATTTAGTAGACCCATTGAAAACCGCAAATGTTGCGGCAGAGTATGAATCACTTATATGCGAACTTCTAAAAGATAATCCTGAGAAATTAAATTTAAGGCCTGAATGGATTTGCGACATTAATCCAGAGGACATCGTGAACAATCTTCAGCACAGAGATGAAGCCAGACAATATGGTGGAGCACTGAGCCTAATGAGACTAGAAATACCAAAAAGACTGGAACTAATAGATGAAATAAAAGAAAAACTTTGGAGCGACTACGTAACCCATTATTACTTAACATCCGTAGTTAGCCTTCAAAAAATAGAAAGCAAGGCTGAGCTCATTCGTTTGGCGCTAGCAGAAACAATCCCTCAATACACAAAATCAAGAATTGCTGCTGCTTGGGGATGCCTCAACTTAGGGCTCACTGATCAAAAACCTTTACTTGAAGAATTGGCAGAAGAGGCCCCATGGATACCACTGAAATGGACGTGCAAACATGTTCTTAAGCAGATGTGATGGAAATCAGGATCAAGACAAGAGGCAATCCGTGAAAAAAGTTACTTCGTATGTCAACGAATGTGTACTGACTTTTCTTTTGTCAACTTGTGTGTCCTGACAAGCGGGTCTGAGAATCTGTCCAAACAAGCAAGGCTATTGTCATTCGTGATGCGGAATGCATCCCCCTCAAACACGTATTCCACAACTTATGCTCGACGCATTCTCCCGGGCTGCAGTGTCAGCTGACTCCAGCGGCTCTTTTATCGGTGGAGGTGAGCTTGCCTCACTGAAAGCCTTCATTGCTGATGGCAACAAGCGTTTGGACGCAGTTAACGCCATTTCTTCAAACGCCAGCTGCATCGTCTCTGACGCAGTTGCAGGCATTTGCTGCGAGAACACTGGTCTGACCGCCCCCAATGGTGGCGTATACACCAACCGCAAGATGGCTGCATGCCTGCGCGATGGTGAGATCGTTCTTCGTTACGTCTCCTACGCACTGCTGGCCGGCGATGCGTCCGTACTGCAGGATCGTTGCCTGAACGGACTTCGCGAAACCTACGCTGCTCTGGGTGTTCCCACAGGATCTGCCGCCCGTGCCGTGGCAATCATGAAGGCAGCTGCCAGTGCTCTGATCACTAACACCAACAGTGGTGCCAAGAAGATGGCCCTCACTTCTGGTGACTGCGCCAGCCTGTCTGGTGAAGCAGCTAGCTACTTCGACATGGTGGTCAGCGCTATTAGCTGAGTCACAGACTGAATCCTAGTAAATTTCAACATTTCACTTCTAAATCATGAAGTCTGTCATCACCACCGTTATCGGTGCAGCCGATAGCTCCTCACGTTTCCCTTCAGCCTCCGATATGGAGTCTGTGCAAGGTTCCATTCAGCGTGCTGCTGCACGTTTGGAAGCTGCTGAAAAGCTCGCTAGCAACTACGACGCCGTTGCTCAAGAAGCTGTCGATGCTGTTTACAGCCAGTACCCCAATGGTGCTACTGGGCGTCAGCCTCGTAAGTGTGCAACAGAAGGCAAGGAAAAGTGCAAGCGTGACTTCGTTCACTACCTGCGTCTGATCAACTACTGCCTGGTCACCGGTGGCACCGGCCCCCTGGACGAGCTGGCAATCAACGGTCAGAAGGAAGTGTATAAGGCACTCAGCATCGATGCTGGTACCTATGTTGCTGGCTTCTCCCACATCCGCTCACGTGGTTGTGCCCCCCGCGACATGAGCGCACAGGCTCTGACTGCATACAACCAGCTTCTGGACTACGTCATCAACTCCCTGGGTTGATTCTCAGTTCCGTTGAAACTGATGTTTCTTAAGTGATAGAGGGGATGAGCTAAGGCTCATCCCTTTTTTTTAACGAATTTCAGGAAGCATCTATGGACGTATTTGCATTGTATCAACCAATGAAATCCTGATCGAAGATATTAAAATCTTTGGTCAAATTAATTCGATCAACAAATGCGACTCCTCGGAGAACGCAATTATAGAAATAGATAATTGACCCATCAAAACTCGAATCCTTCGTCAAAACAGAAATTTTTTTTCTCCGAATAAAGGCAATTAGCTACGCATTTGCGTACTGATGCTCATTCTGAGGGAAAGATATCTTGAACACCAACCTCCCACCTCATCATGCTCAGTACGCAAACCAGTCCTGCTGGAATGGCCTCAACAAACAAAACTAGGTCAGCTTCGTATTCAATAGCAAGCAAGGCAGGAAAAAATACAGTAGCAAGAACAGTTGCTGGATCCATTGCAGACTTCAAGCGAAACACATGCTCGTCAATGGGTTTAGGCATTGGACCTAGGCTTCATAGTGAGTGTCCATTCGGTTCAGTTTTTGATGAATATCATCCCAGTGACTCAGCTGCGCTGGAACGCACTATCAAGTCAGGGTATCGCCAAGTGTATGGTAATCAACCACCGACTGAATTAGAAAGATGCACATCCTTAGAAGCGCGATTAATGAATGGTGAAATCACAGTACGTGATTTCGTGAATGGTCTTGCGAAATCTGAATTTTATAAGCAGCACTATTTTCATTCTGTCGCCCCTCAAAGGGGTATTGAATTAAATTTCAAACACTTGCTTGGCAGAGCACCACTGAATCAAGAAGAGATTCAGAACAGCATCAAGCTGCAAGCTGAAGAAGGATTTGAAGCTTTGATCGATAGTTTGACGGATTCTGCTGAGTATTCCGAAGTGTTTGGTTCATCAATAGTCCCCTATTGGAGAACAGGTGATTCTTATGCTGGCATGATGACCTCTTCATTTAACATGATGAGAGAGTTGGGCAGCACAAAGGTGGCTGTCAGCGACAGTGCACAAGGTGCAAGAAGTAGAACAACAAATCCACTAGCAACAGCAGCAATATCAATGTATACAACAACAATGAAGCCAGTGCCTTCACTGCCAGTGCAGAAATACGCTGGTCACAACCCACCCAAGGTCACAGGTAAAGCGTCATTCCGACCATTTGGAGTTCATTTCTAAAAAATCGAGTAAGACTAACTCAATCGAGATTACTTTTACTATTGATTCAATTAACTCCCTACCGCAATAGGGAGTTTTTTCTTGTCGATATTCAAATCACACAGGAAGAGCGCAAAGCAAGATAATTCCCTATTGCTATAGACTAGATGGAATCAACAAATATCTGATAAGAGCAGTGCAGCAGAGTCCCTCAGACCTCTCGTCCATCAGCAATAGTCAGCTGACGGAAGAAGAGGCTCTTCAATTGGCCGATGAACTCACTAGCAAGTTAATGGAGGGGGAAACACCAAGCTCAGATCAAGAGTCCATCCAAAAAATGGTGGCAGGATTAGGTGATAATCGCGGTAAATTAAGACTTACATTCGCAAAAAGTTTAGGGGCTATTGGAACAGAGGCAATTCCAATTTTGTGCACAGCTCTACGAAAACATGAAAACGTTGTTGTTAGAAGAGCCTCCGCAAAAACGCTGAACTTAATTGGTAGTAAAACCGCATTGCCCTATCTCCTAGAAGCTTTTCTTGAAGACGATGATCCGGTCGTTCTAGGCTCATCAGCAGGAGCAATGGCAACCATTGGTCCAGATGCATTGGAATCACTGTTGGGAATACTGGTGAATCCAGAATGCACGCCATTCCAGGTTGGATTGATCAATCTAGCGCTCACATTTATTGGAGCAAAAGCACCTGAAGCATTACTGGAAGCATGTGATTCACCCCATGCAGAAGTGCGAGTAGCAGCCATCTCAGCGCTTGGAGAGCAAATCCAAGCCTTGCAAGACAACAAAGCAATGAACCGCCTTATTAAAGCAGTCGATGACGAGAGCAGTGAAGTAAGAGCCGAAGCAGTCACCTTGATTGGAAAATCATGTGATGCAGAAGATGTTCAGGATCTACTGATAAAAAAACTGAGCGACACAGATCCACAGGTGAGAAAGAATACAGCGCTCTCATTGATGAAACTCACTGCTTTTCAAGCAATAGAAGGCCTTACAAATGCGGCCAATGCCGAAGAAGATTCAGATGTCAAGAAAGTGATTAATGTTGCGATTAAAATTCTAAGAGCAGGCAATGAATAGATAAAATTTTCAACTAATACATCTCTATCAACGGATTTAATTCGTCCTTATAGAAGCATGATGAAAAGCAAAGCAAGGTCAAGGAGATCAGGAGTCTGCTGATAAGATCAAAATAGATTTTGGTCTTCAGACATGTCAAGAGCCGAATTCATTCGTTTCATTGGTGTTCTTAGGGAAGACAGCGATCTCAGAGGTCAATTTGCCGAAGCTCAACCAGAAGAAATACTCAGGCTTGCCAAGGTTCATGGTTTTGTTTTTTCAGAAGAAATTCAAGGTCGATTTCTGAACCGATGGGCAGGAGTGTATTTCTGCCCATTTGCAAACGACATCGGTGAGTTATGCCCAAAACTTGTACCGGCAGGCTTTAAAACACTGCTGGAATACTCCCAAACGACGTGCAGCAAAGAAGATGAAGTGGAACGGTACGACTTCCGTGCAGGTGGGTATTACCAAGGACTTGAGCCTATCTGACAAGAAACTCAGAAAGATGGCCCCAAGTAACTGCAGAGTTCAGTATTCAAGCAGTCACTGGTTATTAAGTCCCTAACCCTGTAAAGCATAGATGACTATGATAAATTCAATAAGTGCAGCACTTGATGTCATCAAAAAAAGTGATGACACTGCCCTTAAATACCATGCAATCTGGTGGCTTGGAAAAAATAAATCACCAGAAGCACTGACAGTCCTGTGTGAAGTTCTCAATAAAGATAATGATCAAACAGATTTAGGAGGATATCCCTTGCGGCGGCAAGCTGCACGATCTCTAGGGATGATCGCGAATCCGCAGGCAGTTCCCTCATTAATCCAGTCACTGGATTCAACTGATTTGCGTCTTCAGGAAGCCGCGATTCTTGCTTTGAGGTCGATTAATGATTCAAGAGCTGCTCCAAGTTTGATTGCATATCTAAAGGCAGCATCCTCTCCAAAGCCCATGGAGGTGCTAATCGAGGCATTAGCTGCATTTGAGATATGGGAGGTGGAAGATTTGATCAGTCCATATTTGAATGACAGCTCAAAACGAATCCAAGGAGCTGCAGGGCTTTATTTTTACAGGATGACGAAGGATAAGCAGTATCTAAAAATCATCATCAATAATTTATCAGACCAGAATGCTTTCCTAAGGCAATCAGCGGCATTTGATATAGCTCAGTGCCATGATGCCAATCTGGACGAAACAATAGCAACCGCCGAACTTCCAAACAATGTAAAAATGGCGGCATTGAAACAGATTCTGGAGACATATATCAGAGAAAGCAATCTCGCCAGCTCAGCAAAATTAATATCCGACAATACAATCCAGACCCTAATTTCAAAGATTGACTTTCTGATAACAGACGCATTTCAAGGCAATCTGCCCTCCACACACCACGTCAAGAACAACAGCACTGTGGGGGTAAGCCCACTTCAGCTGACGAAACAGCATTTAATCAAGCTGATTCAACAAAACCCTGTTGGTAATGAGCAGCTACTAAAGACACTACAAGAGGATGAACCAGCTGATTGCACGCAGATTTGCGCAGCATGTCTTGAAAATCACGATCAAGACATTCGTGCCGCAATTGTGCAACTTCTGTATTACATGAAATGCACTCAGGCGGCAGCTGCTCTCCAACAAGTGATCGGGCTTGAAATAGCAAACCACTGCCAGGGAAAGATTCGACGCGTCGCTCTATTGGCGTTAGGAAAGATTTACCACGAATTTGATGAAGGACAAGACACCCGATCGTCAATTCAGTCCACCCTGCATTGGGCATTAACTGAACCAGATGATTGGGGCCTGCGCTACTCGGCGGTGATGGCGTATGAGGTGATCGCTTGTGAAAAGCCAGTAGATTTTGAACTGTTCACTGACTCAAACAAGTCCCGCCAAACTGATCCAATTATTGATATCAGAATGGCCATTGCCGAATCAAAGACAAGTCGCGCAAGAAGTAGCTTTATTCCTGCTTAGAAATTGCCACTAGATTTTCGTGTCGTGCCAATCCAGATTCGGCAGCTTCCTTAATCAAGGGATCCGTGGATGAATCCATCAGAGACTTCAATGAACTAGCAACAAGCGGATGATTAATATCTGCTAAAGCTTGCGTTGCGCTGAAAACCAAAGCAACGTTCTCATTTTTAAGCACATTGATAAGGAGCTGAACGGCTTCATCACCACCAATTTGCTGCTTACCAAGCTGTCCAAGGCACATTAATCCTCCTTGAACAACAACCATATCTGAGTCTGCGATCGAATCCCTGAGCAACTCCATCACCTCGCCAGGAAACGGCTGATCAGGAAAATTCTTGAACAACTGAACAAATGCCTTTGGGCAACATCGTCTTGCGGTTTGATTCTTGGTTCGACCATAAAGCTCAATGATGGGCAAAAAGGCTTTATAACCAAAGAATCCAACACCCTTCACTGCTCCACGATAAACTTTGGGGTCTTCATGCTCAAACAATTCAAGGAGACGAGGTAAAGCTTCTGATGCATAATTCTCTGCCATCTGAAGGCAAGCATCTTCTTGAATCCGAGGATTTGGATGCATCAAGTCTTCAAATAGTGTATCGATAGCAGGAATAGACTGATCGTTGCTCACGGCAATGAGTGAACGCAATAATTTAAATATAGCATTGAGGAGGAAGTGGCGAAACGACTCACAAATCGTTTCTACAGAGTGTCATAAATACTCTGAGCCTTACAGCGCACCAAAAATACAGGGTCAGACAAAGCTAATTGCCTAATTTGATCAGAATAGCCAGCCAAAGAGTGATCGGACTCTATAGCCAATAGAGCAGAGTACCTACAAATCCATGATGATGTCTGCGAAGGTAAAAGCCAAATTTGGAATATATGATCACATTCATCAGGGAACAATCGAGAAAGCGACAACAACGCTGCAGGAGGTGACTTCTTGAATTGAGGCCGGGGATCAAAAACCGCCTCCAAAAGCAATGGGCGAATTAAATTCTTATCCGTAATATTCCACCCCTCCATCAATCCGAATAATTGAATCAAAAAATAATGAGCACCGTAGTCATTATGAATTTTTGAATTCCAAATTTCTTTCACATGAAACCATACTTCATCTGGAGAACACTGCAGCAAGGAATTCATTGCAAGATAGCAGCGACTAAAGTCGGGATGAAATAAATTTTGCAATAAAATCTCGGCTGGAATATTTTCAGAGAAAGAATGCAATACAGCAATCTTTCTGGGATCATCGCGCAGCACTTGATCAATGGCTGCAATATATGATTGATTCAATTCAAAATTTTTCTTTTGGCTGATGAAAGATTGAATCGCTCTTAATCGAAACGAAGGTGAAATTGGTGCCTGCAATAGATCGGACAATAGTTCCGATGCATCAGAATCAATAATGTCCTGAACCGCACACTGACGTACCATCTGATTGGGATCAAATAAATGTTCACCGAGGACTTGTATGTTAGAACGCTCTCCTGATAAGCGAACCATCGCTGCAATTGCAGCACCACGTACCGATGGCTTATCACTTTTTAGCAAATTTTTTATGACTGGAATAGCCAGAATTACATTTAATTTTGCCAAACTCTGAATTAAAACTCTTTGATTTTGGCTAATATCTTGCACCAACTCGGTCATCAAAGAATGTACGGATGGCTCTTGACAATTCAACTCGGCCAAGGCCCATGCTGCATTCTCAATCATATAAATATCCAAACTCCTGAGGCATGAGGCAATGGCCGTCTCTGCCTCGACGGCACCTAAACGAGCCAAAACCTCTACGGCCTTCCTTTGTGCAAGAAGCACAGACCTAGCTGGTGATGAATATTCCAAAAAACTGATTAATGCATGAATCGATACTGAGTCTGGGAAATTAACCAAATGAGAAACGGCCATATAATAATCGCTATCGCTCTCAATATTATTGACATCTTTTAATAGAATATTAATCGTGCTTGACTGGTCTAATTCAGGATGGATATTGTCAAGTGCACCTGACATCTAAATCAAATAGGCTATTAACTAATTTTACATCCTTGAATCGGCAAACGACCAGCCACAGCTCTAGAAGCCAAAGACCACTAGCCAGACTAAGAAAAATATTGTTTGACTTGCAATATCAGGAATGCAGAACATAATGCATAAAGTTCTAACATCAGAAGATGGGTCCCTTCCCAGGTCGTTTTCTAAGGGTATCAGTTGGTGTAATGCCTGATTCGAGGCCTACTACTCCACAAACAATTTCCCTTGATACGCGATTAATGAGCAGATGGATGACATCTTTTATGCAAAATGGAGGCATAATTACAGATGTCCAAGCTGACCAAAAGCTAGGAAAAAGCACTAAAAATACCGGCGAAAAATTGAAGGCTCAATCACAAAAACTACTTGAAAAAGTAGTTGTAGCAACGAAACCGAGCAGCAAAGGCAAAGAAGAGGATTCCGTAAAAGCAGAAGAGAGCAATACCGAAGAGAAAAAATCCGCCCGCAAAAGAGGGAGGCGCAAGGCTCGCTAAAAGCCAGCTAATTTCATAGATAAACTTCAAAAATATTATCAGGATTGCGAGATGCCTTGAGCGTCTCCCAATTTATTGCTTTAAGAAAAGCAGATTTGTCGACGACTTCAACCAAATCAACCCCCCAAAAATCTTTTTGAAGAGGGGCATTTGGTATGGCATCAGTATCTTTCTTGCCACCCAAGGCCAAAATTGTATGGTCTGTTTGATGCCCCAGCTTTGCTCTATAGGCTTTCCACGCTTTAACTAATTCAACAGCTAACTCTGAATGAGAGAGAGAGGAAGTGATTTTAATAATCCAGTGTGGATGATTAATCACTTCACTACTGGATATTGAATTAGAGCAAGATTTTAAACCTTCCGCTAGTTCTTGATTGATAAATGCTGGGACTCCTTCGGATTGAACCTGAAGGTTGTGGGAAAGGATGAACGTTGTCATTTAAACTTTTTTATGATCATAAAGGGTTTTGTGCTCCTTCGTGGAGGCCCCCCCCCGGAGAACGCAACGGCTACGAATAGTTTTGGGCATAAAAAAAGGGTGGTCTAAGACCACCCTGAATTTGAATCTATCTTTGATTCAAGAAAGAGCATTAATAGCGTAATCAAGATAGCTCTTGAACTCGTTAAGAGCCTGTGGGCTCATGTCGCGAGGTGCACATGCACGATCGCGAGTATAAGTAAGAGCTTCGATGTAAGCGTTAGTAGGAAGACCCAGAGTACGGTAAACCTCTCTGGCGCCTGCGATACCCCACTCATCCAGAGGACCAGTACCACCCACGATCAAGCAGTAGTTGATCAGACGCATGTAGTGACCAAGGTCGCGATAGCACTTGTCCACCTTGACCTGGCTGTCACCAGCTTCACCAGGCTGCTTCAGATAGGCATATTTGTTGAAGCAGGCATCGCCAGCTTCACGGGTGACATTGTCAAGACCGGCAGCTAGCTTTTCAGCTGCTTCAAGACGTGCTGCTGCACGTTGAATGTTGCCTTGAACTGCTTCGAGATCGTTTTGAGAGGGGAAGCGACCGGCTGCATCAGCTGCGGTCACAACAGTAGTGACGACGGATTTCATTTAAGAAGCCTTAAATAGTGGTGCTGAATGTTTGATGAAAGATGAGTTCAGATCAATCAGCTGATTGCGCCGATCACGCGATCAAAATAGGAACCAGCTTCAGCAACAAGTGCAGAGCAATCACCTTGGGTGGTCTCCATCTTGCGGTACTTGGCACCACCACTTGCAGCCGAATTCGTCTGCCCAATCAAAGCGGTCGCAGCCGACTTCATGATTGAGACAGCACGACCGGCGGACTGAGTAGGAACACCTAAAGCAATGTAGGTTTCCTTCAGTCCATTGAGGCAGCGGTCATCCAGCACGGAAGCATCGCCGGCCAGCAACGCATAGCTGATGTAGCGAAGAACAATTTCTCCGTCCCGTAGGCATGCAGCCATGCGACGAGTCGGATAGCAATTGCCACCAGCCTGAATCAGACCAGTGTTTTCACAAATCATTCCGGTTACAGCATCAGAAACGATGCAGTAAGCGTTTGAAGTGATGGCATTGACAGCGTCCAAACGCTTGTTGCCATCTTGTACGTACTCACGGAGGCTAGCGAGTTCGCTACCACCTACGGGTGCAGTTTTGG
Source organism: Synechococcus sp. AG-676-F02 (assembly GCA_003208975.1). Taxonomy (GTDB): domain Bacteria; phylum Cyanobacteriota; class Cyanobacteriia; order PCC-6307; family Cyanobiaceae; genus Parasynechococcus. The sequence goes on from QCTY01000008.1 coordinate 23,180, forward strand.
CGTCAGCACTGACGACTGTGCGGGAAAATGCGTCGAGCATTGGGGGCCAGACAGTTGGTATATGCAGTGCTTCTAAAGCCACCTGGGGGGACAGGTTGAGGGAACCTGAAATCCCAAAGGGGGGGGAGAAGCGCCAAAGCAACATAAGTCGGCCCTTCAAGGCAGCTTCTCAAAAGCAGCGATCACGCAAGGGTTTGTCACCTAACGCGTGCCTGGCTACTGAAATGACCAGCTGGTAGTACCTTTTGGAACCGACTGCTCTCTTACTCTTCGCTAATTCAGTAAAAATTGCATCATTTCGGAGACAGCGCCTTAAGCCATGTCGGCCTAGGGGCTAAGTAAACTACACAAAACATTGCTTGACGTCATGGAACAATCTCACTCCGAGCCCCCAAGCATCAAAGAATTACAAGAATCGATAGATGAACTGGCTTTATACAAGGAGCGTCTTTTTCAAGATGTTGTGAGCCTCGGGAAAAAGTTGAGGCTATCTCAAAAGAAAATCGATGCCACGATTGCCGAACATCAAGAATTGAATCGACTTGACGAGGTCATGTCACAGTTAGTGGCTCAGAGAAATGCCCAGCAATCAAAAAACTGAGTCAAAATTCAACTAACGATAGAATTAACGTTCGGCATCATCAATGTCCAAGATTTTTAAAACCCCGATGAGCATGGCAGCTTTTTTCAAAGCCAGCCACGGGACCTGGTTAAATCGCCGAGCCGTGCACCATTTGGATCACCAAGATGATGAAGCAGCCGATTCAAATTTAATCATAGAACCATTTGGCCCACAAGATCCAGAAGTCAGCAAAATATGCAATAACTTGAATGTTAAAGCCGAGGAATGTACCGGTGGTGCACGTTTTTGGTGGGAAAGTAATACCAAGAAAGGGGTTAGAAATGACGATTATGCCGCGATTGTTATTGATATCCCAGAGAGAAGTGACTCAACGAAAGGCTTCCTTCTTAGGGACGTAGGATATGTTGAAAAAAACTCGGTCATCAGCACTTACAGTTTCGCCAACGATGGCGTACTAACAATTACCACCCGATACGATTCAAACATTGGTGTTGAAAGGTGCTGGTTCGTGACAGACCAACTTCGCATGCGCGTCAGCTCTGTACAGTGCCTTGACGGAGTAACAATGACAACATATTGCACTGAATTCAGATGCCCTACAGACGATGAAATTCGTGAGGTTGCCAATCGTGCCAATGATTTAGCCAACCGAACTCCAATCCTTTAAAGAAAATGTTTGACCACTTTCTTGAATCTTTGCAAAATAAAATCATTTCCAGAGGAGGATCCCACCTGGAAATACCTGCAGGCCTAGAAACCGAACATTCTCAAAAAAAAGACAGCAGAATCACCAGCTGGCTTTGGGAAGTCCCTGGATTCAGAAGATGGAGAGTTACCAGGCTTGATGCAGGTTCTAAGCTGCAAGTATTGAACTCAGTAGCATACCCAGACTATTCTTTAGATCACCCTTTGATGGGGGTCGACTTACTCTGGTTTGGAGATCGAAAAAAACTTGTTGCTGTTCTCGACTTCCAACCACTCATACAAGACCCGCAATATCTCGAGCAACATTTCACAGGATTGAAATCATTAAACAGACAATTCCCGGATCTCAACAGTGAAGAAACGATGCGCTCCTTTGATCCCAACCAATATTTTTCCCCCTGGTTGTTGTTCTGCAGAGGAGGCGCAGACCAAGCAGAAGGTTCATTACCAAAGGCTTTTGATGCGTTCCTCAATTCCTATTGGGACATGCACGATGCAGCTGCAGAACAAGGGTCAAAGCTTCCCCCCGAAGAAGTAAAAAGGCTCCAAATTTCGTATGACATTTACAGCGCAGAGAGAGATCCAGCCCATGGTTTGTTCACAAGCCATTTCGGCAAAGACTGGTCTGATCGTTTTCTGCACGAGTTCCTCTTCCCCGCCAGCCATCAACCCGCATGAGTTCTGACCTCCGCACCAGCAGCCTGGATCCCGTTCAGATCAACGGTTGGCGGTGGCAGCCGTTCTTGGACACCGCTGTCGAAGCATTGGCCTCGATGCAACCCAAGCCTTACCCAGTGCCGGAGCAGTTTTTGCAGAAAACTGGAGAAACTGGTTCTAAAGCGAAACCGACACCGGTGACGACTGCCACCTGGGCCTGCAGCACTGAGAAACTGCGTCAGGTCCGCAGTGCCTGCGTCGAGGCCGGAGCCGCCGCATCGGTGCTCAATTTTGTGATCAATCCGAGCTGCCAATTCGATCTGCCTTTTTTCGGGGCCGACCTGGTAACGCTGCCGAATGGTCACCTGCTTGCCCTTGATCTTCAGCCGGTGGACAAGGCAGACGCCCAGCACACGCAACCGGTGTGGGATCGTCTGATGCCGATTTTCGAGCAATGGCGCGGTGAACTACCTGGTGGAGGCCCCATACCGGAAGAAGCGGAGCCTTACTTCTCCCCAGCCTTTCTCTGGACAAGACTCCCTCTCGGCAAGGAGGGTGATGAGCTGATCGATCGCGTGGTCAATCAGGCGTTCAAGGACTACCTCAGCCTTTATCTAGAGCTTGTCAAAGAAGCCGAGCCTGTTGAACAAGCGAGAAGCACGCAACTTTTAGCGGGGCAGAAGAGGTACACCAGCTATCGAGCTGAAAAGGACCCTGCTCGAGGGATGTTGACCCGTTTTTACGGCAGCGAATGGACCGAGGCATACATTCATGACGTGCTATTTGATCTATAAGCTGTCAAACCGCTGACTTCCTTGTCGTGGCAAGGAGTTAAGCATTATGAACAGCTGTCGGGGAGCCTCCGGCTTGTTGGTCAGAATCACCAACGACGGGATGAGGGCAATAGCCTTTTTGCCATCCCATCTGAGTCTGAGATCCCTCTCCAGACGTAGTTAACAGGACAACAACCATGTTCGACGCCTTCACCAAGGTTGTCGCCCAGGCCGACGCCCGGGGACAATTCATCAACACCAGCGAGATCGATGCTCTCGCTGCCATGGTTTCTGACAGCAACAAGCGTCTGGATGCCGTTAATCGCATCTCCAGCAGTGCTTCCACCATCGTGGCTTCGGCAGCACGCCAGTTGTTCGCTCAGCAACCGGCCTTGATCGCCCCCGGAGGTAATGCCTACACCTCCCGTCGCATGGCTGCCTGCCTGCGCGACATGGAAATCATCTTGCGCTACGTCACCTACTCCGCATTCACCGGTGATGCTTCCGTGATGGAAGACCGTTGCCTGAACGGTCTGCGCGAGACCTATCTCGCCCTTGGCACCCCTGGTGCTTCTGTGGCAGCTGGCGTGAACCTGATGAAGGAAACCGCTCTGGCAATCATCAACGACAAAGCTGGCATCTCCGCTGGAGACTGTGCCTCACTCAGCAGTGAGATCGGCACCTACTTCGATCGCGCGGCCGCGTCTGTCGCCTGATCGGCGCCTGGATTCGACGTCATTAATCCTTTTACAGATTCATGAAAACCCCCCTCACCGAAGCTGTTGCAGCAGCTGATTCTCAGGGTCGTTTCCTGAGCAACACAGAAGTTCAAGCCGCTTCTGGCCGCTTCAACCGTGCCAAAGCCAGCCTCGAAGCTGCCAAGGCTCTAACCAGCAAGGCCGACGCCTTGGTGAACGGCGCCGCTCAGGCCGTCTACACCAAGTTCCCTTACACCACCCAGATGGAAGGCGCTAATTACGCCTCCACCAATGAAGGGAAAGCCAAGTGCTCCCGCGACGTGGGCTACTACCTGCGCATGATCACCTACTGCCTGGTGGCAGGTGGCACCGGCCCCATGGACGACTACCTGATCGCTGGCCTGGACGAGATCAACCGTACTTTCGAACTTTCACCCTCCTGGTATGTGGAAGCTCTGAAGCACATCAAGTCCAACCATGGTCTCAGTGGTGACGCAGCCACCGAAGCCAACAGCTACATAGACTACGCCATCAATGCCCTGATCTGATCAGAGCTGCGCTATGCCCTCAGCCCTCCTTCAAAGGGGGGCTTTTTTATTGTTTGCTTCCGGACCACAAACGAGTCGTGCGATGACCCCCGATGTCCGGCGTTTCCTCACTCTGCTTTGTGGTGAGTACAGCAATCAGCAGCAGGCGTTCGACAACCCACCGTTGTACGCCCACATTTTCCTGCGCTATCGACCTCTGGAGCATTTACAACCAGGATCGATCCTGCTGGAGCAAAGCTATGCCGTGGATCCCAAGAACCCTTATCGGCTGCGAATGATTCGGGCGGAGGAGCAGTCCAAAGGCACGATCAAGCTCTGGAACCACACCTTTCGCGACCCAGCTCGCTTTGCAACAGCAACCTTTGATCCGCACCAGCGACAGGAGATTCGTGACGACGATCTCATCTGTCTGGACCAATGCCACTACCAGGTTGTGGAGCAGTCGGATGGGTATCACGGAGCCATGGAACCGGGCTGTCGTTGCATCGTGCACCGCAACGGCAAAGACACCGTTCTGGTGAGTCGATTCCATCTCCAGGGCAACGCCCTCGCCACTCTGGATCGGGGGCATGACCCCATCACCAATGAACGCTGCTGGGGATCGGTCGCCGGTGAATTCCGCTTCCGCAGAACCGAGAGCTGGGCTTCGGACATGACGAACGCATGGCTGTGACGGCGCCCCTGAACGAAATTCAGGTGATCGCAAACCTCGGCCAGAGCGCCGATCCATCCGCGCAGTACTACGCCGCCTGGTGGCTGGGGAAGATGCAAAGCCGCCACCCAGAAGCGGTACCTCTGCTCCTGAAGACGCTGAAAGCACTGGAGCAGACACCGGTAGAACCAGACACCGTCGCGGGGTTGCGCTGAATGCCATCCGTGCCCTCGGACGGCTGGGAAACCCGGCGGCCCGCAACCCTCTGTGCGAACTGCTGAACTCAACCGATTACACCGTGCGCGAGGAAGCAGCTCGCAGCCTCGGACGGCTGAGGGATCCAGCTGCAGTACCCGGCAACCGACGCCTGATTGAAAGCGGCACCACGGTCGCTGGAGGCGAACAGGCCGGCTCACCCTTGCTTTAGGAGCCCTGCGAAGCGCTGATCGAGGCCCTCGGTGACATCGGTCTTTGCAGCGCTGAAACCCTGGCGGCAATTCGCCCTTTCGCAGACCATCCGCGCCCTCTGATCCGCGCTGCCGCCTGCAGGGCCCTTCTCCAACTGACCGGTGATTCCAGCTGGGGAGTTCAGCTAATCGAGTTGCTCAAACACCCTGAGGCCCTGGTCCGCCGAGGTGCACTGCTGGATCTGGGCGCCACGGGCTGGACCGGGGCAGGCTCGGCCATCAGTGCAGCTGCCGTGGAACCCAGCCTCAAACTCGTGGCCCTGCGCAGCCTGGCGGAACACAGCGAGGATCCGCAGGTGCTTCGAGCCATGGATGCGCTGATCTGATGGCGACAGCTGAGCTCACAGCAGCGTTTGCTCGGTTGGACCAGGCCACCAGCACGGCTGAACTGGTTCAGGCGACCCGGGCCATCGCGTCACTCCAAGATCCGGAAGCTGCCGAAACACTGATCAAGGTGCTGGGGTTCAACAACCCTGCCGTGGCCAGCGTGGCGACAGAGGGCTTGATCCGCCTGGGATGCGCGGTTGTTCCCAAGCTGCTGGTGAGCCTGGACGCCAGGAACTACGGCGCCCGAGCCTGGGTGGTGAAGGTGCTTGCAACACTGCGTGACCCCAGGGGACTCGAACTTCTCGAACACGCTCTCCAGGCCGACATTGCGCCGAGTGTGCGGCGAGCAGCAACAAGGGGCCTGGCCGAGCTGGACCTCAACAACAGTAGGGATGCTGATGCCCTCCGTCGCTGCTGCGACGGGCTGCTGCTGGCTGGCCGAGACGATGAATGGGTGGTCCGCTACGCCGCTGCTTTCGGACTCGAACTGCGCCTGCAACACTCCAACGTGTCGGGTTCGATGACTGATCAGGCCCTGGCTCTGTTGAGGCAGCTCTCCTCCTCTTCCGAGGATGTCAAGGTGGTGCGCCTCCGGGCCCAACTCGCCCTTCAACGCCTCAACGCCGAATGACCCAGAAGCTGCTGTTCGTGTGCCTCGGCAACATCTGCCGATCCCCCGCTGCGGAAGGTGTCTTCCTGCATCTGCTGAAGCAACGGGGGCTGAGTGATCAGTTCGTGGTGGATTCCGCTGGAACCGGCGGCTGGCATGTCGGCAACCCCGCCGACCGCAGGATGACAGCAGCCGCCAACCGACGGGGGATCGACCTGCCGAGTCGGGCGCGTCAGATCAGCCTCGACGACTTCTCCAGTTTCGATCTGGTGTTGACGATGGACAACGACAACCTGGCCACCGTTGAAAGCCTGGCTCAGGAGGCAGGCCCAAATGCCGTGGCCACCGTGAAGCCAATGCTGAGCTATGCACGCCGTTTCAATGAAACGGAAGTTCCTGATCCTTACTACGGCGGTGAAGCGGGCTTTGAGCATGTTCTCGATCTGCTCGAGGATGCCTGCAGCAACCTTTTGGATGAGCTCAGCCCGCCGGAGTAGGCCAGGCCTCCTCAGCAACACGGGAGCGGAACTCTGCAATCAGGGCCTCGATCACAGCTTTGATATCCATGCCATCCGTCACGAGTTCCACCGCATCAGAAGCCTGGATCAGCGGCGCCTCCTCCCGGGTGCTGTCGAGATGATCCCGCTCAGCAATCTGAGCCTCCAGCTTGGCGCTCTCGGGCACAGGGAAACCGCGCTGCGCCAAATCCAGTGCGCGCCGTCGGGCCCGCTCTGACACGGTGGCCGTCAGAAACACCTTCAGATCAGCGTCAGGAAAGACTGCAGTACCGATATCCCTGCCCTCAGCCACCAGGCCACCTTTGGCCCCCATGGCCTTCTGCTGGGTGGTGAGCGCCTGGCGGACGCAACGATGCGCCGCCACCGCAGACACGGACGCCGTCACCTCCGGGGATCGGATCGCTTCGCTCACGTCCACACCATTGACCAGCACCAGCTGACCGGCTCCCTGCTGCGACTGCAGCTGCAGCTCGAACCGGCCCAGCAACGGTTCGATCGCAGCAGCATCAGCGGGGTCCACACCGTTCTTCTGCACCCACCAGGTCACCGAGCGGTACATCGCACCGGTGTCGAGATAAATGAGGCCAAGGCGTTCAGCAAACGCGCGGGTCACCGTGCTTTTCCCGGCACCAGCGGGGCCATCGATCGCGACGAGGGGCTGGCGGGTCATCAAGAAAACGTGATCGATCAGTCGGGTCGTTCCACAGCGCACCGCGGCTGCAAGCAGCGAAATCGCCTTCTCTGCTCCGCAGGGTTGCAGGGTAAAAGGGTCAACCCTCTCTACATACTCCACCTCGAGACCGGCTTCGGAGAGGTCGCTTCGGATCGCTGCCAGAGGAGCATCGGCAGCCGCACGGCCCAGGATGAACGGCAGGGCTGAGGCCTGAAGCCGCTGAGATGGGGAGAGGTACTTGTTGCGAGAGCTTCGTGCAAGCCCGTCTGTCTCTCGGGACGTGGCGACGGCGCAGACCCTCACCGGCAAGTCGAGGTCCTGGACCAGGCGACGCAGGATCACCAGCTGCTGCCAGTCCTTCTCCCCAAGCCAGATGTGCTGCGGTCGCACAAGATCCAGAAGCCTTGCCACCACAGTGACAACCCCGTCGAAATGGCCCGGTCGCCCGGACCCGCAGAGATGCTGCTGCAACGCCATTGGTGCGACACGGGGTGGAACCTGCCGATCCTGGGGATACACCGTTGCCACGCTGGGAGCCCACAGCGCCGCGGCCCCCCAGCCCTCAGCCCTCAGGCAATCGGCATCGAGTGTGCGCGGATAGTGATCAAAATCCTCCGAAGGACCGAACTGCAAGGGGTTCACAAACACGCTCACCAGCACTGGCCCCTGCTGCGCAGCACGCTGAATCAAGGCACCATGGCCGGCATGCAGAGCACCCATGGTGGGGACGAACTGCAAGGCGGCATCCGTGCCATGGCACCATTCGCGTAGCTCTTGCTCCGTTTTGAGAGGTCGCAGAGTCAGCGCAACACCTCAAGTTTCACCTGGGCAATCCCAGATGCCGTCAGCCCGAGGTGGCTGGCTGCTCCATTGCCCAGATCGATCACACGATGATCAATGAAAGGACCACGGTCGTTGATCCGGATCACTGCCGTCCGTCCATTCCAAAGATTGGTCACTCTCACTTTGGTGCCGAAAGGCAAGGTGCGATGGGCCGCAGTCATCGTGCCGGGGCGATAGATCTCTCCGTTTGCAGTGCGGTTGCCGTAGAAGCCCGGGCCGTACCAGCTGGCTTCACCCGTCAACACCCGAACCACCGAAGGTACAGGCTTCAATTTGGGCGGCGGCAGGATCGCAGCGGGAACTGGAAGAGACACCTCACGAATCTCCGCTGGGTTCAGCACCGTCTTCTGGGGCGTCTTCTGGACCGCCACGGAATCGAGCAACCGCTCAAGCCGACTGCTTAGCCCTGGAGCGCCTGGCTCCAAGTCCTCTGCCGCCTGCAGCTGCAGCGGCATGCTCATCAGCAGAGCAGACGCTGCAGCGCCGATGCCGATCAGGTTCCAAGCCATGCCCATGCTGATCGGCCCAAAAAAGTCGTGGCGACAGTAGGGGTTTGTCGCGAGAGCGACAAGTTGCATCCGGCACGACGAGCCCGGCGGCGGGGGAGGATCAGAACAGCCGCAGCGATCAATGGATTACAAGAGTGCCGGCGTGGACGTTGAAGCCGGTCGGGCTTTCGTTCAACGGATCAAAGCATCCGTGGAAGCCACTCACCGCAGCGAAGTGGTTGGTGGCCTAGGGGGCTTTGGAGGAATGATGCGCCTGCCAAGTGGATTGCGGCAGCCCCTGCTCGTGTCAGGAACCGATGGCGTCGGCACAAAGCTCGAACTGGCGCAAGAGCATCGCGCCCATCACGGCGTCGGCATCGACCTTGTGGCCATGTGTGTGAATGACGTGATCACGTCCGGCGCCGCACCACTGTTTTTTCTCGATTACATGGCCACCGGGGCTCTGAGCCCAGATGCCATGGCGGAGGTGGTGGAGGGAATCGCTGATGGATGCCGCGATAGCGGCTGTGCATTGCTGGGCGGTGAAACCGCCGAGATGCCAGGCTTTTACCCTGCTGGTCGTTACGACCTCGCCGGCTTCTGCGTTGCGGTGGTCGAGGAGAGCGAGCTGATCGACGGCCACCGCATCCAAGCGGGTGATGCCGTGATCGGAGTGGCCAGCAGCGGAGTCCACAGCAATGGTTTCAGCCTGGTGCGCAATGTGCTGGAGAAGGCTGGTGCTGATGAATCAACGCGCTATGGACCCGCTCAACGCTCTCTGATCAACGACCTGCTGAAACCGACCCAGCTTTATCCGGCGTTGGTTCAGGCCCTGCTGAAGAACAACATCCCGTTGAATGGCATGGCGCACATCACAGGTGGCGGTCTACCGGAGAACCTGCCGCGTTGTTTGCCTGATGGTTGCCAGGCCCGTTTGACCCCAGACAGCTGGCCGAGACCAGCCCTGTTTGATTGGCTCCAGAACGTGGGTGAAATCCCCGAGATCGATCTCTGGAACACTTTCAATCTTGGAATCGGCTTCTGCCTGGTGGTACCTCCCGAAGGCATCGATCCCGCCTTGGCGATTTGCCGGGAGACTGGGAATGAAGCCTGGAAGATTGGTGCCATTGAGGCGAGCCAGGCCGAAGAGGGCCTGCTGGGAATCCCCTCCTAAATGCATCTGACCTGAATGCATCGGATTCGTACGGGAAAACCCTGATGCAAAATCTGCATCGAGGTTTTCCCTATGGTGTTGTCAAGCACATCAGGGAACTTCCCTGAGCGCAGCGCCGATACGTCTGGAATTAATCCGATGCCATTTGATAAACCACAGCGCGTTACGCGCCGTAGGTCCTCTGCTGGACCCGTTCCACCACGCAGGCCCATCGGCGCAAGCGATCGTTCCGGTGGCCACAGGCAATCAACACGTCCGACTTTTCTCACCCTCAGGGACCACGGAAAAGTTTTCGTGGCAGACATGCCAGATCTATCCGACGGCCAGCTCACTCACATCGGCAAGGAAGCCGAAGAGGTGCTGGATAGCCTGGAACGTCGCATCGGCGAATTGGAACAGTCCCTCAGCCAAGGACCAGAGGATCGCGACACCCTGATCAAAGCCAGCACAAAGCGCGATGTGACCCGTCGCTTTCTTCGCGCTCTGGAGGAAGAGAAACAACTCCGGCAGAACAACCCTGCCCTGCGCACTGCAGCAGGGGAATCCTTGCCGCGCACTTTCTTGGAAGTAGCTCGCCACCGTCTGCCTGGGAGCACCTTTGACTCCCTGCTGCAGGAAGCCCTCACGGCTTGCGAGCAGCACCAGGCCGCCCAAACATCTGAGCCTCCAACCAACCCGGAACCTCCCAAAAAAGTGATCCCTCTCCATGGGGAGGATCCATCCAACAGCCTGCCGGTGGTGGTCAGCCCCACACCGCCCACAGCGGCGGAAGCCTGAACTCCTCAACTGCTCTGAAAGGGATTCGCGGGCATTCGAACAGGACATCGCTCCCGTTGTCGATCGAGTCGTTCAACCTCCTCGGGAAGAAGCGTCCATTCCAGAGCAGCAGCCACATCCTGTGCCTGCTGAGGTGACCGCAAACCGGGAATCGGGGTTGTTCCCTTGGTGCGACACCAGTTCAGCGCCACCTGAACCATCGACACAGAACGCCGGTCAGCAATCTGCTGCATCTCCTGCCGCAAGCCATCACTGGCGGGAAGTAGGCGACGGACGATCCGCCGCCGCAAAGCCGTTCCATTGGAGAAATCAGCACCCGGTTTTTGCGAGAGCACTCCAAAAGCCAGGGGGCTGTAGGCCAGCACCTCGATGTCTCGCTCTCTGCAGATATTGACGAGAGCCTCTCCAGAACGCTCTCCAGGTGCGAGCAACGAAAACTGCACCTGCACACTGCTCAAACGAACAGATCTTTTCGCGAGTCGCTCGTGCATCCAGAGCAGCCGCTGGGGGCCGACATTCGAAACCCCCAGCTCAGCCACGGTCCCGTCCTGAACGCGATCCGCCAAACCATCCAGCAAGGCCGCCTCCTGCCAGGGGGCATAACGGGCTGTGCTCCAGTGAAGTTGAACCCTCTTCAAGCATCCCTGCAGACGTTCCTGACTGGCTTGAAGAGCACGGTCCATCCCCCTGCGCCCGAGACGCCAGGGGAAAGGAGCCAGTTTTGAAGCGATGCAAAGCTCAGCGCGGCGCGGCGCCGGCAGGGCTGCGGTGAAACGACCCAGAAGAAGCTCACTGCGGCCATTCAACCGACCGGTGCCATAGGAATCGGCTGTATCGACAAGAGTCAGCCCCGATGAAAGCGCCTGACGGAATGTGGCCTCCAGAACAGCATCGTCCCGCTGTGGTTCATACCCCCAAATCAGCTGATTCCCCCAGGCCCAGGTCCCGAATCCAATGCCGTTCAACGGACCACCGCCACTGGCAGCCATGATCTCCTCATCAACGAGGGGTCCATGGTGGCCGAATCATCGACAGCGAGGCTGGGCACCGATTTGGCACAGCCCGAAGCCAGCCAGACAGAAGAGAAGGTTCTCTGTGAGCATTGCCAACGCACCTCAAGCAATGGAATCCGTTGCATGGGAATGTGTGTCGCAGACAGCGATTACTGATTGCAAGCTGGAGCAGCAGCCAGAAGATCAGCGTTGAACGTCGTGCATTTGGGAGACTGATTCGATCAAGGCGACTAACGCCCAGAGTTCACCTGTGCTGTTGCCAACAAATCCCAGCCGCAAGCAGAACAACTCAAGAAGCTGGAACGATCTTCAGAAGGCGGCACCCAGATTCGAACTGGGGATAAAGGATTTGCAATCCTCTGCCTTACCACTTGGCCATGCCGCCGGGGGGGAACTCTCATTCCCTAAGCAGGATCGTATCAGCCGAGACGGGCCTTCCCTACTGGTTTTGAGCAATGGTCACGGGGAAGACCTGATCGCCCTGCGCGTTCTCGAACAACTGCGAACCCACCACCCCCGTCCCCGGCTAGAAGTACTCCCACTGGTGGGCATTGGAAGCGCTTTTGAGGCAGCCACGCAAGCCGGGTGGCTGACGCGAATCGGGCCTGGAGCAGCACTGCCCAGTGGCGGCTTCAGCAATCAAAGCCTGCGCGGTCTGATGGCAGACATTGGTGCGGGGCTTCCCCTGCTCAGCTGGCGGCAGTGGAGCCTGGTGCGTCAGCGGGCCCGACAAGGAGCCACCGTTCTGGCCGTGGGAGATCTGCTGCCACTGCTGATGGCCTGGGGCAGCGGTGCCCGCTATGGATTTATTGGGACACCGAAAAGTGACTACACCTGGCGCAGCGGGCCTGGACGCCAACTGAGCGACCGATATCACCGTTGCAAAGGCAGCGAGTGGGATCCATGGGAGTGGATGCTGATGCGTCACCGACGCTGCCGCCTTGTTGCCATGCGCGATGCACTCACCGCACGGGGCCTGAAGCGCCTGGGCATCCCAGCCCTGGCTGCAGGAAACCCGATGATGGATGGCCTGAAGACGGCTCCACCGCCAGCAAGCCTGCAGCGCTGCCGGCGCGTGTTGCTGCTGTGCGGCAGTCGCATGCCTGAGGCCTGCCGCAACCTGGAACGTTTGCTGGCGGCCATCACACCGCTGAGCAACAGCACACCACTGGCTGTGCTCGTTGCCCTGGGGACTCAGCCCTCACCGGAAAAAACGGAACCGATCCTGAGAAAACTGGGCTTCCGGCGCGGCCTCCCCCCTTCGGATCAACTCGGCGCAGAAGCCTGCTGGGTGCGTGGACCACTGCTGGTGATCCTGGGCAGGAACCAATTCACCCAATGGGCCGGTTGGGCCGAAATTGGCCTGGCCACAGCTGGAACGGCCACAGAACAGCTGGTGGGTTTAGGCATCCCAGCTCTTTCCCTGCCGGGACCAGGACCACAGTTTCATAAGCCCTTCGCGATGCGTCAGGCCCGACTGCTGGGAGGAGCGGTGAGGCCCTGTTCCAGTGGAGCCGACCTACGTGAACGCCTGGAAACCCTGCTGACTTCGCCGGAGTTGTGCCAGAAACTCTCCGCAATCGGCCGCAGCCGAATGGGTCGCCCCGGGGGTAGCGCTCGGCTTGCGGAACTGGTGCTGGAACGGCTGCACGGATACTGAAGGTCTGCTGAAGCGATCCATGGCTGCCATCCAAGACCAGAATTACGTCAAGCTCTGTGCCCAGCTCGCCACCCGCCTCAGCATCAGCTTGGCCAGTGCCCGCCGTCGCGTGGATCAGGCCGCGGCCCGCGAAGGACGCCGAGATGTCGAAGGGCGTCGCGCCATGGCGCAATCCCTGCTGGATGCCCTCGATAACGACAGCGATGAAAGCAATGCCGACAACCCCGAACGGTTGAACTCCCTGCTGAGCGTCAGCGAAGGCGACGGCAATTTCATCATCGAAGACTGAAGCGGATGCAGCGGCGCCCGATCAATGCTCGAAGGTCTGATGGAAACGCAACCGATCCAGTTCGGACATCACAGGAATGCATTGGAAACAGCGCAGCGCAAGATCCCAACGACCCTCGCGCCGCAACATCGTTTCGAGCCGCTCACGGGCCGGCAGCAGATACCGCACGTCATTGGCGGCATAGGCCAGCTGCACATCCGTGAGTTCGTCGACCCGGCCCCAATCGCTGCTCTGGGC
>QCTY01000009.1:0-32275 GCA_003208975.1 Synechococcus sp. AG-676-F02
CTCTTCCTCTTCAGCCACGTCCTCTTCCATTACCTCTGGCGTTCCTTCTTCAGTCTTCGGTGCGTCGGGATCTTCTTCACTGGTCTCGTCCGTATCTTCCGCCTTGTTCTCGGGATTGACTGCCTCAGTTGCCGGGATGGGCTCAGTCTCTGGAGCTGGCTCCGGCTCTGGAGTCGGTGTCGTCTCTTGAGTTGGACTGGATTCTGGCCAGTTCAGGAGCGGGATCCGCAGCAATGGAAGTCCGAAGCTGCTGCGGTCGTTCTTGAGCCGTTGAGAATCCCATGGCTCCGTTAACTCGTCACTTCGATCACCACTGCTGAGCAACAGGATCGCCTGAACCAATTGCTGCACTTGCCAAACCACCATTGCAAGCAGTGGTGTGCTGAGCAACAGGGTGACCAATCGCGATCTGTCCTGCACGGGCGACAGTTCCTGCACCAATCCGGCCGATTCATCCAGCCACCAGACCAGGGGCAGCAGCCCAGCCGTGATCACGATCAGGACGACTTTGTTGATCAGCCCCCCTTGATGACTGCTGAGTTGCGCTTGCTGCTTGGTGCGTGTTTCCGTTGGGATACGAAGCAGGAGCACAGACCCCCAATCCGCAGGGCGTCTCCACAGAGCAACTGCCGGAGCGAGTACGGCAACGGCCCAGAGCAGCAGCCGCTCCAGCAACGGCACTGGACCTGGATCCGCACCCGCCAGCAACACCCTGATCAGCAGCAATTCCAGTGGAATCGTGCCGATAGCGAGGCACTGAAGCCAGAGCAGAGGCTCGCGGAGAGGCTGCACGGTGACAGGTGGAATTAAGTGGTGAGTTTGCGGCGTTGGGTGACCATCTTGAAGGCTTCAATCCGGTCGCCCTCCTCCCAGTTGGCGAAACGATCGGTGCCGACACCGCACTCGAAGCCGGTGGCAACCTCCTTGACGTCGTCTTTGTTGCGACGCAAGGAGTCGAGATCGCCTGCGAACACAACCTGCTTGCCGCGATGAACGCGGACCTTGCAGTTGCGATGCAGTTTGCCTGTGGTGATGTAGCAACCAGCCACAGCGCTTTTGCCAATGGTGAACACGGCTCGCACCTCGGCTTCGCCGAGTGCCTCCTCCACCAGCTCGGGTTCCAGTAGACCTTCCATGGCCAGCTGGATGTCTTCGAGCAGTTTGTAGATGACGTCGTAGTCGCGCACATCCACGCCGGTGGCATCAGCGGCTTTCTTGGCACCGGAAGCCATCGAGGTGTTGAAGCCCACGATCACCGCACCGGATGCGGCAGCCAGGTCCACATCTGTTTCCGTGATCTCACCCGGCGCTGACAACAGCACCCTCACCTGCACTTCATCCTTCGGCAGCTGTTCGAGCGAACCGAGGATCGCTTCCACGGAACCCTGCACATCGGCTTTGAGAATCAGGTTGAGTTCCTTCAGCTCACCTTCATTGGCCTGACCGGACATGGCGGTCAGCGACACCCGTCGTGATGCCATCTGCTGGGCCAGGCGAGTGGCGCGGGCATCGGAGGCCCGGTCGCCCACCACGGCTCGCGCCGATCTCTCATCGGCATAGACCTCGAATTCATCGCCCGCCGTTGGTACTTCACTGAAGCCGAGGGCCTCTACAGCGAAGGAAGGGCCTGCTTCCTTCAACCGCTGACGGTTGTCGTCGACCATTGCGCGCACCTTGCCTAGCACCGGACCAGCGGCGAGAACATCGCCGGTTCTGAGGGTGCCGTTCTGGATTAGGAGCGTGGCCACAGGGCCTTTGGCCTTGTCGAGATGAGCCTCGATCACGGTGCCACGAGCCATGCGATCGGGGTTGGCCTGCAGGTCTTCCACCTCAGTGACCAGCAGAAGCATCTCGAGCAATTTGTCGATGTTTTCTCTCTTGATGGCACTCACCGGCACCATCACCACATCGCCGCCCCAGTCTTCCGCCAGCAGGCTCTGCTCGGAGAGTTCCTGCTTCACCCGATCAGGCGATGCTCCCTCTTTGTCGATCTTGTTGATCGCGACCACGATCGGCACTTCAGCCGCGCGGGCGTGGCTGATGGCCTCCAGGGTCTGGGGACGGACGCCATCATCCGCCGCCACAACCAGAACCGCGACGTCGGTCACCTTGGTGCCGCGCGCTCTCATGGCCGTGAAGGCTTCGTGGCCCGGCGTATCCAGGAAGGTGAGCTTGCGGGGCTGATTGTTGTGTTCGATCTCGACCTGATAGGCACCGATGTGCTGGGTGATGCCACCGGCCTCGCCGGCAGCCACCCGGGCCTGTCGGATGGCATCCAGCAGGCTGGTTTTGCCGTGGTCGACGTGGCCCATCACCGTCACGACGGGGGGGCGTCGGATCAGGTGAGCCTTGTCGGTCTCCTCGATCATCTCGACGGTCTTCTTAGCCGCTTCCTCGACGTCGTCCTGGAGGACAGGAACCCCGAATTCCTCGGCCACCGTCTCGATCGTGCCCATGTCCAGAGATTGGGTGACCGTGGCGATGATCCCTTTGAAGAAGAGGGATTTGATGATCTCGGAGCTTTCGACACTGAGCATGTCCGCCAGCTCCTGCACCGTGAGGTTGTCCTCCGGCACAACGATCATTTCCGGCCGCACCTGCTTGGCTTCCCGGGCTGCCCGCAGTTCCATGGCACGGCGGCGCTGACGTTGCCGTGTGGTTTCCTTGCGGCGTTTGCGCATCGCCGCAACGGGTTTGGCTGCCTTGCGTTGCTGGGATCTGGGCTTGGCGGGACGAGCCAGGCTCGCCGACAGCACCATGTTTTCCTGCTCGCCGGCAAAACCACCGGTCTGAGCCGCCAGGGAATCATCGTTTTCACCGATGATGTGAACCTTCTGGCGCTGACGTTGCGGGGAACGGCTGCGCAGGGCTTCCAGTTTGGCGCTGTCATCCCAGTCGGGGCGTCCAGGCCGCCGCTGACCACCGGGCCCACCTGGGCGGAACCCTGGTCTCCGTGGAGCTGAGGGTGCGTTGGGCCTCGCAACTGGTGGAGTGGCAGTGCCTGCCCCCTCACCGGTTTTGGTGGGTGCATCCGGTCGCCTTGGTGCCGGCGCCACCGGACGTCCCACGGGCTTCTGCAGTTGCATTAGTTCGCCCGGAGCTACAGGCTTCCTCATGCCACCGGGCATGCCGGGCCGCGTTGGAGCACCGGGCCGCGTTGGAGCACCGGGGCGTCCACCGGCTGTGGGGCTGCCTTCGCGTCGGATCGGCTTGCCCACCAACTCGAGCGTGTTTCCACCCTTGCGTACCGGAGCCCCTGGACGGCTTGGGCGTCCTGGGCTGCCCGGGCGTTGAGGAACTCCGGTGCCGGGGCGACGTGGGACAGGCTTCCCGACCAAATCCGGCCTGGGCGTTGGTTTGGCTGGAGCTCCAGGTTTGCCAGCACCTGCAGGCCTTGTTGGAGCACCAGGGCGTGCAGCACCCGCTCCAGGCCGCGCAGGGGCACCGCCACGAGCAACGATCTGCGGTTTCTGGCCCTTGCCGGGGGTTGGGCGACTGGGTGCAGCAGCCGGCCGCGGAGCTGGTTTGGCCGCCGTGGGCCGGGCCGGAGGAGCCGATGGTTTGGCTGCTGCTGGGCGTGCTGGTGGAGCGGTCGGTTTCGCTGCCGGTGTCGGCTTGCCAACCACCTCTGGTTTGCTGACTAACTCTGGCTTGCTGGCTGGAGGCTTCACAACCACAGGTGGCTTCGCTGGAGCTGGTCGGGGTAGAGGCTTCGAGGCGGTTGGCCTTGCTGGGGCAGGAGCTGCTTTGGCCACGGTGGGCTTTGCCGCAGCAGGCTTTGCAGGAAGTGGTTTGGCTGCTGCGGAGGGTCGTGCCGGTGGAGCCGACACCTTGGCTGGTGTGGCAACCGGTTTCGCGGCCACAGGTTTGTTGGTGGGGGGTTGGACTGGAGCTGCTGCTGATTGAGCTGGAGCAGGCTTTGCAGGTGCGGGCTTTGCCGCTGCAGGTTTGGCTGGGGGTGCAGCCTTCTTCACCGACAGAATCGCTTTGCCAGGAGCGGGCTTGTTCGGAGCGGCGGGTTGAGCTCCGTTACCGCCGGACTTCAGCAGATTGCGGATCTTTCCCGCTTCGGAGTCACTGATTGAGCTGCTGTGGCTCTTGGCTGCGATCGACAGCTTTTCGGCCGCATCCAGCACGTCCTTGTTCTCGAGACCGAGGTCCTTGGACAGCTCGTAAATTCTGACTTTGCCGCTGCTGGTCATTCAGTGGTGATCTCCGGTCGGGCCGGGCACGAGGTGCCGCGGAGGCCGCACATAGTGTGGCCAGTGTTCAGTTTGCCTCAGCGGTCTCTTCCGTCGAGAGACGGAGCCGCTGATCCAGGGCCTCGAGGACTGCATCCTGCACCTGACAGCGCAGGGCCTTCTGCAGTCTTTTGCGGCGCCGGGCCTCTTCTAGACAGTCTTCGTTGGGACAGAGATAGGCCGAACGGCCCATTCCCTGATCCAGAAGGACACCGTCCTGATGGTCGCGGATCACACGCCATAACTGGCGACGATCCAAAAGCTGGCGGCAGGCCACGCAGCGACGCAGGACGGGACGATCGGTCACCGGGCGTCCTCACTGCTGTCGATAGGCTGTTCTTCACCAACAGGGTGTTCTTCGTCAGCCGCCACTTCGGTTCCCGTGTGTTCCGCAAGGGCTTCTTCCACAGCAAGCTCGCCTTCGGCGTAGATCTCCTCTTCCCCCTCGATGTAATCCTCCTCGTCTTCGGGCAGGGGATAAAGCTCGCGCAGTCGTGCATCCTCCTCGGCGCGGGCGGCTTGTTCAGCCGCGAGACGTTCCTCGGCTTCAAGTTGCAGCGCCTCTTCCTCTTCCCGCTGGGCAATCAGCTCAGCCACAACGGCGTCTTCGGAGGCCTGGTCGTATTCGGTGGAGTTCTTGATATCGATTTTCCAGCCCGTGAGCCTGGCGGCTAGACGCACGTTCTGCCCTTCACGGCCGATGGCCAGGCTCAACTGATCGGGGGGCACCAGCACATGGGCATGCTGACCAGCAGGGTCAACCAAGCGCACCATCTCCACCCGCGCTGGGCTGAGGGAATTGGCGATGTACTGACCGGGGTCCTGAGACCAGCGGACAACATCAATTTTTTCGCCTCGCAATTCATTAACCACCTGCTGGATGCGGGATCCGCGGGCGCCGATGCAGGCTCCAACTGGATCCACCTCGCGCTCGATGCTGTCGACGGCCACCTTCGTGCGCGGTCCCACGGATCGTGAGGGGGGATTGGCTTCCCGTGCCACCGCCACAATCCGCACGGATCCTTCCTGGATCTCAGGAACTTCGTTTTCGAACAGATACACCACCAGGCCGGCATTGGAGCGGCTGACAAACAGCTGGGGGCCGCGGCGTGCCACCTCACTCACTTCCTTCAAGAACACCTTGAAGGTTGCATTGGCTCGATAGTTGTCGTTCGGTAACTGATCTCGACGCGGCAGCTCCGCTTCCACTTCCGGTCGGCCCAGGCCGGAGCTGACAGCCATGATCACCGACTGGCGCTCGAACCGGATCACACGGGCGGTCAGCACCGGATCCTCGAGGTCGGCGAATTCTTCCTGGATCATCCGCCGCTGCTGATCGCGCAGCTTCTGTGCCAGCACCTGCTTGGTGGTGGCAGCCGCCATGCGGCCAAAGTCCTCCTTCTCCGGCGTGACGTCCAGAACAACGGTGTCTCCCGCCTGGGCGTCCTCCGCCACCTGCATCACCTCCGCCAGAGCGATCTGGTGGTCTTCGCTTTCCACCTCTTCAACAATGATCTTGCTGGCGAGCACGCGATAACCCTCTTCTTCGAGGTCCAGGCCGACGTCGAAGTTGCTGAAGTAGTCCTCTTCAAACGGGTCTTCGCTGATCCCGATGTAGAGGGTTCTGCGATAACGCTCATATCCCTTTAGTAGAGCTTCTCGCAGGGCTGCTTCCACCACCTGAGGTGGCAGCTTCTTTTCTTCGCTGATGTCGTCGATCAGGTTGGTGAGGCCAGGAAGAAGGACGAGTGCCATCGGGTGGGGAGAGTGAGCGGGACGGGGTGACGGTTCGGCGCTGTCAGGCGCTGGGGGTTGTGAGTCGGACGGCGGTTACGCAGTCGCGGGGCAGACGTTTGATCCGGCCCTGGATGTTGATCTGCAGCGTTTCGTCGTCGCGTTCCAGTAGCAGACCTTCGATGCGCTTCTCGGATCCGTCCTTGTCCCGGAAGCTGGCCTCCACCGGGAAACCGCGAAAAGTTTTGAAATCGCGATCGCTCGAGAGCTGCTCCCCGATGCCGGGGCTGCTGATCTCCAGAACATAGGCCTCCTTCAGCATCTCAGAGGATTCCAGAGCGTCACCGAGCACCAGGCTGAATCCGGCGCAGTCGTCGAGGCTCACATCCGAACCACTGTTGTGCCGAATCTGCACTTCGAGTGTCATCGGGCTCATGTGTGTCAGCAGCTGGAGGCCACAGAGCTCGAAGTTCTGGGACGCTGCCACCTCGGTGGTGAGCGATTCAAGTTCGGGCAGAAGGGGATGAGGCAAAGGGAACTGAAATCGGGCCCGGCCCGACGTGCATTTTCAGTTGTGGCCGATCTCCCGTTGGGAGATGCCCGTCGGACACATCTCAAATGTATACGACAGCTCATCTGGCGCCAGCTAAGCGATAGAGACGCTGACGGTTAGCGCTTGGGTGGTCGGGGCGGCTCCCGATGCAGCCCATTGCCCTCGAGCGGCGGACCCTGTTCAAATCGTTCCAGCAACACCTGCACCGGAATCTGGGTTCCGAAGCGGCAGGCGTTCGTTTCACCAGCGGCCAGGCTGCCGTGCTCCCAGAACTTGTTGCTGCCGTTGCCACCGCCGCAAAGGCCGAAGTACTCGCATCCTTCCTGGCAGCCCTGAACGCCTCTGCTCATATCCGAGAACAGCCGCTGGAACTGCTCTGTCCTTGTGGACTCCTCCAGTGACAGGTCGCGCAGATTGCCCAGGTTGAATGTTCCATAGCGATCACTCGCCACGGACAGCAGTTCAGGGTCAAACGTCGAGAAATTCCCCTGCCAATCCACACTCAGGATCGAGAACGGACGGTTCAGCTCGTTCTGGGTCATCCGCTGGTGACCCTGGATCAGGCTGATCACCTGCTCAAATTCCCGTAAAACAACGGGATAACCATCCTGTTCACTGAGACGCCAGAACGTCCGCAGGAAATCACGATATTTCGCCTCCATGGCGGCACCCTGCATCGAAGAGCTGGTGTGAATCCCCTCCTGCTCTTCAACGTTGAAACCCACGTCGTTGATACCATTGTCCCGGAAGAAGCTGTACATCCGCTCCGGTTGTTCCATGGCGTCTTCTGTCAGCACTGAGATGCAGTGGAATGCAATGTCATTCCGATGCAGGGCTTCAATCCCTTTCATGGCCAGTGCGTGGGAACCACGGCCATTGCGGAATCGACGATGAGCGTCGTGGATCTCCTCAGGTCCATCCACGCTGATGCCCGCCACGATTCGATTTCGCCGGAAGCAATCGCACCAGGAGTCATTGATCAACGTGGCGTTGGTCTGGACGTGCTGGGTGAAATCCAGCCCCAGAGCGCCATGGTCGGAGAGGCTCTGATGAAGGATTTTGGTGGCTTCGTCGTACCAGTGGGTGGGGAGAGTGAGTGGCTCTCCCGCATGCCAGACCAGTGAGAACTCCGGCCCGGCGTAGGGACTTTCGAGAATCCGCTGGATCAACAACGGCAGCAAGTTGAGATCAAAAACCCGCTTCTTCTGACGATCGGGCAGGTAGCAATAGGAGCAATCGAGGTTGCAGAGGGAGGTGGATTGGACCACCACCAAACCAATGGGGCCGAACTTGTTCTGCTCAGCCCCTGCAGAGATGGATGGGATCTGGCTCACCAGTTGACGAAGCCACCACGGCCGTTACCCCAGGCACCACCGCCGTTGCGCCAGCCGCCGTAGTAGCCACCGTTGCCCCAGGTATTTCGGCTATTACTCCACTTGTTGCCTGATTTTCCGTTCTTCCACTTGCCGGAGCCGCGGCTGTTGCCGAACTTGCGGCCCTTGCCGTTCTTCCACTTGCTCTTGGCGACAAGATCGCCTTCAAGGTATTCGGGGTCCAGCATGGAACTCCAGTCGCCGGTCTGGGCGTCCTTGATCCGAGCCTCAATGCTGCTGTCGAGATGGTCTGGAGCGATGTAGGTGTTGCTGGCCTCGCCGCTCTGGCAGAGAACGGCGCTGGAGGCAAGCAGTGCCTGGAAAGCGATCAGTGGGCGTTTCATAGAGGAGGTGTTGTCTTGGGCAGAGCGTCGTTGTTGGAGGAAAGGACAGGAACGTCAGCGGGCCGGTGCAGCAGGTGTTGAGATTTCGGCGGTGACGTTGAGAATCAGGCTGTAGAGGGACTCAATGCCGATCCGGGTCAGGCCGACGCTGCTTTCAGGGCCAAGCCAGCGCTCGATCATGTGACGGGTCCCGGCGTCACCGTCCATGTAGGCCTGCATCATCTGGCCAATGGCGATGTTGGCCTTGGACAGCAATTTGCCGTTGTTCTGGTTGACGATGCAGCCAATGCCTGAGCGGCCATACGGGCGGAAGGGCAGCAAGGCAGAGGTTTCCTTACTGCTGTTCGCAGCTAGCCAAAGGGTGCCTCCACCGAGGATGGGAACGTCGCCGCTGTTGTAGGCAGCCAGGGCCTCAGCGGGCGTTTTGAAAGGCTTCAGGTTGACCTCAGGGGCCACATTTTTAAGGACCCTGGATGCCGGAGAATCCTTCACCACGCCAACGGTTGTACCTGACAGCGAATCCGGCGTTCCGTCCACTTTGGTGTCGCTTGCCATGAGCAGACGGGTTCCACCTATCGCGAAGGGGAGCGTGTAATTCACCTGAGTGGAACGAGCCCAGGTGAACGCCACGCCGCAGGCGATGTCGGCCTTGCCGGTGATCACCGCGTTCAGGCCCTCTTTCACGGAGTTGACACTGCTGTAAGCAACCTTTCGGCGACCGGACTGCATCCGGATCTGCTCCAGAACGTCGACGCCAAAGCCCTCGTAGCCAGCGTCAGTCTTCTCATAAAGGGGCTTGACGTCTTCAAAGACAACGGCCCTGAGTGTGGTGCTATTAGCCGATGCGGGTTTGGCCCAGGCCATCGGGGTGACCAAGGCGGCTGCTACGGCAATCGGGGCCAGGCGAATCGGCATCCAATTTCGGCATACAAAATTCATCTAGCCACGGTTTCGTGGTTTGACCGATCAGGATTTGGAGGTGAATTGAATGTGTCCGATCTGGACCAACCTCATGGGGACGCGAAGTCCGATAAAAAGAACAACAACTGCTTCTGCCGTCAGATGAGCCAGCTGCTGCGACAGACCCTGATCCTGCTGCTGGGTGGATGGTTCCTGATCGGTTCCGTTCCCTCGGTAAGGGCCATCGATCACAGTTTTGTTGCGGATGCGGTGCGGCGTGTTGCACCTGCTGTCGTTCGCATCGATACGGAACGCACTGTCGAGAGGCAGCCGTTTGATCCAACCCTAATCGATCCGCTGCTGCGTGATCTGCTCGGAGACCCCGCCAGGGGGCCAGAGCGGGAACGCGGCCAGGGGTCCGGAGTGGTCATCGACACCGAAGGACTCGTTCTCACCAACGCCCACGTTGTCGATCGTGTGGAAACGGTGAGCGTGACCCTGGCTGATGGAGAGCAGCTGGATGGTCAAGTGGTGGGCATCGATCCGGTGACCGATCTGGCGCTTGTGCGTCTCGATGGCAAGGCGCTCCCTCCCCAGGCACCTCTGGGTGATTCGGAAATCATGGAGGTGGGCGACTGGGCGATCGCGCTGGGAACACCTTTTGGTCTGGAGCGCACCGTCACCCTTGGCATCGTCAGCAGCCTTCACCGCAACATCAACACTCTTGGGTTTTCCGACAAACGACTTGAGCTGATTCAGACCGATGCCGCGATCAACCCCGGCAATTCCGGCGGCCCTCTTGTGAATGGGGAAGGTGAGGTGATAGGGATCAACACCCTGGTGCGTTCAGGCCCCGGCGCTGGCCTTGGCTTCGCCATCCCGATCAATTTGGCCCGTGGCGTGGCGGATCAGTTGGTTCAGAAAGGGGAGGTGGTGCATCCCTACATTGGTCTCCAACTCGTGGCTTTGACGCCGCGCATTGCCAGGGAGCACAACGAGGACCCCAATGCCCTGGTGGAGCTGCCGGAGCGCCGTGGTGCTCTGGTGCAGTCGGTTTTACCGGAGGGTCCAGCTGAAAAGGCAGGGCTGCGACGAGGCGATCTGGTGATCGGCGTTCGCGATCAATCGGTGCTCGACCCACAGCAGCTGTTGGAAGTTGTGGATGGGTCTCCCATCGGTGCTCAGCTGCAGCTCAAGCTGCTGCGCAATGGGCGGGAGCTCAACCTCTCTGTGAAACCGGCACCCCTTCCAGGACTCAGCTGACACCCTTGCTACCGTCGCGCCCACTTGGGAGATGTTGATGTCGGATCTTCAGAATCAGATGAAGCAGGCGGTGGCTGATGCAGCCGTCAATCAGATCAAGGACGGCATGGTGCTTGGTCTGGGTTCTGGTTCGACAGCTGCACTGATGATTCAGGGCCTTGGCGCCAAGCTCGCCAGCGGTGAACTCAAAAATATTGTTGGTGTCACTACCTCATTTCAGGGCGAGGTGCTGGCCGCTGAGCTGAAGATTCCCCTTCTCAGTCTCAATGCGGTTGATCGCATCGATTTAGCGATCGATGGGGCCGATGAGGTTGATCCCTCCTTCCAGTTGATCAAAGGGGGCGGAGCTTGCCATGTGCAAGAAAAGCTAGTGGCGGCCCGGGCTGAGCGGTTCGTTGTGGTTGTTGATTCAACCAAGCTTGTGGACCGTCTCAACCTTGGATTTCTGCTCCCGGTTGAAGTGCTGCCTGGGGCTTGGCGTCAGGTGAAGCAGAATCTGGAGGGTCTCGGTGGCCATGCGGAGCTGCGCATGGCTCAACGCAAGGCAGGTCCAGTGGTGACGGATCAGGGCAACCTTGTTCTCGACTTAAAGCTCAACGACGGCATTGCTGATCCCACGGCTCTTGAGCAGACGATCAACAACATCCCTGGTGTTCTCGAGAACGGCCTGTTCGTCAACCTGGCGGACGAGGTTCTGGTTGGAGAGGTCTCGTCCGGAACCGCTGGGGTGCGAAGCCTTGAGAAGCGCCTCAGTTGAGACGCTGCCTCACAGATTCAGCATGGCTGTGCAGCCCTTCGCTCTTGGCCAGCTCGCAGACCGCTGACCCTGTGGCTTCAAGGGCGGCTCGGTTGAAGGCAATCATCGACGTGTGTCGCATGAATGTCTCCACCGACAAAGCTCCGCTGAAGCGGGCCGCGGCGCAGGTTGGAAGGGTGTGGTTCGGGCCTGCCAGGTAGTCCCCGACTGCTTCAGGCGACCAGGGGCCCAGAAAAATGGCGCCGGCATGCTGGATGCGGTCCGCCAAGGCCTCCGGTCGTTCCACCAGTAATTCCAGATGTTCAGGAGCGAAGCTGTCGCTGAGTTCGGCGCAGGTTTCAAGGTCGTCGCAGACCACCACCAGGCCCCAGTCTTTGAGTGATGTTTCGCAGATCTCCCGGCGGGGGTGATCCTCCAGTTGCTGCGCAATGGCCAGGCCAACGGAGTCAGCCAGTTCAGCCGATGTGGTGATCAGCACGGCGGAGGCCAGAGGATCGTGCTCGGCCTGGGCCAGTAGGTCTGATGCCACCTGGTTGGCCTTGGCGGTGTGGTCGGCGATCACCAGCACCTCGCTTGGCCCAGCAAGGGAATCGATGCCGACTTGGCCATAAACAGCTTGCTTGGCCAGGGTCACGTAGATGTTTCCCGGGCCACTGATCACATCCACCTTGTCAACACTTTCAGTGCCGTAGGCCATGGCGGCGATCGCCTGCGCACCTCCAATTCGCAGTACAGAACGAACGCCGGCCATGTGGGCTGCTGCCAGAACAACTTGATTCACCTGCCCATCGGGTCCTGCCGGTGAGCAGATCACGGTGTCATTCACACCGGCCACCCGTGCGGGGACAGCATTCATCAGAACGGTGCTGGGGTAGGCAGCACGGCCTCCCGGTACGTAAAGACCGGCTCTTTTGACAGGTCTCCAGCGGCGGCCAAGGCGTTCCCCATGGACCCCTTCCATGCTGATGTCAGCTGGTCGCTGACGCTGATGGAAGTCGCTGATGCGGCGGTGAGCCAGCTCAAGGGCATCGCGCAGGTCTCCTGGCAAAAGCGTCCAGGCGCGTTCGAGCTCCTCGGCTGAGACCGTCAGAGGCTGGGGGTCAAAGCGATCAAACCGTTGGGTGAATTCGCGTACTGCGCTGTCTCCGCGCTCTTTCACCTCCTTCAAAATGGCGTCGACTCGATCTCTCACCTCCCTTTGCTGGCTTGTGGTGGTTCGTCGGGTCAGCCTCAGCAGTTCAGCGGCCCCCTGCTGCGGATCGCGGACGCAGAGCAGGGGGAAGGCCACGGGGCTGCTCTCAGGCAAGGTTGCGATCTGGACAGTGTTCTGAAACTAGGACCTGACTGGGGTGCCAGTCGGCAGGTATCCTTATGGATTGTTCGCAACGTTTCAGCCGCAGTGGCCAATAACAAAGCAGCGAAGAAGCGGATCGAGGTTGCAGAGCGCAACCGTCTGCGCAACCGCAACTACAAATCAGCCTTGCGCACGCTGATGAAGCGCTGCTTCACCGCCTGCGACGCCTATCAGGCCACCCCTGGGGACGAGGCCAAAGCCACTGTTAAGAGCACCTTCAACGCTGCTTTCAGCAAGATTGATAAGGCCGTGAAAGTCGGGGTGCTCCACCGCAACAATGGTGCAAACCAGAAGTCGCGTCTCAGTGCTGTGGTTCGGAAGGTGCTGGAACCCGCAAGCTGAGCTCCAACTTTTCGAGGCATCGACAACAACCGGCAGAATGGGTCGAAAGCGCGTTTCGGCCCTGCTGTGTCGTCTACTCCGACGCTGATCGACAGCCACTGTCACATCGTTTTCCGCAATTTCGAGGAGGACCTCGATGCGGTGGCGTCCCGTTGGCGCGAAGCTGGGGTTGGGGCGTTGCTACATGCCTGTGTGGAGCCGTCGGAGATTCCAGCCATCCGGGCGCTGGCGGATCGCTTCCCAGAGATGCGTTACTCGGTCGGTGTTCATCCGCTCGATACCGAACACTGGTCTGATGACACCGCTGCAGTGCTGCGGCGAGCGGCC
The DNA here is from genome assembly GCA_003208975.1 of Synechococcus sp. AG-676-F02. Classification (GTDB taxonomy): domain Bacteria; phylum Cyanobacteriota; class Cyanobacteriia; order PCC-6307; family Cyanobiaceae; genus Parasynechococcus. The sequence continues at coordinate 13,189 of QCTY01000009.1, forward strand.
TTGGAAGATGATCGCGTGGTTGCGATCGGTGAGCTGGGTCTCGATCTGTTCCGGGTCAAGAACCTTGATGAGCAGCTGAATGTGCTGAGGCCTCAGCTTGATCTGGCGGTTGAACTGGATCTGCCTGTGATCATCCACTGCCGGGATGCGGCCGGACCGATGCTCAGTGAGCTGAGGGCTCGCCAATCGGAGGGACACTGTCCCTCCGGCGTGATGCATTGCTGGGGAGGAACTCCAGAAGAAATGAACCAGTTCCTCGAGCTTGGTTTTTACATCAGCTTCAGCGGTACGGTCACGTTCCCTAAAGCAGTGCCAACGCACGACTGCGCCCGTCAGGTTCCCGAAGATCGCTTCCTTGTGGAAACGGATTGTCCGTTCCTGGCTCCGGTGCCTCGTCGCGGCAAGCGCAACGAGCCGGCCTTTGTGGCGTCAGTGGCTGCTCGGGTGGCTGATTTGCGCGGTGCCGAGCTTGCAGCTGTTGCCGAGAGCAGCACTGCCAACGCTCGGCGTCTCTTTCGGCTTCCCTAACTTGCTTTGATAAAAGGCAGGGTCGTATGTAAGATGTTGTATTGCCTGGCCATGCTTCCGTTTTTTCGGAGTCATGGCACCAGAAGCGTCCAATTACCTTCCGGTGTACTTGTCGTCGTCAGCTGATCTGACCCGAAATCTCTGAGCTCATCTGCGGCACTGCCGGCTCCTCTGAAAGAGCCAAAGGCAGCTGCTGCTGTTGCTTGGAGATTTCTGGTTGCAGCTAGTAACGATGCCCAGGTTGTGTCCCTTTCGTCCTCTCTGCCGGTCCCCGCATGAGCAGCAGCGCGATTCAGGTCGCCAAGACCGCTACCTACCTCCCCGACCTGGTTGAGGTACAGCGGGCAAGTTTCAAGTGGTTTCTGGATCTCGGACTGATCGAGGAGCTTGAGAGCTTCTCCCCGATCACCGATTACACGGGCAAGCTTGAACTGCATTTCATCGGCAGCGAGTACCGACTCAAGCGTCCACGGCACGATGTGGAAGAGGCCAAGCGTCGCGATGCGACCTTTGCCTCTCAGATGTATGTGACCTGTCGCCTGGTCAACAAGGAGACAGGAGAGATCAAAGAACAGGAGGTCTTCATCGGTGAGCTGCCGCTGATGACCGAGAGAGGCACCTTCATCATCAATGGTGCCGAGCGTGTGATCGTGAATCAGATCGTGCGCAGTCCCGGTGTCTATTTCAAGGATGAAATGGACAAGAACGGCCGGCGTACCTACAACGCCAGCGTGATCCCCAACCGGGGCGCCTGGCTGAAGTTCGAGACCGATAAGAACGATCTTCTCCACGTTCGGGTTGATAAAACCCGCAAGATCAATGCCCACGTGCTCATGCGAGCCATGGGCCTGTCGGACAACGACGTGCTCGACAAGCTGAGACACCCGGAGTTCTACAAAAAGTCAATCGACGCTGCCAACGACGAAGGGATCAGCTCGGAAGACCAGGCTCTCCTTGAGTTGTACAAGAAGCTTCGCCCCGGTGAACCTCCCTCGGTCAGCGGTGGCCAGCAGTTGCTGCAGACCCGATTCTTCGATCCCAAGCGTTACGACCTCGGACGGGTCGGCCGTTACAAGATCAACAAGAAACTGCGCCTCACCATCCCCGACACGGTGCGCACCCTCACCCATGAGGATGTGCTCTCCACCCTGGATTACCTGATCAACCTGGAGCTGGACGTCGGTGGCGCCAGCCTTGATGACATCGACCACCTCGGCAACCGTCGAGTGCGCTCGGTGGGTGAGTTGCTCCAGAACCAGGTTCGTGTGGGGCTGAACCGCCTGGAACGAATCATCAAGGAGCGGATGACCGTTGGTGAGACCGATTCCCTCACACCGGCACAGCTGGTGAACCCGAAGCCTCTGGTGGCGGCGATCAAGGAGTTCTTTGGCTCCAGCCAGCTGAGCCAGTTCATGGATCAGACCAATCCTCTGGCGGAGCTCACCCACAAGCGCCGCATCTCGGCCCTTGGACCCGGTGGTCTCACCCGCGAGCGTGCCGGTTTCGCCGTTCGTGATATTCACCCATCCCATTACGGCCGTCTATGCCCGATCGAGACGCCGGAAGGCCCTAACGCCGGTCTGATCAACTCACTCGCCACCCACGCCCGGGTGAATGAGTACGGCTTCATCGAGACCCCGTTCTGGAAGGTGGATAACGGTGTTGTGATCAAGGAAGGAGACCCGATCTACCTTTCCGCCGATCGTGAAGATGAGGTTCGCGTTGCCCCAGGTGACGTGGCGACTGAAGCCGACGGTCGCATCTCCGCTGACCTGATTCCGGTTCGCTACCGCCAGGACTTTGAGAAGGTCTCCCCGGAGCAGGTCGATTACGTCGCCCTTTCTCCTGTTCAGGTGATCTCTGTGGCGGCTTCTCTGATTCCCTTCCTGGAGCACGACGACGCCAACCGCGCTCTGATGGGTTCGAACATGCAGCGTCAGGCTGTACCGCTGCTGCGTCCCCAGCGCGCATTGGTGGGGACCGGTCTGGAGACCCAGGTCGCCCGCGACTCCGGCATGGTGCCGATCTCACGGGTCAATGGCACGGTCACCTTCGTTGATGCCACAGCAATTGTGGTTCACGACGAGGACGGCAATGACCACACTCACTTTTTGCAGAAATACCAGCGGTCCAACCAGGACACCTGCCTCAACCATCGCCCCATCGTTCGTTGCGGCGATTCGGTGATCATCGGTCAGGTGCTGGCCGACGGTTCTGCCTGTGAGGGTGGCGAAATTGCCCTTGGTCAGAACGTTCTGATCGCTTACATGCCCTGGGAGGGATACAACTTCGAGGACGCGTTGCTGGTGAGCGAGCGTCTGGTCACCGATGACCTCTACACCTCGGTGCACATCGAGAAGTACGAGATTGAGGCCCGGCAAACCAAGCTTGGCCCTGAGGAGATCACACGAGAGATCCCGAATGTTGCTGAGGAAAGCCTGGGCAACCTCGACGAGATGGGCATCATCCGGGTCGGTGCTTTCGTTGAAAGCGGCGACATCCTGGTGGGCAAGGTCACCCCAAAGGGTGAATCCGATCAGCCGCCGGAAGAGAAACTGCTCCGCGCCATCTTTGGCGAGAAAGCCCGCGACGTTCGCGACAACTCCTTGCGGGTTCCCGGCACCGAGCGGGGCCGTGTGGTTGACGTGCGGATCTACACCCGCGAACAGGGTGATGAGCTTCCCCCCGGCGCCAACATGGTGGTGCGGGTCTACGTGGCCCAGCGCCGCAAGATTCAGGTCGGCGACAAAATGGCCGGACGCCATGGAAACAAGGGCATCATCAGCCGCATCCTTCCCCGGGAGGACATGCCTTACCTGCCCGACGGGACTCCCGTGGACATCTGCCTCAATCCCCTCGGTGTGCCGAGTCGGATGAATGTGGGTCAGGTGTTCGAGCTGCTGATGGGCTGGGCTGCTTCCAACCTCGACTCCCGTGTCCGCATCGTTCCTTTCGATGAAATGCACGGTCCTGAGATGTCGCAGCGCACCTGCGAAACCTTCCTGACAGAGGCGGCAAAGCAGCCTGGTAAGGCCTGGGTTTACAACCCCGACGACCCCGGCAAGCTGGTGCTCCGAGATGGTCGGACCGGCCAGCCATTCGATCAACCGGTTGCTGTGGGTTACTCCCACTTCCTCAAGCTGGTTCACCTCGTGGACGACAAAATCCACGCCCGTTCCACTGGCCCCTACTCCCTCGTTACCCAGCAGCCCCTGGGCGGCAAGGCCCAGCAGGGTGGTCAGCGACTTGGTGAGATGGAGGTCTGGGCTCTCGAGGCCTATGGCGCCGCTTACACCCTGCAGGAACTGCTCACGGTCAAGTCGGACGATATGCAGGGCCGCAACGAGGCTCTCAACGCGATCGTGAAAGGCAAGCCGATTCCTCGCCCTGGCACGCCGGAATCCTTCAAGGTGCTGATGCGCGAATTGCAGTCCCTGGGACTCGACATCGCTGTGTATACCGATGAAGGCAAGGAAGTTGATCTGATGCAGGACGTGAACCCAAGGCGCAGCACTCCCAGTCGCCCCACCTACGAATCCCTCGGCGTCGCGGATTACGACGAGGACTGACGGATCTACGAACGAACAGACACACCGCTCCTCCTTCTTTAACCGTCAATGACCAACAGCAATCTTCGTACCGAGAACCACTTCGATTACGTCAAAATCACCCTTGCTTCACCCGATCGGGTGATGGAGTGGGGTCAGCGCACCCTGCCCAATGGTCAGGTGGTGGGTGAGGTCACCAAACCGGAGACCATCAACTACCGCACCCTCAAGCCCGAGATGGACGGGCTGTTCTGCGAAAAGATCTTCGGCCCCTCCAAGGACTGGGAATGCCACTGCGGTAAGTACAAGCGCGTTCGCCACCGCGGCATCGTCTGCGAGCGCTGTGGTGTGGAGGTCACGGAAAGCCGGGTGCGCCGTCACCGCATGGGTTTCATCAAGCTGGCGGCTCCGGTGTCCCATGTCTGGTACCTCAAGGGCATCCCCAGCTATGTGGCGATCCTTCTGGATATGCCCTTGCGGGATGTTGAACAGATTGTTTATTTCAACTGCTATGTGGTGCTGGATCCCGGCGACCACAAAGATCTCAAATACAAACAGCTGCTCACCGAGGACGAGTGGCTCGAGATCGAAGATGAGATCTATGCGGAAGATTCAGAGATCGAAAACGAACCGGTGGTTGGCATCGGTGCCGAAGCTCTGAAGCAGCTACTGGAAGACCTCACCCTCGATGAGGTCGCGCAACAGCTGCGTGAAGACATCAACGGCAGTAAGGGTCAGAAACGAGCCAAGTTGATCAAGCGCTTGCGTGTGATCGACAACTTCATCGCCACCAGTGCCCGTCCGGAGTGGATGGTGCTGGATGTGATCCCCGTGATCCCGCCCGATCTGCGCCCGATGGTGCAGCTCGACGGCGGACGCTTCGCCACCAGTGATCTCAATGATCTCTATCGTCGGGTGATTAACCGCAACAACCGCCTCGCACGGCTTCAGGAGATCCTGGCCCCTGAGATCATTGTCCGCAACGAGAAGCGGATGCTGCAGGAAGCCGTTGATGCGTTGATCGACAACGGTCGCCGCGGTCGAACCGTGGTGGGTGCTAACAACAGGCCGCTGAAATCCCTCAGCGACATCATTGAGGGCAAGCAGGGTCGTTTCCGCCAGAACCTTCTGGGTAAGCGGGTCGATTACTCCGGCCGTTCGGTGATTGTGGTCGGCCCCAAGCTGAAGATGCACCAGTGCGGTCTTCCCAAGGAGATGGCGATCGAGCTGTTTCAGCCGTTCGTAATCCACCGCCTGATCCGTCAGAACATCGTCAACAACATCAAGGCGGCCAAGAAACTCATCCAGCGCGCTGACGACGAGGTGATGCAGGTGCTGCAGGAGGTGATCGACGGTCACCCGATCATGTTGAACCGCGCTCCGACGTTGCACCGCCTCGGCATTCAGGCCTTTGAGCCGAAGCTTGTCGATGGCCGTGCCATCCAGCTGCACCCTCTCGTCTGTCCGGCATTCAACGCTGACTTCGACGGTGACCAAATGGCCGTCCACGTGCCTCTGGCGATTGAGGCACAGACCGAGGCTCGGATGTTGATGCTGGCAAGCAACAACATCCTCTCTCCAGCGACCGGCGAGCCGATCGTCACCCCGTCTCAGGACATGGTGCTCGGCTCCTACTACCTCACGGCTCTTCAACCCGGCTATGAGCAGCCGGATTACGGCGATCGCAGCCGCACTTACGCCAGTCTCGATGATGCGATCCACGCTTTCGAAGACGAACGCATTGGTCTGCACGATTGGATCTGGGTTCGCTTCAACGGCGAAGTTGAAGACAACGACGATCTTGAAGAGCCGATCAAGAGCGAGACCCTCAGCGACGGAACCCGCATCGAGCAGTGGAGCTACCGCCGCGATCGTTTTGACGAAGAAGGAGCTCTGATCAGTCGCTACATCCTCACCACCACTGGTCGAGTGGTGATGAACCACACCATCATCGGTGCTCTGGCTGCCGCCTGATTCCCACCGTTCCCGTTTCGTTTTCCACCCTCGATCTGCGCGCAGCCATGACCTCCTCCTCCTCTAAATCCCGCAAATCCAGCAAGAGCAAGGCCGCTAAGGAAGCTGCCATGGCACCGGTCACCTCAGCCTCCCGTCCGCTGAGCAAGACTCCACCGCCATTTCGAAACCACATCGTCGACAAGCGCAGTCTGAAAAATCTGGTGGCGTGGTCCTACAAAAACCATGGCACGGCTGTGACGGCGGATATGGCCGACAAGCTCAAGGACCTGGGCTTTAAGTACGCCACCCAGGCAGCTGTTTCGATCTCGGTCGACGACCTCAAGGTTCCCGCGGCCAAGAAGGAGTTGCTCAGCCAGGCCGAGGAGCAGATCACCGCGACTGAAGAGAGGTATCGCCTTGGTGAAATCACCGAGGTGGAACGCCACACCAAGGTGATCGACACCTGGACGGAGACCAACGAGCGTCTCGTGGATGCCGTCAAAAAGAATTTTGATGAAAACGCGCCGCTGAACTCGGTGTGGATGATGGCCAACTCCGGCGCTCGGGGAAACATGTCCCAGGTGCGTCAGTTGGTCGGAATGCGGGGCCTGATGGCCAACCCGCAGGGTGAAATCATCGACCTTCCGATCCGGACCAACTTCCGTGAAGGCCTGACGGTCACGGAATACGTGATCTCCTCCTACGGCGCCCGTAAGGGTCTTGTCGATACCGCGCTGCGGACGGCTGACTCCGGTTATCTGACCCGCCGTCTGGTGGACGTCGCTCAGGATGTGATCGTCCGGGAAGATGACTGCGGCACAGGACGCAACATCGTTGTCGAGGCCGAGGATGGTCGCTTCGGCAGTCGACTGGTCGGCCGACTGACCGCCGATCAGGTGCTTGGTTCCGATGGCACCGTGTTGGCCGAGCGCAACACAGAGATCGACCCGCCGCTGTCCAAAGGCTTTGAAAAGGCCGGCGTCACTGCGGTGAGCGTGCGTTCGCCCCTTACCTGCGAAGCCAACCGCTCCGTATGCCGCAGGTGCTACGGCTGGGCCTTGGCTCACAACGAACTGGTTGACCTCGGTGAAGCGGTCGGCATCATTGCGGCTCAGTCCATTGGTGAGCCTGGAACGCAGCTCACCATGCGGACCTTCCACACCGGTGGTGTATCAACAGCTGAGACCGGCGTGGTTCGCTCCAAGCTGGCCGGCAGCGTCGAATTCGGCAGCAAGGCAAGGGTGCGCCCTTATCGCACGCCCCACGGTGTGAATGCACAGCAGGCTGAGGTTGATTTCACCCTCACCATCAAGCCTTCCGGCAAAGGCAAAGCCCAGAAAATCGACATCACCTCCGGTTCGCTGCTGTTTGTCGACAGCAACCAGGAGATCGAGAGCGATGTCACCGTCGCTCAGATTGCTGCCGTCGCCGTCAAGAAGAGCGTTGAGAAGGCCACCAAAGATGTGATTTGCGACCTGGCGGGTCAGGTGCGCTACGAACAGGCGATTCAACCCCGTGAGGTCACCGACCGTCAGGGCAATATCACCCTCAAGGCACAGCGCCTTGGCCGGATGTGGGTGCTGGCTGGTGATGTCTACAACCTGCCTCCCAATGCCCAGCCTGTCGTCTCCAGCGAGACGGAGGTGACAGAGGGCCAAGTCCTGGCCGAAGCCAGCCAGCGAAGTGAGTACGGGGGAGACGTTCGCCTTCGCGACTCCATCGGTGATTCCCGTGAGGTTCAGATCGTCACCACGGCGATGACCCTCAAAGATTTCAAGTTGCTGGAGGAGTCCACCCACTCCGGTGAAATCTGGAATCTGGAGGCCAAGGACGGCACCCGCTATCGCCTCAACACCATTCCCGGTAGCAAGATCGGCTCTGGTGAGGTGATTGCAGAACTGGCCGACGATCGTTTCCGAACGGGCACGGGTGGTCTGGTTAAGTTCGCCCCCGGCCTCGCCATCAAGAAAGCCCGCTCTGCCAAGAACGGCTACGAGGTGAATAAAGGTGGAACCCTGCTCTGGATCCCCCAGGAGACCCACGAGATCAACAAGGACATCTCCTTGTTGATGATCACCGACGGTCAGTGGATCGAAGCCGGCACCGAGGTGGTGAAGGACATCTTCAGCCAGACCGCCGGCATCGTCACCGTCACCCAGAAGAACGACATCCTGCGCGAGATCATCGTTCGCGGTGGTGAATTCCATCTCAGCAGCGACAGCAAAGCTCTGGAGCGGTTCGAAGGTGATGGTCAGATGGTCAATCCCGGTGAGGAAATCGCCAAAGGCCTGACCTCTGAGGAGATGAAGTTCGTTCAGACGGTGGAAACACCTGAAGGCAAGGGATTGCTCCTGCGACCTGTCGAGGAGTACACCATTCCCAACGAGGCTCAGTTACCCGAGCTGTCCCATGTCAAGCAGGCCAACGGTCCTCACCTCGGAATCAAGGCCACCCAGCGTCTCGCCTTCAAGGACAACGAGCTGATCAAGTCTGTTGAGGGCGTTGAGCTGCTCAAGACCCAGCTGATCCTTGAGACCTTCGACACCACACCGCAGATGACGGTTGACGTTGAGAAGGCCCCCGATCGTCGCGCCAAGACCATTTCCCGACTGCGACTGGTGATCCTTGAGTCGATCCTCGTTCGTCGCGACACCATGTCCGACTCAAGCCATGGCTCCACCCATACCGAGCTGCAGGTTGAGGATGCAGCCTCGGTGAAGGCCGGCGAGGTGGTCGCAACCACTCAGATTTTGTGCAAGCAGGCCGGCGTGGCTCAATTGCCGGAAGCCACCGAAGCCGACCCAGTTCGTCGTCTGATTGTGGAGCGCCCTGAGGACACCACCACTCTCACCACGTCCGGCAAACCGGTGGTTGGCGTTGGTGATCGCATCGTCGATGGTGATCTCCTCGCGAAAGGCGAACCAACCGCCTGCTGTGGTGAGGTGGAAGCGGTGGATGCCAACAGCGTCACCCTGCGTCTGGGTCGTCCCTACATGGTTTCTCCCGACTCCGTTCTTCACGTCAGGGATGGTGACCTCGTGCAACGGGGTGACGGTCTGGCTCTCCTGGTGTTCGAGCGCCAGAAGACAGGCGACATCGTCCAGGGCCTGCCTCGAATCGAAGAATTGCTGGAGGCGCGACGTCCACGGGAATCAGCCGTGCTCTGCAAAAAGGCTGGCACTGTTGAAATCAAGCAGGGTGAAGATGATGAATCCCCGACCGTGACGGTGATTGAGGCCGATGACGCCATCGGCGAGTATCCGATCCTCCTGGGTCGCAACATCATGGTCAGCGACAGCCAGCAGGTCACTGCCGGTGAACTGCTCACAGATGGCCCCATTAACCCCCACGAACTGCTCGAGTGCTATTTCGAGGATCTGCGCAGTCGCAAGGAGTTGATGGAAGCGGCTCAGGAGGCGATTGCCAACCTTCAGCACCGTCTGGTGACGGAGGTTCAGAACGTCTACAAGTCCCAGGGCGTCTCGATCGATGACAAACACATCGAGGTGATCGTTCGCCAGATGACCAGCAAGGTTCGGATCGAGGATGCCGGTGATACGACTCTCTTGCCCGGCGAGCTGATCGAGCTGCGTCAGGTTGAGAACACCAATCAGGCGATGTCCATCACCGGGGGTGCCCCCGCTGAATTCACGCCGGTTCTGCTGGGCATCACCAAGGCGTCGCTCAACACCGACAGCTTCATCTCGGCAGCCTCCTTCCAGGAGACCACCCGGGTGCTCACGGAAGCTGCCATCGAGGGCAAGAGTGACTGGCTCCGCGGTCTCAAGGAGAACGTGATCATTGGTCGCCTGATTCCTGCCGGCACTGGTTTCAGTGGCTTCGAGGAGGAGCTGCAGAAGGAAGCTGGCCCTCACCCGGACATCCTTTCCGAGGATCCCGCCGGTTATCGCCGCATGCAGAACCTGCGGCCGGACTACACGGTGGACATGCCGCCGGCAGCCAGTTCCAGTGCTGTGCTCGATGACCCCAGTGATGCCGACATGGAGGCCACCCGCACCCGCCACAACATCGACCCCGACGCAAGCAACTTTGCGGCGTTCACACGTCCGGACGCTGACAATGAGTTGAAGGAAGAGCAGGTCGTTGATGCCGAGGCCGTTGAAGGCCTTCAGGAGGAAGGCCTGCTCTCTGACGACTGAGCTTGGCTCCGTCGACCCCATCACTGTTCCTTCCATGATCGAACCAACTGAGATCCCCAAGCGCCGCCTGCCCCGTTACGGCTTTCACACGCACACTGAAAAGTTGAACGGTCGGGCGGCGATGCTCGGTTTCATCGCTTTGTTGTTGGTTGAGATCAAGCTCGGCCACGGTCTTCTGGTCTGGTGAGCCAGGCTCTGCTCGGACGCAGTGTCACCGAGCTTCAGGACTGGGCGGTGGCTCAGGGGCAGAAGCCTTTCCGTGGTCGTCAGCTTCACGACTGGCTCTATGAAAAGGGAGCTCATTCCCTGGATGAAATCACCGTTCTGCCCAAGGCCTGGCGAGCCAACTTGAAGGAGAAAGGCGTTCAGATCGGTCGTTTGCGTGAGGTGCATCGATCTGTGGCCTCAGATGTCACCACCAAGCTGCTGCTGTCCACGGAGGATGGTGAAACGATTGAAACCGTGGGAATTCCCACGGATCAGCGCCTGACGGTGTGTGTGTCCAGCCAGGTTGGATGCCCGATGGCCTGCCGTTTCTGCGCCACCGGTAAGGACGGCCTGCAACGCTCCCTGCGCACCCACGAAATCGTGGATCAGGTGCTCAGTGTTAGGGAGGCGATGGACCGGCGTCCTTCTCACATCGTTTTCATGGGGATGGGGGAACCGCTGTTGAACAGCGCCGCTGTTCTGGAGACCATTCGCTGTCTCAATGACGATCTGGGGATCGGGCAGCGGCGCATCACAGTGAGCACCGTGGGGGTGCCAAAAACACTGCCGCAGCTTGCGGAACTGGCTCTGGAAACCCTCGGGCGAGCACAGTTCAATCTTGCGGTGAGCTTGCACGCACCGAATCAGCAATTACGCGAGGAACTGATTCCAACGGCCCAGGCTTATCCCTTCGAGACATTGTTGGAGGATTGCCGTCACTATCTCAATGTCACCGGAAGGCGGGTCAGTTTTGAGTACATCCTGCTGGGTGAACTCAATGACAAACCCAAGCATGCTGAAGAGTTGGCAGATCGTGTCGGTGGTTTTCAGAGCCACGTCAACCTGATTGCCTACAACCCGATCGAAGAGGAGGAGTTCAAGCGGCCGACCCCCCAGCGGATTGAAGCCTTCCGCCGTGTGCTTGAACGTCGTGGTGTTGCCGTCAGTTTGCGAGCGAGCCGCGGGCTGGATCAAAACGCTGCATGTGGTCAGCTCCGTCGACAACGTCAGACCTCCGTTTGAGACCCTGCGGTTGCTTCGAATAGCTTGATGTCTGGGCCGTAGGTCAGTTCGTACTGCCGTTGAACGGTGAGTGAAAGTGAGCTGTCGCTGCAAGGTGATTCCGAAGTTGTCTGGCTCTGGTTAAGTCTTGGCAAGGCTCCACCGAGATTGACTTTTCGGTTCAGCATCAAATTGCTGAATGTGTTCCAATCCTGATCCAGATTTTCGAGTCTTGCGATGAAATGGGGCAGTCTCCCTTTTGAATCCATGATCAAGAAAGTCTGTGGTTTTGTATGAACATCCATCTCGCATAGTGCAAGGCTGCAGGTGAACTCAACAAAGTCTTCGAACGACATTTGGTTGTGATATCCCAGCCTCTTCATCGAAGGAAAAACCTCTGATCGCAACACCTTTTCCCTGTAGCAGGATTGCAGTCTGCTGAGGGGGTCTCTGATCACCGTGAATGAGGTTATGGAGTCATAAAGGTCTGTGTATTGATCAGGCTTCAGCCAGCGAGCTTGTTTGGTGCATTTTTTCCAGAACAGGTCATTTGTTGGTTCAAGAATGCGGTTTTGTCGTGGATGTTGGCTGATCTTGGTTGCAATCAAGCTTGATAAGCGTGTTTTGATCGATGTATTGGCGCACTTGGGGATTCGGGCGAAGACGAGTGATTGTTCCGGGAGGTAAAGGAAACCCTTGCCTTTCACGTTGGACTGTTTCAATCAATGCTTCAGCCTAAGAAGGCTCTCTGGCTGGTCCTCTGATCGGATCTGGCATGACAGCGATCGACTGGATTCTTCTGGGGTCCTATCTGGTGCTCACCCTGGTGCTGGGGATCTGGCTGTCCCGACGCAATCGTGGTGACGAGGATTATTTCCTCGCCGGGCGTCGTCTGAACGGCTGGCTTGCAGGTGCCTCGATGGCGGCCACCACCTTCTCCATCGACACCCCCCTCTACGTGGCGGGATTGATCGGCAGTCGGGGCTTGGCCGGCAATTGGGAGTGGTGGAGCTTTGGGTTGGCGCATGTGGCGATGGCCGTGGTCTTCGCGCCCCTGTGGCGCCGAACCGGAGTTCTCACGGATGCCGCTTTCACCGAGCTGCGTTATGGCGGTCCGGCAGCGGCCTGGCTGCGGGGAATCAAGGCATTCCTTCTTGCCCTGCCTGTCAACTGCATCGGGATCGGTTACGCCTTTCTTGCGTTGCGCAAGGTGGTGGAGGCCCTGGGACTTGTCTCCGGGCAGCCCGTTTTTTTGGGGATCACCGACACCATCGGTCTGCTGGCCCTGGTTGCTGTTTTGGTGCTGGCGTACACGGTGGCAGGCGGTCTCTGGGCGGTGGTGGTGACCGATCTGGTGCAGCTTGTGCTCGCCCTTGTCGGTGCCTTGGCTGTCGCTGTGGCGGCTCTCCATGCCGCTGGCGGTATGGGTGCCCTGCTGGATCAGCTCGAAGGTCTTGGACGTCCTGAGCTGTTGTCTCTGGTGCCATGGAGCTGGAATGGCGATGGTTTCAGCTGGCTTTACGGCTCCGGTATTTCCGTGCCGATGTTCCTTTCCTATGTGGCTGTTCAGTGGTGGAGCTTCCGCCGCAGTGATGGAGGTGGCGAATTCATCCAGCGAATGCTGGCCACCCGGGATGAACAGCAGGCCCGCCTGGCGGGCTGGGTCTTTCTGGTGGTGAACTACCTCATTCGCAGCTGGCTCTGGGTGGTGGTTGCTCTGGCAGCACTGGTCCTGCTTCCCGAACAGACCGACTGGGAGCTCAGTTATCCCGCCCTTGCCGTGTCGTTGCTGCCTCCCGTTGCACTTGGGCTTGTCGTGGTGTCACTGGTTGCCGCCTTTATGAGCACGGTGAGCACTTCGGTGAACTGGGGGGCCAGCTACCTCACCCATGACCTTTACCAGCGCTTCATTCGGCCTCAGGCCGCAGAGCGTGAGCTGCTCCTGGTGGGTCAGTTGACCAGCGTCCTTTTGCTGGTGCTGGGGGTGATCACAGCGCTGCTCAGCGACAGCATCGGAGCCGTGTTCCGCCTGGTGATCGCGATCGGTTCCGGCCCTGGGGTGGTGTTGGTTCTGCGATGGTTTTGGTGGCGGGTCAACGCTGCAGCTGAGCTGGCGGCGATGTTGTGTGGGTTCGCAGTGGGGCTGGTGACCAGCCTTCTGCCGCTGGTTCGGATTGAGGACTATGGACTCCGTTTAATGGTGATTACGGCTGCATCAGCGTTGGTCTGGCTCACCGTGATGTGGCGAACACCGCCGGAGTCCGATGCTGTGCTGGAGCGGTTTGTGCGCCAGGTTCGGCCGCCTGGACCGGGTTGGGCCCTGTTGCGGCGGCGTTATCAGGTCACACCTCTCGAATCTTTTGCTGCGATGTCACGTCGCTTTGGCCTGGCTTGCGCGGTTTTGTTCGGTGGCCTGATCGGTATTGGTGGTTTTCTGCTTCATCAGCAGTTCAGTGGCTGGATGGGGATTGGGGTTTTGTGCGTGGCTGTGCTGCTGCTGCGTCGGTCGCCCGATCACAATGGCGACTCTCTGGTGTGAATTCCGTGTCGTTTTTCCGATCGACGGTTTTACCGGTTTTGATCGTTCTGCTGTTCGCTTTGGCCTTATTTGCGGTCAGTGCCCGGATCTGGTTGCCAGGAGACATGCTGGCTCCGGCCCCGGTCGGCTAGAGCAATATGCCGACCTGATCACCAGAGTTCATCATCAAGGATGTCTTGTTCCTGGTCGGTTGTTTGTATTTCCTCTTCTGAATCCATTTCCTGTTCCAAGTCATCCTCGGGAGCCTTGCTGATATTGGCGTCGTACCAGGATCTGCATTCTGCGAACGATCCTGAGAAAGCAATCGATCCTTGATTGAGTACAAGACCTTCATTGCAGAATTGTTCGAGGAACTTGAAGTCGGTGTTGGTCATCAGGATTGACTTGCCAGCGATTCGTTCCTTCAATGCTTTTTGCAATCTGAGCAATCGTTCCGAAGTCGCATTTGATTTCCAGGCGAATTGTTTGGGTACGACATACACATCGAAGTCGAATACCATTGCAACTGCCAGGTTGAATCTGGCTCGCATGAATTTGTTGTAGCTCTTCAGGGGTTTGTCGAAATAGCCCTCTTCCAGATCTGCCAGCGTCTGGATCTGATCTAGTTCCTGTCGCTGTTGCCCGCCATGGCCATAAACCCCCTGTAAAAACTTGGCGTTCTGACGACCGCTCAATGAGTTGGGTAATCCCCCTTTTGAACCAAGAGGCCAGCTCACATTGGCTTGGATTGATATGTCTCCTTGTTGTGGCGTCGCGATGCCAGCTGCGCAATCGAGAAAGGCGTGAGCCTCCTGCATCGATTTTGAAATCACGCCGACCCGCTGGCCTTGTTTGAGTTGCCAGCTCACACTCTTCAGTACTCGTTTGACTTTGTTGTTGATACCTCTGAAGTCATGTGTGATATCGCGAAGTTCAATCAGAGTCTTGGAAATAGATTTTTCGATCATCCCAAGATTTCAGCCACGATTGTGCTCGGGAGGTTAGAGGCGATCACCTTCCCGCGGCAAGCCTTCAGTTCCGCATCGGCAGCTTCTGTCCATGCCGTGCTGTTGGACTCACGATTGTTCTGGTGGCGACTCTTGAATAACTCGTCCCAAGTCATTTCCGGCCAGAAACAGCGGCAGAACTCTGCATTGCTTGATTGATATCGACTGCGAATCATCTGTTGGGTAGTGCGGTCGAGACCGTTGAACGGTTCAGCAGGCCAGCCATTTTTTTTGGCCATTCTTTCGATGCCTACCCGAAGTTGTTTCGAATGATGGGCCAAGGCCCCGGGGTGATGTTGTTCGAGGAATGTGCTGATCTCTAGTGCCAGAGCTACCCCGAGCCGCCCCGGTTGCTGATTGATAGAGCTGACTGGTTTGCATTGCCTAATCACCGCTTCCGGCAGTGCGAGTTCGTCAGTAAGTTGCTGGAAGGGGTCCGGTCGTTGGCGCTTTCGGCCGTTGTGATCCCTATTGGCGCCGAAGGGAATCATTACCCTTTCAACATCGGGCATCTCCATCATCCAGCCAAATAGTGTCATCAGATCGCATTCACTGATCGTGTTCCCTTGCATCACCCTCCTCACATAGGTGGTGAAGTCGCTGCGGATGGCAAGGCGTTTGACCAGTTGGGTGTATCGGGAATTGAGATAACTCTCCTGGTCTCGAATGAAACCAACGACTTTGATCTGCCAACCGCAACGGTGCAGCTGATCAGCAAGCCAATGGCCTCGAGGGGTTTCCCCATCGGAACAGAGTTGATAAAGCGAGCAGGACAGAGCTTCGTGGGAGATGAGCAGATTGCAGTTCCTGATTTCCGCACGCTTCAGCCATCGGGCCCAAGGTTTCCAGCTTTCCTGAACAATGGCCTTCAGAAGCTTGTTGTCTTTCTTTCTGCGAGCAGGCAGCAACACACCGTTCCTTCGCAGCAGGCTCCGGTTTTTTCTGAGCCGTCTCTGGATGTAGGTGGACGCGGTCTTGTGCATCCCGATGTGGAGAAACACCGTTCGCAGGGGTGGCGACGGGAACGCCATAGCCGTGAAGAAGGGGTTGGCATTGTCTCCGATGGTTCACCTGAGTCGGTAGGAGCGGCCTTAACATCGACCCATGACCAACAGCGAAGCCCGGAAGGAAGACCAGAGCCTTTCAAGCCTCGCTCTTGACCCGGAGCTTCTGGCTGAAGAGCTTGCTGCAGAGGCGGATCTGGATCCATTGGAGTCCATTGGATCCGATGAGGGAACCTTCGATTCTCAAGCTGTCGCGCGTGCCTGCGACCAGGGCATCGTCTGGTTGCGACAAGGACATGATGAACGCCTGCAGGGCTTGCGGGTGTTCTGTGAACACAGGGATCCGAGAGCGATCCCTCCCCTTATGGCCTTGTTGAATCAGCCTTGCCCGGTGGAACGCATGAGTGCCGTCTACGCCCTGGGCCGTAACCCGTCTCCCCAGGCTGTCGAACCTCTGCTCAAGCTTCTTCAGGCTGATTCCAATGCCTACGTACGGAAGGCGACGGCCTGGAGTCTTGGCAACTTCCCTGATGCGCCCATTCTCAACCCTCTGATCCGCGCCCTCCAGGTCGATGTCGCTGCGGTGAGGCTCTGGTGCCCTGGTTCACTCGCAGAGGCCGGAAGCCGCTCACCAACAAAGGCTGACCCTGCTGCAGGTCAGTTGCTTCAAAGCCTTCGGATCGACAGTGAGCCAGTGGTACGCAGCAACTGCATCTGGGCCTTGGGACGTCTTTGCGACCAACTTGTCGCGCCCCGTCAGGAGGAGCTTGTTGAGGCACTGGTGAATGCCTTGCTTCATGACAGTGAGTCTTCTGTTCGTGATGAAGCGAGAACCGCCTTGGAGCAGCTGGAAGATCCTGCCGTTCTTGCAAGGTTGCAGACCCTTCTTGATGAGGGATTCATCAGATGAGCTTCAGTGCCTTCAGCATGTAACAAACTCCGCAACAGATTTGGGTTTCCGCCACTAGATTGCGTACCTCAACACGTCTGTGGATGCCTCAAAGCACGGTCCGTTTCACCATTCGACCGGATGGTCGTGTGGAAGAGCGTGTCGAAGGCGTCGTTGGCGATTCGTGTCAGCAACTAACCGAAAAGTTGGAAGCTGCCCTCGGAACCGTTGAAAGAAGGGAATCCACGGCGGAATCCTTCCTTCAACCCGAAACCCAGAACCAGACATTGCCCGCTCAACTGAACTGATGTCTCACTTCAGCACCGTAAAGACCGAGTTACGTCAGCTAGAGCCATTGGTTCAGGCCCTCGAAGATCTGGGTTACTCCCCTGAGCAGGGAGAGCGTCCTGTTCGTGGATATCGCGGCCAAACCGTGACTGCCGATCTGGCTGTCTCCATGCAGGAAGGTGGTGATTTGGGCTTTCGCTGGAATGGTCAATCAGGTGCCTATGAATTGGTGACCGATCTGGATTTGTGGAAGCAGACAATTCCGATCGAACGCTTTTTGGCAAAGCTCACTCAGCGCTATGCCTTCAATACTGTTCTGACCGCGACCAGTAATGAGGGCTTTCAGGTGTCGGAGCAGCGCGTTGCACAAGACGGCTCCATTGAACTGGTTGTAACTCGCTGGGACGCCTGATTCTGGCCAACGAACAGTCTCTCGATCCATCATTTGCTTTTCAGGCCCTTGCCGGCGATCTTTTAGTCAGTTCCGGCAATGAACCGATTCTCGGAGGCGAACTTCGAGAAAAGGCCGTGTGGGTGGACGAATCCACTTGCATCGGCTGTCGCTACTGCGCCCATGTCGCCACCAACACGTTTGTGATGGAGCCTGACCTTGGTCGATCACGGGCCATTCGCCAGGATGGTGATTCAACGGATCGTATTCAGGAAGCCATCGATACCTGCCCTGTGGATTGCATTCACTGGGTTTTGTTTGAGTCGCTGCAATCGCTTCAGCAGCAATTGATTCGTCAAGATCTTCAGGCCAGACCTCAGGGTTGATGGTGGGCCTACCGACACGCAGATTTGGCCGCACTGAACTGCAGATTCCTCTTTTATCTCTTGGGGGAATGCGCTTTCAGCAGAGTTGGAGCGATCTCCCATCTGCCGACATCACCGCGGAATCTCAGCTCAACCTCGAAGAAACACTGCAGAAGGCAGTTGAGCTTGGTTTCCATCATGTGGAGACCGCTCGCCACTACGGGAGTTCCGAGCGTCAGCTCGGTTGGGCGTTACCTCGCTGTGAGGATTCCAGTCGAATCCTGCAAAGCAAGGTTCCTCCCCGTGACGATCCCGATGCTTTCGAGGCTGAGTTGAACCTAAGCTTCGAGCGGCTCAACTGCCGCCGCCTTGATCTTCTAGGGATCCATGGCATCAACTTGCCAGAGCATCTGCATCAGACCCTGCGGCCCGGTGGCTGCATGGATGTTGTTCGTCGTTGGCAAGCCGAGGGAAGAATCGGCCATGTGGGTTTCTCAACCCATGGCCCGACGGATCTGATCACCGCCAGCTGCAACAGCGGCGCCTTCGACTACGTGAATCTGCACTGGTATTACATCCGGCAGGACAACGATCCGTCGCTGGATGCAGCCCGCGCTCAAGATATGGGGGTTTTCATCATCAGTCCCACCGACAAAGGGGGGCACCTGCACAGCCCTTCCCAGCGGTTGCTTGAGCTTTGTGATCCGTTGCACCCAATCGTTTTCAACGATCTGTTTTGTCTCAACGATCCAAGGGTTCACACCATCAGTGTGGGAGCCTCGCGCCCAGACGATATGAATCTGCATCTCGAGGCTGTCTCCCGCCTTGAGGATGCTTCAACCCTGATTATTCCTGTTCAGAAGCGGCTTCAGCAGGCTGCAGCAGAAGCGTTGGGACACGACTGGCTCCATAGTTGGCGGCAGGGGCTGCCGTCCTGGCAGGACACGCCCGGGGAGATCAATCTGCCGGTGCTGCTCTGGCTGCATAACCTCCTGGAGGCCTGGGATCTCGAGAGCTATGCCCAGGCGAGATACCGATTGCTTGGCAGTGGAGGCCATTGGTTCGCAGGGTCCAATGCAGATGCCTTCGGAGACACCATTGATGACGCTCAGCTCTTGGCGGTGTTGGGGAACAGTCCTTGGCGCGAGCGTATTCCGGGGATCCTCCGGACTCTCAAAGAGCGGCTGGCTGGTGAGTCTCAGATGCGTCTGAGCAGTGTTTAAA
>QCTY01000010.1:0-31246 GCA_003208975.1 Synechococcus sp. AG-676-F02
CGCATCAGGGGAGAAAGAGGCAGGTATTCTTCAGCCTCCACTCCTAAAGATTGAATCGAGAGGATTGAGTTGGGAGCTTTTAATTAATGCGAAAAGGAGTGAATATATGTCTGCTTGGATGATGAAAGAGATTGAACGTGAAATTAATAGGCTTAGATAATGGTTAAAGACTCAACATCAATTAAGCTTGCCTAGCGGGCTTGATACTGAAATTGCCATGAAATATCGAAACTGGATTTATGGAGACGAAAATGGACTCAACTACATCACAGCCAGTAAGGAAATTAGGTATTTGAGTGCAGCATGGTCAGCGGCAGAGCGCCAGCAACTCATCAGACAAAATCCGTGGGTAAATCTCCTAAGAATAGGGGAACATTATTGCAAATACGCCTAGAAGCAAGGAAAACGCACGATATAAATAAAGTCCTTTCGACGGAACTGGTAGTGCATTTTTACCTGCGAAAGAAATCAAATTAGCGGGGAATAAATAACCAGGTTTTAATATTATCTATCTGCAGGCCGTTACAGGAATGCGACTACAAGAAGTTACCTGCTTGCGTCATTGCGACTTTGCTGAGAAAATTATCAGTGGAAAGAATTATACTCGCATTGAAATACGTCCTTGGACTGATTGAGGATTCTCCGTAATGGGTCATCGAGGTGGATTGAAAACAAGTCAGTCGGAAAGAACTATTCCGCTATTAGCCGCAGCGTTGCCAATCTGGATCAAATACCATGATGAAAATAACTGTGGTCCCGCTTTTCCTAAAGAGGCGCCAAAAAACGACAAGCAAAATTGGGGTGACAATCTGGCGAGAAGAATGAGAAACAAAATTCCAGATTTTCCTGGTACTCACTCATGTATAGAGGCCATCATCAATAACTTGTTGAACTCAGTTTATTCAGCCAAAATAGTATATATGCTTGCAGGTGAGACGGTTAATACTCCGCTTAATCAATAACTTCAGATGACTTAGAGATTATGTAAGAGGCGAATGAAAAGAATTTTAAATGTCTTTCAATGCTGTAGCTCCCGACCTGATCCGCTGCCGCGCCTGTTGCAGAGAGTTCACGATTGCCGCCGGGGTTGGTGTGCTCCGACGTCTCAAATCCGGAAGATTCAACCCCTGCAACGTCTGAGATGTTGCTTTCGCATCCCCAGAAGCAAGGTTTTCGCTCGCACGCTTGGCGTCTACGCGTTTCACTGCTAATGCCGCTGAGGCCTCCTTGGGTTTCTTGCTTGTTCCGCCCTCGCGACCAGCGTCGTCGTTATCAGCCCCGTCTCCTTCCTCGGACTCCCCACTGGCCTCATCTCCGCCTTCGTCTCCTCCGTCTTCCGCACCCTCGCCTCCGCCTTCTTCCGGACCTTCGTCTCCCTCGGCTGACTCACCACCAGCACCCTTCTCTCCTCCATCCCCAGACTCCTCAGCCGCATCGGCGCTCTCGCTGGCAACAGCATCGCCGCTGCCGCTCTCTTCTCCTCCACTTCCATCACCACTAGCAGCTTCCTCACCGCCATCTTCCGTCGCAGCGCTCGCTCTCTCACCGTCACTCACACTCGAGGCCTCGCTGGTACTGCCCTCACTTACTGCAGCGCTAGCTCTTTCACCGTCACTCACACTCGAGGCCTCGCTGGTACTGCCCTCACTTACTGCAGCGCTCGCCGCACTGCCCTCTGATCTAACTGCAGTTAGCCCACCTTCACTTACACCGAATTCGGTTGACGCTCTGCTGGCCCCACCAGCTTTTGAACCAGTTGCATTCAGTCCACCCGCCACTGCCTTGGATGCCACCGCACCGCTCGAGTTATCAACACCAGCTCCCAGCGACGGGGTCCCCGAATCCGCTATCTGAAACGACGAATCCAGCGACAGGTTCACCTCATATCCATTACCGCTCAGGCTTGGTGGTGTCAGTGCAGCAGGTTTCCCTCCTTCCAGTTTCGGGCTGCTCTCTGAATCCTCACTAACAACCTCGCTGCCAGCGCTATCGGTCGCATTCCTGTCGCTGTCGCGGCGATCACCATCTCTTGGGCTGCCACCCTTGGCTGGGCCACTTTCTGGGCCGCTGTCTAGACCACCCCCTGGGCCGTCGCCAGGACCGCCAACATCAGGGCCACCAACACCCTGAACATCAACGCCTGGACCGCCTGGGCGGCCAACATTTGGGGCGAGAGGCATCGCAACAGTCGGTGCGGGATTCGCCTCGGAGGATTGGGCAAGCAAAATTGAATCCAGCAACCCCTCCTCGTCTTCAGAAGCAGGAAGACTTATCCCACCTCCTAGACCAGAACCAGGGCCGGGTTCTTCTGCATCAGGACCGTTTCCAGGACCAGGGCCGGGTTCTTCTGCACCAGGACCGTTTTCAGGACCAGTGCCGGGACCTTCTGCCTCAGGACCGTTACCAGGACCAGTGCCTGGACCTTCTGCACCAGGGCCGTTTTCAGGACCAGTGCCTGGACCTTCTGCACCAGGACCGTTATCAGGACCAGTGCCAGGACCTTCTGCACCAGGACCGTTATCAGGACCAGCGCCAGGACCTTCTTCACCAGGACCGTTATCAGGACCAGTGCCTGGACCTTCTGCACCAGGACCGTTACCAGGGCCAGTGCCTTCCTCTGCGATCTCGACCCCTGCTTCTACGGACTCGCTGGCATCAGCTTCACGGCTGGATCTCTTATACCCACCACCTGCATCACTGTTCTGCCAACTTCCTCCGACCTCAATCAATTCGCCACCTTTTGTTCCACCTGCAATCAACGCCGACTCATCGTCGACATCGATCGCATCAGCGCTCAACGCAATCCGCCCGCCAACCTCCTGAGTTCCCACATCGAGCCGGCTTCCAGAAACATCAACTCGCCCTCCGGGGGCATCCACCAACAGCTCCTCATCCAGGCTGATGTTGATTCCATCGAGATGAATCCCGGGTAATTGACCCGCCTTCAACACGACCGGTTCTTCGACCTCGCTGCGACGCATCCCAAACACTCCAGGCAAGGGATTGGTTGTGAAATCTCGAAGGTTGTTTGGCTTGCTTTGAAAAACATCAAACACGCCCTCTGCAAAATGCAGCTGATCAGCCGTACTCAGCGACAGTTTCGGAGCATTGATGAATCCTGCACCCTTGCCTAAATAGATCCCACCTGGAGACAAGAAATATAAA
This sequence comes from Synechococcus sp. AG-676-F02, assembly GCA_003208975.1. Lineage (GTDB taxonomy): Bacteria > Cyanobacteriota > Cyanobacteriia > PCC-6307 > Cyanobiaceae > Parasynechococcus. The sequence goes on from QCTY01000010.1 coordinate 3,166, forward strand.
TTTGCCTTTGATGACAAAGTCACCGCCTTATCAATCCATGTGCCCTTGGTGGAGGTCACACCAACAACGAGATTGCGCTGACCTCCAGTATCAAATTTGACCTGCTTAATCGCACCGCGGGTATCAAAGTTTTTAAATCGATGAAACGTGTTCTTTCCCGCCTTGGTGCCACCACCAATCCGGCACACACCCTTGGTGCATCGGCCACCACGCTGCCCATTCACCTCTGTCTTTAAACCGTTCTTGCCCGATGCACGAATCTCAGCAAAAGCCGGCTCTCCGCTGCCAACAGCGAATGCGGCCAGCAGCAGTCCTAAACCAAAACCGTTCAACCGCTGAACCGCAGCCATCGACCAACCCCCTGGCCATCACCACCACAGATTAGGAACCATCTGAGAGACACCCACGTACAACTTGCAAGCATTAGTAGTCGAGTCAATCATCAACCAAAATTAATCGTGTCCCAGGACATGCCTAACTGGCCAGACAAGTGTCGAAACGAGTACTGCATGTGACAGTCCTCAACTGTCATGGCCTCGCTGTGACTTCTCGTAACACGCAAAAGCGCGGGTGCACGCCCAATTATTTTAAACAATCGACTGGGATCTCAGCTCCTCTTGAGTATTTACAACCGTGACTTTCGAATCAGGCGTCTCTAGGGAGGCAGAATCACCCACGGTTGTACCTGTAGTCAAGGTTGTATGTATTTCGACAGTGATAACAACAAAAGAATGAATATCACCCTGGTCCTCATGTCAGGGAGGTGCAACCGTGACACAGTGACTTGCTTTCTATCTCTAGAGATCGGTTGATCAAGAGTCAAGTTTGCAGGTCAAAACTCCCAGAACCCGCCATTATCAGGCAATAGTTGGACAGTGCAATCAAGATTGTTGCCAAAAGCACCTAACCGAGACTTTTTTTAATCGTTACAGTCATGCTTGACTCTATTTTTCTGTGATTGATGTCAGCTTACTGGCCATCCTGGTCGCCGATGTTTTGTTCAAACTCTTTGTAGATAAGCTACCTCCAGTGTTGATTTTTTTCAGATTTTAGGCTTGTTGAAACCATCTTTGTTGTTTCATCGGATATTCACATAGGTTTAAATATTTCTTGAAAGGTTAATCATGATGGATGAAATGGTGTTTTACATGATGAGTAATCCCAAGTCTCGTCAATATCAAAAAATACTCCAATATTACGGAATCATCCACAATATGACTGGTGGTAGTCCAATGGCATCGCTGTAGCTTTTTTTCAGGATGGTTGTTAGTTCCTTGAAGCTTCCATCTAAGCAGTGTCACTCTGTTGATAAGTGCAAAGCACTGTTGCCAATTGGCACTTTTAGGTGCAGAACGTATGTAGCAGGATCCATTCAATGGCTAAACGTCGATTTATTGATGACCGTCCATTGACCCACAATCAAGCGCTTACGGCGCTGATTTTGATGGGAGTGGGTCTCACCACTGGAGCCATCTTCACGACATGCTTTCTGGCGTTGAATTCGTCCGCTCCTCTCTCTTGGCAGGAGTTGTGGCTTGCAGGCCAGCTCAATTTCTGATCATTACTACCTTCTGTCGGATCTGAAGACCGGTTTGGCAATGATGACTTCTCGGGTTTATTCCGCCACTATTCGCCTGCCGGCGGAGTGAACACCTCGAACAGAAGCCAAAGTTGGTAAGAATGTGGTTTGAAGTTGTGCGAAAACGATGAACGTCGACAAGGAACTGCAGAAATCAGCACGGAAGCACCTTCGGGGGGTTGACCCATCCATTGGTAAGTACATGGCAGCCCTTGAGCATGAGGTGTGTCGGCTTGAAAAAGCCAATGCGCAACTCACTCAACAGCTATCAAATCAATCAGATCACCAGAACTGAGAAATCACAATTGAGAAGTCCATCCTTTTAAGCAATGGTTGTGTTCACTGGATAAGTGAATCAATTAAATTATAATGATTTTAACCTAGAAAAGAGCTTTCCATTCATATGTAATCTTGGAATTTGCATGTAATTAAATTTTTGCCAGCTTTGTATTACCTGACTGAGTAGTACGTATCAATGAAATCATATAATCCTAATTTTCGTTTGATTTTTTATTTTCAAAAATCCACTTCATCATGCCTTCATTGTCATTCTTTAAGGACACCAGAACAAAACTTCCGACAAAAAGGACTGAAATACCCAGAAGAAATGCTGCACTAGCGTTGCTGATCTCAAGGTAACCGATAATAAGTGCAATGGGAGAATGAGCCATAAAAAACCTATTTTTCAATAGACTAACGTATGTGAAGCCAATGGCACAAGTGATTTGATCTGAATGAACTTAATATTCATGCGCCTCGTCAATTATATACCAAATAAAGGCAGTGCATATCTTTTAGGTAACAGCATACTATTATTAAACAAATCATCAAGCTCATGCCTGAAAATAACAAATTGGAAACTGCCGGCGTTGAAAGTAATTCTCCAAACCCTGCGATCATTATCGGCATTTTTATTGCCATAGGAAGTTTTGTGCTATTAACGTCTACTTTGAATTCAATATTTTCTATATTTTCCTGAATAACTAGTCGGAAGCCTGCCCTTATTCTTATTCCTTTCTACGTTCAAGACGAGACTGTATAATTTAAAAAATCATAAAAATTAAATTTTATTTATATAAGCTTTCAAGTTAATAATACGACAACTATTTTGGTGCTTCGTGTATAGATACCCAGACAGGTTAGGTTGGTTTAAAAATTTCATCTAAGGACTTTATATTAAATAAACGGAGAATTAATATGATTATTTTTAATTCCTCAACTTGAATTTATTTACCTGGCCTAATATCAAGACTGAGGCAGTCTAAACTCTCGTAGGTGTCTGCGCCTGTCATAGAATTAACTCCAGAAGCTCTTTTACACATAGATTCTCTTTGTGGATCATCAATAATTGCACCAGTAAAATCCGCCCCGTCTATTTTTGTAGCCTCAAAGAAACTTTTGGAGAGTACAGCATTTTTAAGTATTGTATTTTTCAAATTAGCCTCTTCGAAATGGGTAGCATATGCAATTGAATTTTCAAGATTAGCACCTTCTAAATTGGCACGCCTTAGTGTTGTGACGCTGAATAATGCACCCATCAAATCAACTCCTGAAAGGTCATAGCCTGACAAGTCATATTTGACAAATTCTGACGTGATTGGCTTGCCGTTTTCATCTCTTTCGTAAAAAGGAAATTCTTCTTTGAAGGAATCAGTTATTTTCTTACTATCTTGCAGGCTCCTTTGAAGCCCTGGGTCCGGCAATCCACCCCCACTTGGATAGATAGCCAAAACTGAAGGTACAAAAATTAGCCCTACCAAAAACAGAGATGTTATTATTGTTGCTTTGATCCAGGAAAGAAACTTTTTGGTTTTCATTTTAAATCTTATGCCATCAAACCCTAACTCAACCTGTCCCTGATCACATACATATTTATCATCGCGTTAGCAACTTTTGATTTAGTATCTGCATCATGCTTGGCCATGAGGATAGATGCTTTGACACATACTGCTGAAGCAAATGCAATATTAAGTTTGTCCCAAGCTGTAGTCTATTTTTAAAGAATAAAAAACTTTGGAAGATCAAACACAAAAATTACTTGCTGAACTGATAAGACAAGCTCTCATCAGAATCCATAGTCACGATCAGGGAGTAGATGCAGCACTATATTCTGCAATAAACATTCTTCAAGAACAGAATATTATTAATAATATAGCTTCAAGTCTCCAATGACTTGCGATTCTCTGTGATTGAATAGAATCAAGTTGTTAGATAAATAAAATAGGATGTCATATAGCATGAAAACCACATGATGGACCCAAAAAAAACAAAAGCAAAAACCGCTGTTTCAATATATTTTGAAAGTTCTTCAATCATACATACAACTCAGGACGGCGAATAAATTGCATTGCTGCTAAAGCTCCGAGAAAGAAGACGGTCGGAATACCCAGTGCATTGACAGCCAATGTTCTGATCGTAATGACCGGATAGGTTTCTTCTGGTACGTCTCGATTTGACAACGAGCTCTCGATCCATTCTTTCCTATTTTTTATCACTGGTAATCCGAGCAATCCATTACCCCAAGCAATAATGCCCCACCTTGTCATCCAGAAAGCGGTACTTACAACAGAAAATAGTATTGGCGCGAAAACCAAAATTACTTTGTAATTAACAGGCATTGCATTGAATTATTTTGAATATTTTAGCCCCCTACAACCAGTTAAATGTGCTTATTGACGTTTTCGCTAGGGACTAATGGCTCTTCGCAATCCCCTTTTATATATATAAAATTGGATACACATTTCTGAGTAGGCTTCTATCTTCGTTTCGTATAATTCCCGTATACCTGGTGATTTTAATGTTTGTCTTGGCTTGATTTATGGTCAAATCATGTGTTATCTGATGTCGATAATTTTAAATTTTTTGGTCGTCAAAATAAATTCTTTTGCAACCAGCACGAGCTAAATATTACCCATAGCAATTCGATTGAGTCAGTCCTGGTAGGTCGTTGCTGGTGAACGGCCTGTGTGATTCGTTGGTGGTCAGAGGGCGTCAGGGTTGTTAGGGACAGGGTTTTAAGGCGTGAATGGGCTTGAGATGCCAGCAGTCGCGTTCAAATCGTGACCAATGACCAAGAGACATATATGTGTTGGAACGCATAAGCTTGATGCGTCAATTCACTCAACGTACGTAGTAAAAGAGGTTGTTGTGGGCTTCAATCGTTACTCAATGGAGCGCATTAGTATTTGTTTGAGGTTCCAAGATATTACGTCTAGCCTTGCCAACCATTCATCATTAGATCTCGTATGACGCTAGTTGATCCAACTATCACCTAGCCAATAGCAAAGTTGATGATCAACTTTTACTACATTTAAGTGGCGCTTCACTCAAATGTAGTTAGTGAATCTTCTTGCGGTCAATTTTTGGCTTGGAGTAACGAGCTGGAATCCAAAGCGTGATTGGATCCTTGCCTTGCAGAACAGGCGGCGCAATTGCTGCAAACTTGTATTCGCTGATGGAAATTTGAACAAAACACATATTGGATCATTATGAATTTCATTGCACAGTGGCTGATTTCATCAGTACCCGTTTGATATGTGTTCATCATTTTCGTCTAACTCATCTGATGATGTCTTTCAGATTCTGCTGATGCTAATTTTATCGATAATTTGATTTTCACAGAGCTCTTTCAATTTGCTATTAACCATTGAATAGGTTTCTTGAGAACGAAGAGATTCCGAGGAGTCCGTTGAAGGGGTGTCAGTTGCCCTGAAATTCCGTTACAGTAATTAGTAACGATTTGTAAAACCACCATGTCTCAGTCTCCTGTTACCAATGCCCCCCGCGTTTATCCGATTTTTACCGTGCGCTGGCTTGCTCTTCACACCCTCGGGGTTCCCACGGTTTTCTTTTTGGGCGCGCTTGCTGCGATGCAGTTCATCCGACGCTGAACAGCTGAAGTGATGGGTTTCATAGAGTTAATTTTCATCCGGAGACTTTTTCGTGCTTGTCGAAAGTTTTTTGATGGCTTTCTCTGCCTTAAAAACTTATATATTAGTTGTGGTTAAATAGTGTCTTTTTAGTCATTGCCATGTTTTAGCTTCAATATTTTAATTTAAATTAAGTAATCAATATGTTTTTTTCGCTAATGCATTGTAAATATTAAATTTAATTTTCTACATCTTTTGTAAATCTTTAGAGCTTTTGCCGCTGTTAAACAACTTTTGTCTTCTATTGTTAATGATTAGTTCTCGTGATAGATCTGGTTTTCTGGCAGTGATCTTGCGGACATTTGCTGCAACTAATAAATTTAGAGATGTAACATTTTTGATCTAATATTTTCGGCCCCGTCATTGCACTTGAGCCTGACATTTATCGTAACAAGTGCCTTTTACAGCAAAAATTATGCTGCGTATTGTTCCCAACATAGAATGGGTCCGCCTTCTCGACTCAGCAGGCAGGTTTTTTTGTGGATGAGCCGAGACACGGTTTGCTCCTGCATTCGCTGGAATGGAGAAATTCAGCCCATCATCAATGGCGACCACGCCCCTCAGCAAGCTGGCTTACAAAACCCTTCAACAGGGGAAAGCTATTGCTGGGTTGGCCCATAAGGAGCTGAGCACCAAGCTGATGGAATGGGTCGCTCCTGAAGCGGTTCCCAGCACTAAGTCAGTCACGCCGGATCTGATGAAGGATCTGAGAAGTGCCATGTCCCAGCTCGAGGAACGGGATTGGGAGGAAGCCCAGCAGGGGGTGTATCCAGAAACCCAGCTTTTTGATGCCCCATGGTTGGAGTGGGCTGGACGTTACCCCCAGGTGTGGCTTGACCTGCCCTCGACATGGAAACGACAGAAAGAGAGAAACGTCAGGGATCTACCGAAAAAGACCGATGCAAGCCTTTACCCCGATTACTACCTCCAGAATTTTCACCATCAAACCGATGGTTATCTCAGTGATCATTCTGCTGAGCTCTACGATCTTCAAGTTGAAATCCTGTTCAACGGCACTGCCGATGCAATGCGCCGACGGGTGTTGTCGCCCTTAAGGCGTGGGCTCAATCACTTTTCTGACTGCAGTCCAGGTTCTATTCGTGTTCTGGATATCGCAACCGGCACAGGTCGTACGTTGCAGCAGATTCGTGCTGCACTTCCTCACGCTGAACTGATCGGTACCGATCTCTCTGAGGCTTATCTGCGTCAGGCCAATCGCTGGCTCAACGGTGGGGCCAATCCGCTGGTGCAATTGATTCGAGCCAACGGTGAATCACTGCCCCTCGCTGATGAAACCGTTCAGGGTTCAACCTGCGTGTTTCTCCTGCATGAGCTCCCTGGGAAAGCGCGCCAGAACGTCATCAATGAAGCGTGGAGAGTTTTGAAGCCTGGGGGCATCTTTGTTTTGGCCGACTCTGTTCAACTTGCCGATTCGCCGCAGTTCAGTATTGCCATGGAGAATTTTCGTCGCGTTTTTCACGAGCCCTACTACAGGGATTACATCGGTGATGACATCGAAGCTCGGTTGCAATCCGCCGGTTTTGAAGCAATCACCGCTGAGACTCATTTCATGACCCGAGTTTGGAGTGCAAGAAAACCCACCTCTGAAGCGGTCTGAATGCATTTGCTGACAGAAAGGCCTTGCACGATCCTCCCCGCGCCATAGGGTGATCTTGCAGTCGAAAGGGTTGACCTGGTGACGAATCCCTTCCGACTCCGTTGGCTTCAGGGTTGGACCTTCCAAGTGGTGTTCATGGATGGCCACGTTCAGGTTGAAGCTCAGGGCTTTGGTATCCGTCTGAGGACACCAATCCTTCCGGGTGAAAGTCCTCAGGGATCTGCTGACCGTTTGGTCCTTGCCGAGGACCAGCGTCGTCGCGCACTTCATCACGCATGGTTGCGTGGTCAGTCGATTGCGGAGCCGTTGGATCCTGATTGCGAAGAACAAACAAATCATTCAGATCCCGATCTGATGTCACTCGTCGTGGTCGATCAATCGGGTCAACAAGTGGCTGCCTGAAATCAACGATTGGCGCTGATCAATTTCAGCGTCTCAACCCTTCGACCACCATCCGAGGATGAAACCGGCTCCTCCCCAACGGAGTCCGTTCCAAAACAGAGAGCCTCGAGAGCTTGGTTGAATCCATCCCTCAGGCTTCGTCTCCAGCAATCGTTGACCGAGTTTTTGTCTCTGCATCGCACGGCGGGCGACAACCCCTTTTCTCTTTGTCAGAGATGTGGCCTGAAATCGCCCCAGCTGCAACAAATGGCCCGCAGCATGCAACCACCGCAGATGTCGACGGCGTCGTTTCACGCACACAATCACAGCTTCCCCGAAACTAGGCAGTAGTTGTGGGAACGCCATGGGGTCCAACCGGCGCGAATGGCCTGATCAGGCATTGATCAACAGCCAGACACTGCATGGTCTGCTTCGTATCGATGAACGCAATTGGCATCGACTGAAAGGGAACAGAAACCGTCGAGCTGCAGAGCTGCTCAGTGCTGCTCTTGTGCAGTTGCTGGGCGATGGTGACGTCGATGACGTTGAAGCCCTGACCCAACAGGCTTTGGGCTGGATCAAAGGTGAACTCAAGGACCCTGGGTGCCCGCATCATTGACGGGGCGGCGACAAGCAAGCTGCACGCGGTTGCCCCGACGACTCCAACGAACATCGTCAAAGCACTGATGGATTAAAAAAATCCCCCGGCCATTCAAGGCTTCCGGGTACTTCGGCAAACAGGCGGATCGAGCGTGGTGAGGAATCCCCCTACCCTCATCCTGAATTTGCCAAACAAGCCAGTTGGGAGTGAGGATCTGCCGAATTCGCAAGCGTTTGTGGCAATCCTCGCAATTGCCGTGACGCACAGCATTCACAAGAGCTTCGTGCAAACCGAGCTGAACTCTCTGGGAGGTCATCGCACAGCTGACCGGTTGAATCAGCTGATCCACCAAAGGCGCAAGCCTCAGCGTGGAAGGAAGGTTGAAATCAGTCCAGCGAAACGCGAAACCGGTACCGCTTTCCACGACGGGGTGAACCAGGCAATCGGAATGACGACGCTCAACCAACCCAAGGCGAAGCACCAGTCTTGAACTTACCGGGTCCTGTCGTTTACGGCAGGTCGCTTTCAGCGCGATGACGCATCAAATCCGGGTGCTTGAGGATTGAATCCATCAGACGCACACCTCGCAACTGGTTAATCAGCGGCATGTGTCCCTCAGGTGCCTTCATGGACCAGGTGAACGCCCGCGGATAGCGGGTCCAAACACCGTCTATCTTCCAGCCAATTCTTGGCCAGAGCTTCACGTAATTGCCGTCGAGCCCATCCAGCAGCCGTGCCTGCATGGAAAAACCGAAACGTCCCTGGGAATAAACGGTCCAGAGTCGGTCAAGGCTGATGAGATCCATTCCAGGCATCGGCGGGACCTCACTGAAATAGACGTAGCCCCTCCGGACTGCAGCAGGTCCGGCAAGCTCCCTCAAGATGGCACTGGTCCTGCGATCAGCCTCTTCAAATTCTTCATTCAGCAGCAAGGCCTGAAGCACGCTGTAATCGGTGCCGGCGCTGGATTCGGCCTGGAGCCAACCTTGGTCGGATGGACCAATTAGCGTCTTGACGTGATTGGGATCGTGTCGATTTAGGACTTGCAGAATCCAGCCTGCAGCCCAGTCACAGCCTGAGGAGTCGAAGGGTTCCATCACTGCCGAACCCAGGCCGACCAAGTCGGAGGCTCTTGCCTCGACGGTCTTGATCAACGGACGACGTTGTCGAGGACTTCCCTTGACGAAACGTTCAAGCAGCTGCTCAGGAGTCGCTGCGGATGTGGGTGTTGAACCGGAAAGCATGAATCCCAACCGGCCCGGATTAGCACGGCGTTAGATCACTATGTCAGGCATGGTCGACGTTTTATCACTTTCGATACAGGAACTTCGGTCCCATCAGGGTCCGTTGGTGGACGTGCGCAGTCCAGGGGAGTTCGCCAAAGGGCACTGGCCTGGTGCCACCAACATTCCCTTGTTCAGTGACGATGAGCGGGCCGCCGTTGGTACGACCTACAAACAACAGGGGAGGTTGCCCGCGGTGCATCTCGGCCTGAGCATTACGGGGCCGAAACTGGCGAGCCATGCTGAAGAGCTGGAAAAGCTCCGTGATCGGGGAAACCCCAGGATCTACTGCTGGCGCGGCGGCATGCGCTCCGCCAGCATGGCTTGGTTGGCAGACCAGATCGATCTGTATCCAGTCCTGCTCAATGGCGGCTACAAGAGTTACAGGCGCTGGGCTCAGGAGCAGTTCATGCGGCCATGGCCCATCAGGGTTTTGGGAGGTCGCACCGGAACCGGCAAGACCGACCTTCTGATTGCCATGGAACGCAAAGGCATTGAGATTCTGGATTTAGAGGGAGTGGCTCATCATCGCGGCAGCAGTTTTGGCGGTTTGGGCATGCCGCCACAACCGAGCACAGAGCACTACGAAAACCTTCTTGCCGAAGTCCTTGACCGACACAGGCTGGTTTCGGCAGAGGCGATCTGGGTCGAAGCCGAAAGCATTCAGGTGGGTCGCTGCAGGATTCCCAAACCTTTCTTTGATCAGATGCAGCAGGCACCGGTTCTTGAGATTCAGCGCAGCCTCGATGAACGGGTGAAGCAGTTGGTCACGGTGTATGGGCATCAGGGCGGCGAAGCCCTCGCAGAAGCTACGGAACGGATCAGTCGTCGGTTGGGCCCACAGCGCACGAGGCAGGCGCTTGAAGCCATCGGCCGCTCAGACTGGGCAGAGGCCTGCAGGGCCACGCTCGACTACTACGACCGCTGCTACGACCGTGAACTGGAGCGTTCTCCATTGCGAAACAGGATCGATCTGGATGGTTTGAGTCCCGATCAGGCCGCAGACCGACTCATTCGAGAAGGATTGGTCGGTTGAACTGTTTAAGATCCAACATCCGGACGCGGTGGTCATGGCCCAGGCAGCGATTCAGTTCTTCCGTGGTGTCGACGAACCTGTCGTTCCAGATATTCGCGTGACGCGCAGCCGTGACGGCAGAACAGGCCAGGCCACCTTCCGTTTTGAGCAACCTGCGGCGATCGCGCCGGAAACCATGGGTGACATCACCGGAATGTGGATGGTGGATGAAGAGGGTGAAATGGTCACCCGCGAGGTGAACGGCAAGTTCGTCAACGGAAAAGCGAGTGCGCTTGAAGCCGTTTACTCCTGGAAGTCAGAACAGGATTTCGAGCGCTTTATGCGATTTGCCCAGCGCTATGCAGCAGCAAACGGCCTGGGTTATTCACAAAATCAGGATTCTGATCAGACTGAAGAAGACAGCGAATCCGAAGGTTGAAACTTTCCCAGTTGACGACCACTGCGGCACTTTTGGCCGCAGTGGTTCTTCTCTGGAATCTGCGTGATTTGTTGCTGCTTCTGTTCTCGGCTGTTGTGATATCAGTCGCGCTCTGCAGTTTGGTGGAGTTCATACGCCGTGTCGTTCCCATCGGAAGGATTCAGGCGTTGATGGTTTGCCTGGCTGGCCTCGTGGCAATCCTGGCGATCTTTGCAGCAGTGGTGATTCCACCTTTCATCGGGGAATTTGCCTTGTTGCTGGCAAAGCTGCCCAAGGCGGCATCCATGCTCATCGACTTGCTCGTTGGCTCGCTTGAAAGCATCAGCAATGCCCTCTACGGCTCGGATGCAGGAATCCAGCTGGGTGAGCAGGGTTTCGGAGCGGTTCAGCTTTTACCGGACAATTCCACGCTGGCTTCAGGGGTTGGTAATGGTCTGCTGAGTCTGCTCGGGATCGCTGGAAACACCGGTACCGCCATCCTGCAAGTCCTGTTTGTTCTTGCGCTCGCCTTGATGGTGACGGTTCAACCCAATGCCTACCAATCGGTCTGCATCCAACTGGTGCCATCCTTTTATCGACGCAAGGCCAGACGTGTCTTGCTGCGTTGTGGCGAAGCGCTCGGTAGCTGGATGGTGGGGGTGTTGATCAGTTCAGTAGCCGTGTTCAGCCTCTGTGCCATCAGCCTCTCTCTGCTGGGGGTGAAGCTGGTGATGGCTAATGCGCTCCTCGCTGGTGTGCTGAACGTCATCCCGAACCTGGGCCCCACCCTTGGCACTGTTTTCCCTGTGGCTGTGGCATTGCTCGATGCCCCCTGGAAAGCCGCCGCCGTGATCGGCCTTTACGTGTTGATCCAGAACCTTGAAAGCTATGTGATCACTCCTTCAGTGATGCATCACCAGCTTCAACTGTTGCCAGCTCTGACCCTTGCGGCTCAGGTTCTGTTCACACTGGTATTTGGCCCCCTAGGACTTCTGATGGCTCTTCCACTCGCCGTGGTGCTTCAGGTGGTCATTCGAGATGTGCTGATACATGACGTGCTCGATCGCTGGTCAATGAAACGGCTCTCGCCATGACCGCTCAATCTGCGCTGTTGACGCTTACGGCTGTGGTGCTGGGTCTGTTGCTCTGGCAGCTTCGTTGGGTGCTTCTGGTGCTGTTTGGTGCGGTGGTGCTCGCCGTGGCTCTGGATGTGCTGATCCATCAGCTGCAGAGCCGTTTCCGGCTTGATCGTCCACGGGCACTTCTGGTGGTTCTGGCGACTCTCCTGCTGGCTGGCGTCGTGATCGGTCAACTCCTCCTGCCCGAGTTGTTCACTCAGGTGCAGCAGCTAGGGCGGGATCTTCCTCAGCTGATCAACAAAGTATCGACTCTCCTCGGGCAGGACCCCCGTCTTGCCTCGATCAACCAGGCCGTGAGTCCTGGTTTGAATCCGGACAATTTTCAGTCGCTTGGTCGCCAGTTGCTCGGCGTGGCGGGCGGGGCTGCCAACTCGATAGTTCAGGTGTTCCTGGCCATGTTGCTTGGCATCCTGCTGGTTCTGGATCCTGCGTCCCATCGTGGAATGGTTCTGGCGATCACACCTCGTCCTGCACGGGACCTGATGCTCGAGCTTTTCGACGAAAGCCGTCAGGCCCTAGGCGGATGGCTCAGCGGGATGACTCTTTCGGCGACGACCGTTTTTCTGCTGACCTGGGGCGGTCTGGCCGTCCTGCAAGCTCCACTCCCTCTGTTGAGCGGTCTGGTTTGCGGACTGCTCACCTTTATCCCGACGATCGGCCCCACCGCAGCCACCGTGCTTCCAGCCGGACTGGCCCTGCTGCAGTCCCCCCAACTTTTGGTTTCCGTCCTGGTCTTCCGGCTGGTGCTGCAGAACCTTGAAGCTTTTTTGCTGACGCCGTTGTTGCTGCGCAAGACCGTCAATCTGCTGCCCACGGTTGCTTTGATGGCACAACTGAGTCTTGGCGCCTTGCTTGGACTTCCGGGCGTGCTGCTCGCTTTACCGCTGGTGGTGGTTCTGCAGGTCTTGATGCAACGAGTTGTGGTGCAACAGGTCATGGACCGGTGGTGATCAAGATTGAGGGGTTGTATCCAACCGAACAACAAAGGACCAAAGAAATAGCCTATAAAGGATGTGTAGTGAGAACTACGCAACGTTCACCTCGCCCTGCGAGGCGCAGATCGACTCAGGCCATGGAACGGGGGCTGAGGTTTCGATTACGAACACCATGAACACCCTGCAACTCCTCAAGGAGCGCGAGCTGCGTGCTCAGCGCCAACGTGAGGCGCGGAGCCTTATTGCACCGATGAATCGCCCCTCTGGTTATCACACCTCGGCGCATCAGTCCCCGGCCCGGTTGAACAGAAAGCGTCACGTCGTCAAGACGTTGGCTTATCGCGGGATTCCCTACGAAGCCATGCGCAGCAACTGGCTCTGAATCACTGCCCCCGGTATTCCTCCAGCTCGCTGGGGCAAACCGAGCCCATGTATGCCGTCAGATGGGTGGTGATACTGATTCGTTCAGATTCAGTGGGTTCCATCGGAATCACGCTGTAACTCAGTCCTGTCTGGCTTTCGAAAAGGGCACTGATTTCGGACTCAGCAAGTCCATAGAACCGATCAGCCCCCATGGCACAGATGTTTTCGCCAGTCCATCTGGCGATGATCGACCGTTCCTGTCGCGTGGTGGAGGACCATGCACTCGGGCATAGGAACAACATCACTAGCACCAAGGCATACGACATCAACGATCGTCCCAACTGGGCTTAATCACGTTAGGGCCGATCCGACGCTCCCATACGGTGGAGATGGCCGATCGGCTGTTTCCCCGTGGACGTCATCTTCAATTTCTCCCGTTACGAGGAGCTGAGGCAGTCAGTTCTTCAGCTCGTGCGTGAGAACCTCGATCCTGATCTGCTGCAGGAGGAAGCCCAAGATCTTTTCGAATCGTGGTGGGCCGCCGACGCCAGCAGTGGCCAGTGGAACGAAGAGGTGAAACAACGCCTCTGGACATCGTTATGGCAGGAATTCGGTCGTCACTCCGATCAGCGGTAACGACGCCAAAGCGAAGGCGCTGAAAGCAACACCATCACAGCAAGGGCGTGATGACTTATCCCATACAAGAGGCTGGTGAACGTGAAGTGGTCCAGCAACAGCAGCAGTTCCATTCTGAGATCCACCAGCGCCAAGACAATCAGCAGCAGAGGCAGACCCTGGGCAGACCTGGAGCCTTCAGCCATCTGCTGATCGATCCCACACGGTGAGCAGCGAGGGTGCCAGGGCAATGCTGGACCAGCTGCCTACCACCACGCCAAGCGCAAGAGCCACAGCAAACCAGTACAACGTTGCTCCACCGAAAAGAATCAGCGCCAGTAAAGGCAGCAATGTGGTGCCACTGGTGTAGAGGGTCCTGGTGAGAGTGGCCGAAACGGCCTGATCCACCTGCTCCGAGAGGTTGAGGCTCACATCCTGACGCCGCCTCTCGCGGATTCGATCAAACACGACCACGGTGTCGTTCACTGAATATCCCGCGATGGTGAGCAGGGCAACGGCAAAGAGACTGTCGACTTCCAACTGCAGCAACAAACCCAGCCAGGCGAACACACCACAGACGATCAGCACATCGTGGGCCAGGGCCACAAGCGCCAACACCGCATAGCGACCGTCGTATCGGAAGGAGATGTAAACAGCAATTCCAGCAAAGGCAGCCAGCAATGAAATCAATGTAGTGCGAAGCAGCTGACGGCCAAGGCTTGGCCCGATTGTGTCGACCGCTTGACCACCGGCAATGAATGGTCCGGCCACGGGTTCCACCGCAGATATCAAGGCCTGGCCCTGGGCCGCGCTGAGGCTTGGTAAGCGCAGCAACAGTGACTCGCCTCCATCGAGAAGCTGAACTCTTGGCGAGCGAATGTTCGGGAGTGGCTGATCACGTTCCTGTGGCAGCTCAAGGGTGCGGATCAGATCAGACACGGTGATGGCCTTCAGATCTCGACAGCTGTCTCCACACTCACGCTCCAATTGGATCTGGGTGCCACCGGTGAAATCGAGACCGGGGCGCAGTGGGGTTCCGATCGATGGATTGAACCAACATGCCAGCAGCCCAGCCAGGGAAAGCAAGAGAACCAGTCCTGAAACAAGCCAGACACGACGACGGGAGGCACTCAGAGGCAGGCGCAAGGCCACCGGAATCTCGGAGGAGGAAGGGGCCATCGATCAGGCTGCTTTGGTGGGAAGTTGCCCCTGGGGCAAAAAATTGCTTGGACGTCTCAACCCGGCGTAACCCATGAGGAATCGCAGCAGGGTGCGCGTGCACGTGAGGGCGGTGAACAGGCTGAGCAGAACTCCGATGCCAAGGGTGGCCGCGAACCCCTTCACAAGGCCGGTGCCTAGGAGGAAAAGAGCTGCACAACTGATCAGAGTTGTGAGGTGCCCATCAAGAATGGATGAGAAGGCTTCTGAAAAGCCGGTGTCGATGGAGCGGATTAGCGTGTTGCCCCGTCGCAGTTCATCCTTGATCCTCTCGAAGATCAGCACGTTGGCGTCCACCGCCATCCCGATCGAAAGGATGAAGCCAGCGATGCCTGGCAATGTGAGTGTGACAGGAAGAAGGGCATAGACCGAAAGGTTGAACAGGGCGTAGAGGCTGAGAGCGACAACCGCCACAACACCTGGTAATCGGTAAGCGATCACCATGAAGACAGCCACAAGTGCAAGACCAGACAACGCTGCCTGGAGACTGCGACGGATGTTTTCGGCACCGAGGGTTGGTCCAATGGTCCGCACTTCGATCACCTCAACTGGTAACGGGAGCGAACCACCCCTCAGCTTCACTTCGAGCTCACGTGCGGTTTCGGCACTGAAGTTGCCGCTTATGGTGGCGGCACCGCCGGAGATGCCGGCATTCTTGAACTGTGGGCCGACGCTGGCTGCACTGATCAAGCGGTTGTCGAGGGTGATGGCCAGCAGCCGATCGGTCCCGGCAATGGACTTTGTGAGGTCTGCGAAAGATTCGGCACCATCAGCATCGAAATTCAGTGTGACCTCCCAACTGTTCGGGTTGTTTTGCAGCGGTTGACGACCTGCTGAAACCAGCTGTTTTCCTGTTAGAGCCGCTGGCTCAAGCAAGGTGAGCAATTCGGCATCCACGCGCTCAAGCAGCACCTTCAGCTGCGCATCACCATCACCGGAAGGAAGGGCGACGCCAAGTTCTGCGAGGGTCTCGGAGAGGCTTTCAAGATCGAGTGGTTCAGGCGTTTCACCGCTGTTGCGCTGGTTTTCGCGTAATTGAAGAATCGCAGTGGCCTGGGATTGGAATTGCCGCAGACTGCGGAAATTGACCTCGGTATCAGCAGACTGCGCCCGAAACTCGAGTAGTGCTGTGTCGCCGAGAATCCGCGCCGCGGCGGTTGGATCCTGTTCACCAGGCAGCTGCAGCACCAACTGGTTTCCCCCAACTGTCTGCAACGTGGATTCGGCCACACCGAGTCCGTTGACGCGTCGATCGAGCACGGCCTTCACGGCTTCCAGCTCCTTGTCGCCCACCAGAATGATGTCACCGGCTGGCCTTAGCTCAACAGTCAACTGACTTCCGCCTCGAAGGTCCAGACCGAGCTGCAACGGAGTGCGAACGAGAAACATGCCCGCCGCGATGGCCAGGGCAAGGACAAAGGCGAACCAGCCCTGATAGCGCGACATCAATTCAGACCCCTTGGTGAACCATCTGATGAGCCGCTTCAACAATCTGATGCGGCTGAATGATGGTCAGATTCTCCAGAGAGCCGTTGTAGGGCGTCGGAATGTCCTGGCTGGAGAGACGCACCGGTCGGGAGTCCAGTTCGTCAAAGCACTGCTCAGTGATCAGTGCGATGAGTTCGGCCCCAATTCCACCGGTTTTCATGCACTCCTCCACAACGATCACTTTGTGGGTCTTGCGGATCGAGCGGCTGATCGTCTCCATGTCGAAGGGCTTGAGGCTGATCAGATCAATCAGCTCAACACTGATTCCGTCGGCCTCCAACTGTTCCACAGCCTTGATGCAGTGATGGCGCATGCGCGAGTATGTGAGGATCGTCACGTCGGATCCTTCCTGCACGGTGTCTGCCTGATCCAGGGCGCAGGTGTATTCCCCCTCAGGCAGTTCCTCGCTGAGGTTGTAGAGCAGAACGTGCTCGAAGAACAACACCGGGTTGTTGTCGCGGATCGCGGCCTTCATGAGGCCTTTGGCGTTGGTAGGGGTGCTGCAGGCAACGATCTTGATCCCAGGCACCGCATGGAAATAAGCCTCGAGCCGCTGGCTGTGTTCAGCCCCAAGCTGCCGGCCGACTCCTCCAGGCCCTCGCACCACGGTTGGAATGGTGAAGTTTCCGCCGCTGGTGTAGCGGAGCATCCCCATGTTGTTTGAAATCTGATTGAAGGCCAGGAGCAAGAAGCCCATGTTCATCCCCTCAATGATCGGGCGTAGCCCCGTCATCGCGGCACCCACAGCCATTCCTGTGAAGCCGTTTTCAGCGATCGGCGTGTCCAGCACCCGGAGATCGCCGTACTTCTCGCAAAGATCCTTGGTCACTTTGTAGCTGCCGCCGTAGTGACCGACGTCCTCACCCATCACGCAGACATGTGAGTCGCGGGCCATCTCTTCATCGATGGCTTCGCGCAGGGCGTTGAAGAGAAAGGTTCCTGCCACGGCGTCGCTGCGATCCCGGCCAATCCGGGGTGAGCGGCCAAGCTATCTCAGCCCGTGCTGTATCAATGAGTGCTGCATCAACGAGTGCTGCGTCAACCGCCGGCGGCAAAGGTGAACAGCAACAACACCGACAACAACATCGCCGGCGACAGCAACAGAGCCAACTGACCGAGGTCGTGAGGCGTCATCCAGCGATTAGTGAATGCTCGGACGCTAGGCAGCGTCGTCGGCCGGATTCGTGAAGAGACTGCGAAGAAACACAAGCGTCAGCCCCAGGGCCACAAAGCCTGAACTGAATGTGGCAAGGAACGACAGACCCACCAGCAATGTTTTGAGGGTGACGGCGATGTTCTGAGCAACCGGGGAGCTGTAATTCGGTGGGTGAACGGCGAAATACACCACCATTCTTCGGCTCAGCCCCAGGGCCAACCAAGCGATCAGGCCGGCTGTTACGGCTCCGGAGAAAAAGCTGACGGGGCCCTTGCGCGGATCCCGCGGTTCAGGAGTGGTGTCGGTCATGCCTCGATCCTGACGCCGTCCGAGCGCAACGGGCAGCACCAGCTGAGCAGGCCGACCTCCCTAAAGCGATCCGAGAGCACAACCTGAGCCTCCTGGCATTGCTCCGGGGTGCGGAACAGGGCGAAACAGCTGGGGCCTGAACCACTCATGGCAACGGCCAGCGGCTTCTCCAGGGTTCGCAGCAAGCGCAGTGCGATCTGCACCGCATCGGTCTCAGGCTCCACGACAGATTGCAGGTCGTTCCGCAGCGGTGGCGGGGCCTCCGCGCGCAAAGGACAGGTCCAATCCGCTTGTCGCAGCGCCTTGCGGCGCTCCTCGAAGGCCTGCTCGCCCTCGAGATAGCGATCCTTGTTCCGTTCTCGGCAGCGCTTGTAAGCCCAGGGGGTCGACACACTGACCCGGGGGTCCTTCACCAGCAACACCGTCAGGGGCTCCAGGCAAGGGGGCAACGGCTCCAAGCGTTCACCCCTGCCAAAGCAGAACTGACTTCCCCCAGCCACACAAAAAGGCATGTCCGATCCCAGTTCTGCAGCCATTTGTTCAAGCTCCGCTGAACTGTGGCCAAGTCCCCAAAGGGCATTGAGCCCCACTAGAGCTGCTGCACCATTGCTGGAGCCCCCCGCCAGCCCCGCTCCGATCGGAATGTTCTTTTCAAGCTGAATGCTGGCACCGAGCTCTGAGAATCCAGACCGCTCACGCAGCAGTTCAGCGGCCATCAGCACGAGGTTGTCTCCAGCGATGCTCAGCGAGGGCACATCGCATTCGAGCGACAGCTGAGCATCGGCGGTGTTGGTGAAGTGCAGACGATCCACAAGCTCAATGCTCTGCATCACCATCGCCAGCTCATGGAAACCGTCGGGGCGCAACCCCAGCACCTCCAGGTGCAGGTTCACCTTGGCCGGAGCCGTGACCGTGATCGTGCCCATTGGATGAGGCTGAATCAGTCGAACTGATTCAAACCCCTCGCCAGTGCGACCCAGGTTTGCGGTGCCAGCTCCTGGGGCCGTTGCTGAAGATTGGCGCCCGCTTCAGCGGCCAGTTGCTGGAGCTGGGTTTCGGGCATCAGCGATCCAAGGGTGTTGCGCAGCATCTTGCGACGCGCCAGAAACGCCTGTTTCAGCAGCAACTCCACCCGACGGGCCAGCAACGGTTCCAACCGCTCTTCAGCGGGCAACGGGTTCAACTGAATCACCTCCGACTGAACCTTGGGTGGAGGTTGAAAACAACGGGGCGGCACCGGGCAGACGCTGTGGCAACGCGCCAGCAACTGCATCCGCACACTCAGGGCGCTGAAGCTGCTGTGGCCGGGCCGTGCGCGGATCCGCTCGGCGACTTCTTTCTGCACCAGTAGAACAAGGGTCTGATAGGCCGGATCCACTGGTCGATCCAGTCGACCGATCAGACGCTCCAGCAAGGGACCTGTGATGTTGTAAGGGATGTTGGCCACCACCTTCCCTGCTGGTGCCCCGTCCTCCAGCAGCAGAGGCAGCTCCAGCACATCTCCCTGCCGCAGGCTGAAGCGAGGTTCACCCCCAAAGCGCTCTTTCAGGCCACCGACCAGATCGCGATCGAGTTCCACCGCGTGCACCGCGCCCGCTGGCGAGGCCAGCAAACGCTCGGTCAGCGCCCCACGGCCAGGCCCCACCTCCAGGACGCGATCCTGCTGCTGAAGATCGGCTGCCGCCACGATGCGATCCAACACGCTCTGATCCTTGAGCCAGTGCTGGCCGAATCGTTTGCGGGTCTGGTGTCCGTGAAACGCCATGGCTTCACTGTGCATCAGCACAGTTGCTCCAACCGGAACCAACGCACCGGTCCGCGAGCTGGGGGCAGTGGAACGATTGCGACGGCCACCTGCAGCAGACAATCCGCCCGCTGGGGGTGGATTGCACGCCAGCAACTGATCGTTCGCCCCAGGCGACGTCGTTTAGCCGGCACCACGGATCGGGCTCCCCAGGACGGCGACCGCCGTCCCTTGACTTCGACCAGCAGAAGCTGACGATCCTTGATCACAAGCAGATCAAGTTCACCCCACCGGCAGCTCCAGTTCCTATATCGACTGGATGTCAATGTTTAACGCTTACTCGCAGCGGCCCTCATAGGGGTCGGTTGGCCATGTCTTGTCCAGGTTGAACTCAATCGCCATCGGCTTCTTGCTTTGTATTGGGGGCTTGCATTTTTAGGCTCAACAAAGATTTGATGATGAGGTTGTTGTCAATGTCCTGCCATGTCGTCTCGCGCAAGGGTGCATACCACCTGGCTCCGCATGGCATTGGCGGCATTGCCGACTCTTGCCCTTGTCAATCCCTTCGGCGCGCGGGCGCTAGCTGGTCAATCGTCCCCGCCACTGCGTTGGCAGGACTGCCAGGACGAAACCCTGGCCTCCTACGGCTACGAGTGCACCAGGTTCACCCGCCCACTCCGCCGAGCTGAGCCCGATGGCCCCCAGGTGGAGCTGGCGGTCTTCCGTCTTCCGGCCACGGGGACGGCTCAAGAGCGAATCGGCACCCTCTTCTTCAATCCCGGTGGTCCAGGGCAGCCTGGTGGCGGCAGTGCCACCAAGGGGATGCTTCTGCCTCCAAAGGTGCGACGCGCCTTTGATTTCGTCACTTGGGATCCCCGGGGGCTAGGGCAGTCCAGACCTGCGTTGGCCGATTGTTCAGTGGCCATGCCCCAGCGCCCTGCTACCGGGCCCGTCGATTGGCAACGGGTGCTGACGCAGCGTCAGCGGGAGCTTGCCGAACGCAACCGCGACTGCATTGCTCGACACCGCGACCTGATCTCGCAGATGGGCACGGTGGAAGCCGCCCACGACTTGGATGCCCTTCGCCAGGCGCTGGGTGATGACCGCCTCAGCTTCTGGGGCATCTCCTATGGCACCGTGATCGGCTCCACCTATGCGGCGCTGTTTCCCGAGCGCGTTCGTGCTCTTGTTCTCGATGGAAGTGTCGACCCCTGGAGCGATCTCTCAGGTTTGCGTCACTCCGCCACGGCACCCGATGACGCGATTCGCTTCTTCCTGCAATTGCATCCGGACCTGAAGCGTCCGCTGCAGCGATCGTTGGCCAGCCTGGTCCAGGCGCCATTCAAGCTGCCGGATGGCAGCACTTATACCCGCTGGGATCTTTTGGATCCCTTGGTCAACTACGTCTTCATCTCCAGGTTGTCCGGAACCTATGGGCGCATCCTGATCGAAACGGTGCACAAGGCCTTGTTTGGGACTCCAGCTGAGCGAACCGCTGCCCTGAAGACGCTTCAGCACCCTCTTTTGAGGAGTCCAGGTCATGATTCCAACGCTGCTGCTGGTTTTGCGGCCGTCACCTGTCAAGACTTCCCTCAGCGGCCGTCTCCAAAGCAGCAGGCTGCTTTGCTCGGGGATCTCACCCGTCAGGCTCCGCTCTACGGCGGCACTCTGGGCGTCAATTTTCTGGCCCTTTGCAGTGGCTATGAGGATCTGAAGGCCAGCTCACCCGTGCCTCGTGCCCCGTTCCTCGAGCGTGACGTGTCCGGTCTGATCTCCGGGACCCGATGGGATGCTGCCACCCCTTGGGTCTGGTCCACCGCTATGGCCAGGGCGTTCCCGTCGATGCGCACATTACAGGTGGTCGGTAACGAGCACGGCACCTACACCAATGTCCAGTCCTCCTGTTTGGAGAAGGCCATAAGCCGCTACTTGCTGACGGGCATGGTGCCACCCACGGATCTGAGTTGTCCCTATGTAAAACCCACCAAGCAGCAGTCTTTCCCTTAAGCGATCGGCAACTCGAGCTCCTCAGCCGAGGTGATCCACCATGAACCAACGGATCGGAACCATGGGCCGACCGAGGGGGACCAGGGCGAGAACCACCTGCAACATTTGATGCGCGCGCTCGGGATGATCGGCACGCCAGCAACTGATGGCGCGAGCCATTTTGCGACGTTTGCAAGCGCCAAAAGCGTCCAGCCCCCCTCTGTCTCGGTCACGGGAGGAGCGGCCCTTCACCTCCACTACCAACAGCTGCCCGTTCTTGTGCATCACTAGATCGATTTCCCCCCAGCAACAGCTCCAGTTGCGATCCAATAAATGCCAGCCCTTGCGGATCAGCAGATTGAGAACGCGTGTCTCTGCAGCAGCCCCAAGCTCCTGCGGGTTCATGCTCCGGCTTTCGTTGGTCGCTGAAGCGTTCCCCCCCAACGGCAATGCGCCCTAGGGTTTGTGCAACCTTGGCCGCTTCGGATGCGCTCCCGCCTTCTGTCTTTGTTCGGCGCCCTTGCACTGTTGGTCCTGGTCTTCGCCTCCGTACCGGCGGTCAATGCCGCTATCGACGTGGCCAAGCAGGTGCTGATCGGGTCCGACTATTCCGGCAAGGATCTTCGAGGCGCGACGTTCAACCTCAGCAACCTTCGGGAGGCCAATCTCTCCGGCTCGGATCTGCGTGGGGCCAGCCTTTACGGCGCCAAGCTTCAGGACGCTGACCTCAGCGATGCCGACCTGCGTGAAGCAACGCTCGACTCCGCTGTTCTCACTGGAACCAACCTCTCCGGAGCGGTGCTTGAAGGAGCGTTCGCGTTCAACACACGGTTCAAGAATGTTGTGATCATCGGAACCGATTTCACTGACGTGCCGATGCGCGGCGATCAGCTCAAGAGCCTTTGCGCTGTGGCCGAGGGCAACAATCCAGTGACTGGTCGCGCCACCCGGGACAGCCTCGGTTGCAGTTGATTCATGAGTTTTGATCCCCGCAGCCTTGATCGTTTGCGTGAGCTGGGCCGTCAGCTTCCCAAGCCCTTGCCGGAACCGGATGTGCCCGTCACGCCGAAAGCCCGACAGGTGAGGCACAAGGTTGAAACGGAGCAGAACCCTGAGAAGCTGTTCCGCGAACTGATGCAGGTGAGTGAAGACGGCACGGTGCCTGAGCACCTCATGGCCAGGCTGAAGATGCTTGAGGTGGAGCGATCCTCCAGCGCAAAAGCTGCTGTTGTTGATGCATCGAAGGTTGATTCCCAGTTGCCTCCTCCTCCTGTGACCCAAGGCGGCAAGGGCAAGTCAACCCGTCCGAATCGGCCGGATGTAGTTCCCGGCAGCGAGGAGGAAAGCCTCTACATCGCCTTCGGTCAGATGTTCCACGAAATGCTGGAGGAGGATGGGGACGACGTTTGAACATCAACCGATGTCGCGTGTTGGCGGTCGGCAAGATCCGCCGTGGCTGGATTCAGGAAGGAATCAATCTCTACAGCAGACGTTTAAGAGGCCTTTCGGTTATTGAGCTGCGGGATGGCACCCCTGAAAAAGAGGACAGTGCCATCAAGGCCGCTTTGCTGCCTGATGAACGGTTGGTTGTCCTGATGGAGGAAGGGGAAACCCTGGCCTCGATCCCTTTCGCCAGACGTCTGGAGCGCTACGGAAATGAGAGGCTTGCCTTCATCATTGGCGGCGCCGATGGACTGACGGCGGATCTCAAGGCAAAGGCTGACTGGCGACTCAGCCTTTCGCCGATGACGTTTCCACACGAGCTGGCGAGATTGATGCTGATTGAGCAATTGTTCCGCGCTCAGGCCATCATTCAGGGCAGTCCTTACCACCGTGCCTGAATCCGATGCTGCATGTGGCCGACGCCCTGCTGCCCGATGCACTGCTGAACGGGCTCAGGGATCTCTGCGACGCCCACGCTGATCTCCTCGAGGAGCATGACGGTGACGCCCTGTTCAGCTGGAAACCTGAAACGGGCGATGCACGATCCCTGCACAGTCATCAGCATCAGCTGCTGATGGAGCGCTACCTCAAGGATCACCTTCTGCCTCTAGCGCGACCATTGGCTCCGGGTCTGACAGGTGTGGAGTGGTGGTGTAACACCAACAATGACCTCGATTGGCACATCGATAAGGATGAGGCTGAAGGTCGTCGCAGTGGGACTTATCAGCTTCCATTGCTGTCCACTGTTTTTTATCCCCATGTGAGCTGCGCCGGTGGCGAATTGCTGGTGGCCGACAATCCACCGATCAGCTCGGGATACAACGGACCATTGCCCTGTTTCAACTCGGTGATGACCATTCCACCGGCACCAAACCGGCTTGTGATGTTCTCGCCCGGTGTGCTTCATCGGATTAATCCGCTGGAAGGAGAGCGCTACTCCGTCGCGGTCAATCTCTGGGCAACGGAACCTCTCGTCACACCCTGATCAGTTTCAAAATCAGTTCCAGTGGCCTGAACATCTAACAGCAAATAACTTCTGCGCAGGGGACGTTCGCCTGCCGTGATCGTTGCAGGCCCTATTTGAGTAAGAAGGGAAACACCTGTCTCAGGCTGCCATTGATTCAAACAGTTCCTGATGATATTCACAGGTATCTTCATTGGTGAATGCTCATTACAGACCTCATCCATGCAGTCGTCTTTTTGCCTTTGTGTACTATCCCATTCGTATCGCCTTCAGGCTGAATTCTGTCTCCGCTGAAAACAGCTAACCCAACGCGCTGAGTCGCTGAAGGCTGATCCAGGCTTCTCTGACATGCCCCCTTGTTGGATCGATGTGTCCTGTATCAATGGGTTGATGAATCCTGTCGACAAGTCCTTCCACAGAGATCAGCTCACCGCCCATATTGCAGAGCTGGTACGTCCAATCACCAATTTCAGCTGGCACATGGAATTGAAGTCCTGCAGCCTGCTCGACCAGAGAGATGCAGCTGTGAATATCAGGCATGGACGCATTGACCTGCTTGAGAATTCATAACTCTGGTGAGCCTGTCGAAACCAGAGCATCCGCTACCGATGGTCAACAAAAAAAGAACGCCTTGATGAGAGTCCCCACCCCGCTGCCCAATGTTTTTCAGTCCTTAACGTTCTGATTTGATTTTCGATGTTTTGTTGATTGGAAATTAAAGTTCATTCGATTGGCCAGCAATCCCATTGCACCTTTGCCGGAATGCATTCGGATTGTTTGCTGGATCGCATCTGGATCAATCGAATTTGCTAGTTAATTTTTGCCCGACAGATTGGTTGACGATTGTCTGAATCGCTTGTGATCTGTAAATAGCCAATTCATCATTTTAAACACGAAAATATGCATAGGTAACTTTGGCAAATCGCCACTTTTCTTTTTACCGACTTGATTGATCCCGAAGTCTTTACGCCTGGACTTCCAGATCTCTCACCACAACTGGTTCAAAGCTACTGGCCTGAATTTTTCGATGGCAAGGCTCCAACAGCGCAGGCTGATGGATTGCAAAGCAGCCATAAAAGCAGGCGTGTCTCCACTGTTCAGCCAGTCCGCTTTGATCCTTGGCACATCCTCCGGCAGCCGTTCCATCTGAAGTTCCACCACAATCAGAGCCTCTGAGCCAGCAGCCCTTTGGAGCGGTCCGTCGTCACTGCGCTGCCAGATCCGCAAGAGCAACTCCAGTGCCAGTTCATGGGCCAGCCCTTTAGGAGCCTCTCCGGATGACATATTTTGCTGTTGTGATCGCCCCCCCAATGGCATTGAACGAGAACCTCCTTGGCTGACCAAAGCCAGACAAACCAAATAGGGAGAATCAGCCATTCAAGCCACGTCTGTTGAAACACATGGAGACTACTTTAATCATTTCGTATCTTGCCTTGATCTGGTCAATGTTGTTACTTCTGTTATCTCATAAGCATTCTTTTTTGGTTATGATAGTCCAAGATAGACCTTTTATTTTTTAGCGCTCTCTGCTGATTTGGCTTCTTATTTGCTTTTGTGCATGACTGGTTTGCAGTGATTTTTGATTGTGATTGCATTGCTGTCTTGATCTTTCTGCTTGCCTTTGTGGGTCGATATTGGTTTTTCTGATCCTGTTTGCTTTGTCTGCGTTTTTGGCCTTGATCCGCCTCCGCCTATCTTCAGCTATAGTACGTGTGTACTAGGAATGAAGTGTGGTGTTCGGCTCTCAGCATCACCCGCAACCCCTGAGGTCTGGGCGCACTTTTTTGACCCTGCCCCTGGCCAGTGAAAGGGTGGCGGCAGGGTTCCCCTCCCCTGCAGATGACTACGTCGAGGTGGGGATTGATCTGAATGAGCAGTTGATCCGTCATCCCACCAGCACTTTTTTCCTTCGGGTGAGCGGTCATTCAATGACCGGCGCCGGCATCCAGGACGGTGATCTTTTGGTGGTGGACCGTAGCCTCGCCCCCCGGCCGGGGCGGGTTGTGGTCGCTGTTCTTGACGGCCACTTCACCCTCAAGCGGCTTGTGCGTCATCAGGGGCGACTGCGCCTGGAAGCCGCCAATCCGGATTATCCCGCTCTCGAGCTGTACCGCTGTGGCGACGTGCAGATCTGGGGTGTGGCAATCCATGTGATCCACCCGCTTTGACCCATCAACCATGGTCCAGGCCACCGTTCTGATTGACGGCAACAACTTCTATGCATCCTGCGAGCAAAGCCTCGATCCATCCCTGATCGGACGCCCAGTGGTGGTGCTTTCGAATAACGATGGCTGCATTGTGGCTCGCAGTGCTGAGGCCCGAGCCCTCGGTATTGCGATGGGAACGCCGTATTTCAAAGCGCGGCAGGAGCTGAAACAGCAAAACGTGGTGGTACGCAGTTCCAATTACGCCCTCTACGCCGACATGAGTCAGCGGATGATGTGCTTGCTGGAGGCCCATTGCGAAGAGCTGGAGGTTTATTCGATCGATGAAGCCTTCGGACGGATCAGCCGTCCAGGACATGGGGACCTGCAGGGCTGGGCCCGCCAGCTTCGGGCCACAGTCCGGCAGCACCTGGGGCTGCCGATTGCCATCGGTGTGGGTGCCAGCAAGAGCCAGGCGAAACTGGCTAATCGCTTAGCCAAACAGGTGCCTGCCCATGCGGGGCTGTTTGATCTGGAGTGCTGCAACGATCCAGACAGCTGGTTGGAAACGATTGCGATTGAAGACGTTTGGGGTATCGGCCGGAAGCTGGCCCTTTGGTGCCGACTGCGCGGTGTGAGCAATGCCCGCTTGCTGCGGGATATGCCGAGCGGTGAATTGCGCGCGAAGTGCGGCGTGGTTGGGTTGCGGCTGCAGCGGGAGCTGCGCGGACAGGCCTGCTTACCACTGGATCTGGCCCCGGCAGCGAAGCAGGAGACCTGCGTGAGCCGCAGCTTCAGCAGGCCGATCACCAGCCTCGGCGAACTGCGCCAGGCCGTGGCCAGCTATGTGGTGCGCGCCGCCGAGAAACTGCGCAAACAGAGGCAACGGACAGCTGCCCTCACCGTCTACACCCGCACAAGTCCCTTCGCTCCGGGGTTTTACAGCCAGACCGCCAGTTGTCGCCTGGATTTACCCAGCAACGACACCGCCGAACTTCTGGCGGCAAGCCTGCCGCTGGTGGATCGAATTTTTCGTCCCCATCGCCAACTGGCCAAAGCCGGTGTTCTGATGCAGCACCTGCAGGGGAGCGAAACTCTTCAAGGCCACTTGATGGTGCCGATTAGCGAGGAGGAGCATCAACGCCGCCACGATCTGATGCAAACAATCGACCAGCTCAACCGGCGATATGGCCGGGGAACAGTCCAATGGGCTGCTTGTGGCTTGCATCCGAGTTGGATGATGCGGCGGGAACGAATGGGCCGCACCGCCACAACCCGACTCAGTGATGTGCCGCTGGTGCATGCCTAGGAGCGGACACCCATCAAATTCTGAATTGCGTCTTGATGCGTGTTGAAAGGACAGTCAAGGTCAATTCGTAGGCGCTGGTGGGTTTCATCGATTCAAGCGAGCAACACATGATGATCTCCAGAGTTACGAGGATGCGCTGTCGGATGTCCTGGCTCAGACAAAACATTCCGTGGAGTTGATTGACAATGTCACCGAAGCCACGATCAAGATTGGCTACCAAAAGGCAAAGATTGCTCTCGACTAAAACTGCGATGAGCTGTTGCAATTGGCCTTCAAAAATCTGAGGATTGATGAGGAGCAGATCGACCTTCTGACTTCTGACCCATGATCAAACAGTCTCATGATTGACTCGGATTGGTTCTTGTGAGGTCAGTATCAGATAGGCCATGCAATAGCTTGTCAACTGGCTTGGCTCTGGATGACCCAGAAAAAAATGCCTCATCT
>QCTY01000011.1:0-30311 GCA_003208975.1 Synechococcus sp. AG-676-F02
CGGGAATCTCCAGTGCTTCAGGCGGCTCAGCAACAGCTGGTCGGCCCGCCACTAGATCCACTGACTGTGCGATCAGCAGGCCTGCAAAGGCCAATGCGAGGCGAGTCGCCGCCAAAGAACTCAATCAGCAGACAGGATCTTGGCAGCTGAAAAGCACGGATCAGCATGAGGCAGTCCAGTGTCTGGCGCGGTCTGCCTTAGCAGCACGAGTCAGTCTTCGAGATCCTTCCGACTAGGGGTTCGACTGGGATCGCTCGCCAGGAAACCGAATATGAAAATTCCTAGAAAGAAGAAGACGACCGAGTAAACGGAGATCTTGAGGGCGAGCATGGAGACCGACCGTCGTCTGTGACTGCGACAGCATCCTATGGGGCATGACAGCGGTATATGGGGAAAGGACCCCCTGCAGGCCAGGCGAACGGCGTGGATTGAAACGTTTCGCAGTCGCACGCGCCGTGATTTAAGGCCCGCATGGCGCCGTTGTGGAACTCCGGAGCGGCAACGATTTGTTGAGGACAGCTGGGGAGCAACTCACCGCCCTGACTGGGCAGAGCGCGGTTTATTGATCTGGCCCCGGGGTCGTCAGTGGTTGCGGTTGGAGCAGCGATTGCATTGGCCTGAGGAGTGGCGGGATGGCGATGGCAGTCGGGTTCGTTTGTGTCTGAGCTGGTGGGCTGAAGCCGCCCGGCTCTGGGTGGATGGTGTTCTTGTTCACGAGGGAGATCTGTTTGATACCGCCTGTCGCTGGACACTTCCGGAGAGCAGCCGCTCCGGTGCGGCGTTGGAGCTGCAGCTGGAGCTCTGCAGTCCGCTGCATGACGACGGCGCTCTGATCAGCAGCTCGCTGGATCGGGAACCCGGGCGGCCAGGCCATGACCCGAATGGGATCCTGCTGCCGGAAGCTCTGGAGCTTCATCACGCCGCCGGTGGTGAGCTTCCCGATGACTGGCAACAACTGGATCCCCTCGAAACGACTGCTTTCGATGCCGTCTCCCAGCGGCTGGCCGCGGCGCCCGCTCCGCCGGGAGCGGTGCACTGGCTGGGCCACGCTCATCTCGACCTGGCCTGGCTCTGGCCGGTCGCGGACACGTGGCAAGCGGCCGAACGAACCTTCCGATCAGCCCTTGAGCTGATGGAGCTCTGGCCGCAGCTCCGTTTCGCCCATTCCACTCCCGCTCTCTATGACTGGCTCCAACGGCATCGCCCGGAGCTGTTCGCCTCTATCCGCCGCGCCAGTCAAGCCGGACGGTGGGAGCCGATCAACGGTCCCTGGGTCGAGAACGATTGTGTGCTGATCAGCACCGCGTCTCTCTGGCAGCAGTTCAGCGAGGGGCAGGCCCACAGCAACTGCACCTTCCCGGAGTGGAATCACAATTTGGCCTGGCTGCCCGACAGCTTTGGTTTTGCCTCGGGCTTGCCCGCGGTGGCCAACCAGACTGGGGTGCGATGGTTCTGCACCCACAAACTGGCCTGGAATGCATCCAATCCCTTCCCCCATCGCCTGTTCCGCTGGCGGGGAAGAGATGGATCTGAGCTGCTCAGCCTGATGCTTCCACCGATCGGTCGCCGTGGTGATCCTCTTGAGATGCTGCAGGAACAGCGTGCCTGGCGGGAGCAGACGGGTGTGGATGCGTCCCTCTGGATCCCCGGTGTGGGTGATCACGGCGGCGGACCGACCGAGGAAATGCTTGAACAGATGGCCTTGTGGGAGCCCGAACGTTTGGCGCTGCCCCAGCAACCTGGATCACTGCGCAGCTACTTAGAGGCTCTGGAGCCTCTTGCTCCGATACTGCCGGTGTGGCGAGACGAGCTCTATCTCGAGCTGCACCGGGGATGTGCCACCAGCAGGCCGGATCAAAAGCGGCACAATCGCACCCTTGAAAGGCTGCTGCGGGAACAAGACACCGTTGCCACGCTGTTGAGCTGGGTTGGGTTGCCAGCTGTTCCGGCGGAGTGGCGCCAGTTGTTGTTCCAACAATTTCACGACATCCTGCCCGGCACATCGATCCCAGAGGTGTTTGAACAGGCGGAGCCGGTTTGGCTCCGCGCCCGTCGTCAGGCCCGCAACGAACGCGATGCCGGCCTGGAACGTCTTTTCCCTGCAAAGCCAGGGCCTGTGCCGGAGTTCATCCCCTGGCTCTGGATGGGCTTGCAGCCTCTGGCGCGTTGGTCGCCGCTGCTGCGCCTCCCTGAAGGTTCATGGCATGTGGACTGTCGGCTGCTTCCTCAGCAGCCCTGTGGTGCCGGAGGAGTCTGGGTGCAGCTGCCAGCGCAGGACGGCATCAGTTGCGTCGCTTTGGACCCTTCTCCTTCTCGGATGTCCGAGCCATTGAGAGAGTCCCAATCGGAACCGCGGCGTCCTTTGCTGGTGGAGGCTCAGACCTCTGGAGGCTGGCGATTCAGTAACGGTTTGTTGACCTGCCAGATCTGCCGAGATGGCCTGATGTCTCTGCAGGGTCCCGATGGCATTGAGCAGCTGTCAGGTCCGCTGCAATTGCGCCGTTATCGCGATCGAGGTGAATTCTGGGATGCGTGGGATCTGGCTGCCAACTACCGCGAGCACCCTTTGCCTCTGCAGTCACTGGGTCCTCCTGAGCTGCGTGAATCCGGCCCGTTGATGGTGCTGGTGGTGCAGCGGTTTCAGGTGGGGACCAGTGAGCTGCGTCTGGATCTGCGGCTCCGGGCTGACTGTCCCTGGATCGAGCTGGTGGCCAGTGTCAACTGGCAGCAGCGGCACGAATTGCTGCGACTGGAGGTACCACTGGCTCAGAAGGCTTTGCGACTGGCGGCTGACACCAGTGGCGGAGTGATCGAACGACCAGCTTTGCCGCAGACGCAGCGGGAGCGGGAACGCTGGGAGGTCCCTGTGATTTCGTGGGTTGCATCCCAGTCAGCGGCCCCCGGCGGAGGGTTGGCGGTGTTGCTTGACGGGCCCCAGGGTGTTGATGCTTCTCCCAAAAGACTCGGGATGTCGCTGCTGCGGGGGGCGACCTGGCCTGATCCCTCAGGTGATCAAGGACGCCACCGGATGAGGGTTGCCCTGCATCCATTTCAGGGGGGTTGGGCTCAGGCGGGTGTCCCCCAGGCATCGATCGCCTTTCGCGAGCCGGGTTGGCATGGCCCACTCCATGGTGCGACAAGCCGCAGGTGGCTTCCGGCGCTCCCAAAGCAGCTTTGCCCCATTGCCCTTGGATCCGGGCCCGATGGAGCGAGGTTGCGGTTGCTCAACCCAGGAGCATCACGCTGCCGCTGGTTTCCGGGGGATGGTTGGCAGCTGCGGCGCGGTGGCGTTCTGTCGGACGCTGTCGTACTGGGTCCAGGTGAACTGGTCGAATTGCAGCTGCTTCAATCGTCGTGATCATCAAAAGGATCATCCAATCCCTTTGAAGGCGGGCCGAACGACTGATAGACGCCAAATCCCGTCATACCAAACAAAACAGCAAGGACGCCGATGGCGACCGAAAGGGCAGGTGAGGTGGTTTCCATCAAATCTCGACAGGATTAGCCCCCAAACCGGAGCTGGCCCCTACAGTACCCGGACTTCTCAACAACTGAGACCCAAGCGTCGCCATGGCTCAACGCACCCGTCTGGGAGACCTCCTCCGCCCTCTTAATTCCGAGTACGGCAAGGTTGTTCCTGGCTGGGGCACCACCCCTGTGATGGGCATCTTTATGGTGCTGTTCCTGGTGTTCCTGCTGGTCATCCTTCAGCTGTACAACAAGTCGTTGATCCTTGAAGGCATCAACGTGAACTGGAACGGTCTCGGCTGATCGCAATCCATGAATGTTTTCGGCGTCGGCCTCCCAGAAATGGCAGTGATCGGTGCCGTTGCATTGCTTGTGTTCGGTCCGAAGCGCCTTCCTGAACTGGGTCGCACCCTTGGGAAGACCTTGAAAGGGTTTCAATCCGCTTCGAAGGAATTTGAGCGGGAAATCAACAAAGCGATGGCTGAGCCTGAATCTCTGCCGGGCTCTGAGTCGATCGAAGACGACGAGACGACTTCCAGCGTCTGAACTTCAATGGCTGAGGGGCTGAAGATGGTTGTTGGCCTGGGCAATCCAGGCAGCAAATACTCAGGTACACGCCACAACATCGGCTTCATGGCCCTGGAGAGGATGGCTGCTTCCGCTGGGTTCACTTTTCGACAGCAAACCAAGCTGCATGGTCTTGCGGCAGAAACGGGAGTTGGTGATCAACGGCTGAGGCTGTTGATGCCGCAGACCTATATGAATGACAGCGGTCGTTCGATCCGAGCTGCTCTTGACTGGTACGGCTTTGCTCCAGAGCAGCTTCTGGTGTTGGTGGATGATATGGACATCCCCCTTGGCCGCTTGCGGCTGCGGGCTCAGGGCGGTGCTGGAGGTCATAACGGTCTGCGCAGCACGATCCAGCACCTGGGATCTCAGGTGTTTCCCCGCCTGCGGATCGGAATCGGAGCTCCTGCAGAGAACCCCGAAGAACGTCGAGCAAAAACCGTTTCGCACGTGTTGGGTTCCTTCAGTAAATCAGAACAGACCAGTGTTGATGCGGTACTGGATGGCGTTTTAGAGGCTGTCGTTCGGATTCAGCGGCTGGGTCTGGATCGAGCCGGCAACTGGATCAACGGATTCCGTTACCCCGCAGAGGAATGACGCCACTGCCTTCCACGAGGGCCCATCTGCGTGTGGACCGGCAATGTTTCCGGGACCAGTTTCTGGAGGGGGAAGTGTCAGCCGGGGGATATGAGTGGACGTTCCGCTGGGCATTCGATCGTGGGGAGCTTCGCGTCGAACCCTCTCTGGGCCGCGCTCTGATCGAAGATGCTCTGCTGCGCTTTCTGGTGCGTGCGGATTACAAGTTGGAGCCCGGGGGTGATTACAACTTCACTGTTCGGGCTCGCTTCTGATCGGGGGTGAGTTGGTTGGCCAGCGGCAGGTGATGTTCAGAGACTGCTCGAGCATCACCAGAGCTGCCAGAGCATCCAGATCGCCAGGGGGCAGTAGCAAGCCACGGGGGATCAAGCGTCTCCAGCCCTGTGGTGGCCAGAGCTGCCAGTAGCGATCACGGGCCCTAAGAGTTGTGCCCGTTTCATCCACAAGCTGCACTGATGCCAGGGTTTGCAAGCGATTCAGCCATTCGGCTGAGCTGGTTCCATCGCCTAGCAAGATGCGATCCACACCAGCGCTGTCGGTGCACCAGCTGCTCAGCAATGCTTCCACGTCGGAAGCGAGCCGAACGCCCCCTGCCACAACCAGCGATTGATTCACGTCCACCAGCACCAGACCGCATTTGGATCGCCCAGGATCCACGGCGACAACACGGGTCATGGTGAAGATCGAATCCTCACCATCACTGGATCAGCTGTATCCGATGCACGCAGGGCGACCACAGACAACTTCACCACGGTGTTCCCAGGGCGTTCCAGCAGTGAAAGGCCAAGTTGGTTCACGGCATTGCCATCGAACTGAAGTCCCTTGGTGAGAGACCCACGACGTTGCACCTCGGCGAATGCTGAAGCCAGCAAGAGATTGAGGCGGTTACGAATGGCTTCCGAACTGGTCTCGTTTGACTTCAGCCGAGTGGTGGCGAGCACTTCAAATGCCTTGGCGATGGTGCGGTTGGCACGAATATCAGGAAATCCGTAAACCACCGATTCACCTCGCAGCACGTTCCCGGCGGAGCGTATAGAGATCACCCAAGTGCCTCTTTCCTGGATGGACTGTTGCAGCCGTTCCACATCACCGCGGGGCACCAGCAGGATCTGGCGTTTGGGGGGTTCGCCTGGGCGGACACGGCCGAAGGCCTTGAGATTGGCCTCCTGAAGAAGTTTGTCGACGACTGCTTTGGCTTGATCGGGCCGTTCCAGGCGAACGGTGGCGGTGGCCAGGTCCTCCCCGCTTTGCAGCACGACGGAACCCTTGCGCAGGGCCAGCAGGTTCTGCTCGAGGGAGGCCAGCTCCTGCTCCCCTGCCTCGATTCTGTTGCGCACGCTGCGCAGCTCCTGGCCCGTGCGTTGAATATCGGCATCGCGCGCCTGAACATCCCGTGTCAGTCGTTCGCGCTCCTGCTCCAGTTTTTGCTTCTGCTTCCGCAACGGTTCCAGTTCCTCCGCTTCGATGCGTTGAATCGTTGCTCGTGCGCTCTGTCGTTCGGCCTCGGCGGCATCCAGGTTTCTGCGACTCTCCCGCAACCGTTCCTGAAGGGCATCGAGCTCAAACAGGCCCACGCGAAGCTGGCGGCTGACCAGCAGCAATAGTCCAAGGGAGAGGGCGCTGATCAGGCTGCCGGTCAGCACGGTGATGACAACAGCCGTGCGACGGGGCCTCAGGTTGAACAAGCTGAGGCGTGCTTTGCCAACACGGCTGCCAAGCCGATCGCCAAGGGTGGAGAGGATTCCGCCGAGGACCAGCAGCGCCAGAATGAGCAGCCAACCGCTCATCAGCCGCCACTCCAGGTGCGGACGTCAGCTGAACCGTTTGGCCAGGGCGATGGGGTCGAGAACGGTGATCTTCTTGCGGTCAATCTGAACAAGACCTGATTGGCGCAAGTCTCCCAGCAAACGGGTGATGGTGACCCGCGTCGAGCCGATGGCTTCCGCGATGGATTGGTGTGACAGACGGAGATCGATGGTGATGCCAAGTTCATCCGGAACACCGAAATCGCGGCAGAGCACCAGGAGAAAACTGACCAGACGGGATGACATGTCCCGATGCGTCAGGGTCTCAATCATCGTTTCGGTCTGAAGGATTCTGCTCGAGAGACCCTGCAGCAGGCGTAGGCCCACGGTCGTGTCGGCCTCGATGGCGGTGCGTACGGAGGCTGCGGGAGCGGTGACCATTTCGACCCGCGTGAACGCGACTGCGTGGTAGAAGCGATCGGATCGATGGCCGGTCAGCAGGGACAAAACTCCGAAAAGACTGTTTTCCCGTAGCAGGGCCACGGTGATTTCTTCACCTGATTCGTAAACCCGCGAGAGGCGTACAGCCCCACGGCGGATCAGATAGACCCGCTCAGCTGGGTCACCAGGGAAAAAGATCGTCTTGTTGCGATCCACCATCTCCGTGCTGGCACCATCCAGATCACGGATCACATCGAGCAGCGAGCGAACCCTCTCAGGTTGTGCGTTCGTTGACGCAACCTGGGGCGCATAACGGCTGAAACCACTGCTGCTCACCATGGTTTCTGTGCGGATGCGAGGAAGTTACGAATGAGTCATGCGTACCCATGTAGCCGTTATTACGGAACCTGAGTCCTCTGGGTCAGAGCGTCCCTTTGGGATTGCATCAGTTTCTGCACACCAGGCTCCGCGAGGTTGAGCAGATCGTTCAGCTGTTGGCGGCTGAAGGCTTCCCCCTCGGCTGTCCCCTGAATCTCCAGTAGGCGTCCGTCGCCGGCGATGACGACATTGAGATCAACCTCGGCTCGGCTGTCTTCGCTGTAGTCCAGATCCAGCAGCGGGATGCCGTCCACCAGGCCAACAGAGACTGCCGCCAGTTGGTCACGGATCGGATCGGCACTGATCAAACCGCGAGCTTGCAGCGTGTCACAGGCTTGACGCAGCGCCAGCCAGGCTCCGGTCACGGCGGCTGTGCGCGTCCCGGCGTCAGCCTGAACCACGTCACAGTCGATCAGCAGAGTCCGCTCACCGAGGGCTTCCATATCGATCACGGCTCGCAGACTGCGACCGATCAATCGCTGAATCTCCTGGGTGCGCCCCGACAGTTTCATCAGTTCGCGACGTTGCCTCTCGGGTGTTGAGCCTGGCAGCAATCGATATTCGGCACTCAGCCAACCCTTGCCTTCACCCTTGCGCCAGCGGGGAACGCTCTCCTCCAGCGAGACACTGCACAGCACTGCTGTGCGGCCGGTGCGAACGATCAAGGAACTGAGGGCAAAACCCATCAGATCCCACTCCACACGGAATGGCCGAAGCGTTGGAGCCTCTCTGCCGTCATTCCGCAGCGTTGATGACGAGGACATCGCATTGGAGTGATTTCCACAAGTTTGACAGGCGGGCCAGGGCTTTAAAGGATTGCCACACCATGGATGGTGTGCGGATTCTTGATTTCGGCTTCACCACCGCTACATTCGAGGTGTACCGGGTTGCTCCGGCTGAACGCAATCTTGATGACCGCAAGCCTGACCTCGCATCAATCCCCCCAGGGTTCGTTCGGTCAGGATCACCGTGCGCTTCAGCGGGCTGGTCTGCGCCCCTTGGTCCCAGCGCGCCCTCCACTGCATCTGGTGGAGACTGAAGGGCAGCTTCAGATTCATACCGCCTCCTTCCGAGGCAGTTTTTCGAATGTTCTCAGTCAGGCAGTGCGTTCGGCTGGTCTGGGTAGCCGTGTGGTGATCGCCCAGTTCCTCAAGGGAGGTGTCCGGCAGGGCCCTGAGGGTGAAGTCCAGCTCTGTGGACGACTCAGCTGGCTTCGTCCGGATGTTGCAGCTTGTGTTTCAGAACCAGATCAGTTGGACACTTCTGCTGCGGTCAACGCCATCTGGCAAATCTGCAGTCGCCATCTCCGCAGTGGCGAAGTTGATCAACTGGTTCTTGATGAAGTTGGCTTGGCAGTGGCTCTTGGATACATCTCCGAAGATGATGTGTTGTCGTCACTTCAGCAGCGTTCCACATCACTAGATGTGATCATCACTGGGCCTTCCATCCCGCCCAGCGTGATGGCCATGGCCGATCAGGTCACCCAATTGCGTCGAGGATTCTGAATGCTCAAGAACGATCGCTGGATCACTGAGCAGGCTGCCCAGGGCATGCTCGAGCCCTTTCAGAGTGGTCTGATTCGCCATCTGGAACCCGAACATCAGCAACGTCCGGTGCTCAGTTTCGGATGTTCGTCCTATGGCTATGACCTGCGACTTTCACCGCAGGAATTTCTGATTTTTCGCCATGTTCCAGGAACCGTGATGAATCCCAAGCGGTTCAATCCGGCCAACCTTGAACCAACTCCTCTTCATGAGGATGAGGACGGCAGTTATTTCATTCTTCCAGCGCATTCCTATGGGTTGGGTGTTGCTCTTGAGAAAATGCGGGTCCCACCGAACATCACGGTGATCTGCCTCGGCAAGAGCACCTATGCCCGCCTGGGCATCATCGTGAACACCACACCGGCCGAAGCCAGTTGGGAGGGGCATCTGACTCTCGAATTCAGTAACAGTTCCGGTGCGGACTGTCGGATCTACGCCGATGAAGGCATTTGTCAGTTGCTGTTCTTCGAGGGTGATCCCTGCGAAACCACCTACAGCGATCGCCAAGGCAAATATCAACATCAACCCGAGCGCGTCACTCTTGCGAAGGTCTAAAACCCCTCTGAATCAGGGGGCGAGCCTGGCCTTGTGGAGCCGATTTTTTTCATACCAGGCTGCAAATGCCGGTGCCCACTCCACCATGTGCGGCCACATCAGATCGCAGAGTTGTCGGATCTCCAGCTGGGCATCCTGTTTGGCTCGAAGATCCATGAAATGCAGAAATGCCCGCAAGCTGAAGCTCGCAATGAAGTGCTGGCGGTAATCAAAGGGAAGAATCCCACGGGCATGTTCTTCAGAAAATCCGGAGCGCAGCAGATCGCGATAGCGTTCTGCCGATCGTCGGCAAAGCTCGAGGTCAATCGAGCGTTGTTCTTCGGTGTAGGTGTATTTGTTGCCGATGCGGGCTCTGTATTCACCCACTGGGCGCAGGTAGAACACCTCCTCAAGATCGAGAGCCCCATCGGCTGCGCGGCAGATGCGTTCACCGGTGTATCGCATGGATTGCACATCGAAGCTGACGCCCACTCGGTGGGTTCGGGCTTGCTGCATCACGGAATGGGGGAACCAGCCCACATTCAGCATGATCTGGGCATGTTCAAAGGGGCCGAAATGGCCCCGATCCCCTGCGACGAGGCGTTTGATGCAGATTTCCCCAGCACGCGTCTCATCGGGCCAGTTCTCACGGTCCCCGGCGACGAAATCCTCGCTGTAGTCCTGATGCATGGCCGCGTAAACGCATTGCTGCGGGTTTGGCGTTGCAGAAATCAGGTCAACCCTGAAGCGGTCCATGGATGACAGCCGTTATCCAGCAGAAACTAGCCGTGGCTGCGTGGCCCTGCTCCCAGTCCGAAGGCGACAGTGTCAGCGGTTCGAAGACTGCTGGGGCCAACCCCCTGAAGCTGGGGCAGAGGTTCGCCATTGATCAGTGAAGCCGCGAGCTGCTTGAGCTCCTGTTCGCGACGCAGGCCAACCGAACGACCCACAGATTGGCCCTCGGCATTGAACAGATTCAGCTGGGGGATGCCGTTGACGTCGTAGCGATCCACCAGGTCCTGCCAGCGTGGATTGTCGACATTCACCATCACGACATCCAGACGGTTGGCCTGAGCTTGCTCAAGCTGCAACATCGCCGGTGCCATTTCACGGCACACCTGGCACCAATCGGCATAGAACTCGATGATGGTTGGCCTGCCATTGCTGAGGGCCACCTCGGGTTCAAGGGACCGCCGGGCGAGCTGATCCAGGGGAGAACCGCTCTGTAAACCACCGCGAGCCAGGGTGAGTCCAATCGCCAGCGCAATTGCAGTGATCACCAGCACCGTCCGTTGAACTGGTCCCAGCAGAGACGATTGGGGACTGCCGGTCATGCTCCATGCACGTTTGTCAGCACTCTGACAGTCCTGCCCGGACGATGCGGCTAGCGTTTCCCCATGGGACTGATGCGCTGGTTCAGCCTGCCGCTGCGGGCGCCTCTGTTAATCCTTCTGTTCAGCGTTGCTGCCGTGATGGGTCATCAATGGACCCTCCTTGCACCCCGGTTCAGTGCCTCCAGCGGTCTCCCCTTGCGGTTGTTGTTCGGCCTGGAGGTTGTGCAGCTGTTGCTGGTGTTGATTCTCTGCACCATGCCGGATCTGCTGATGAGACGTATATCGATGCTGATGGCTTCCAGTCGCTCAATGACACTTCTGGTCACGCTGCTGTTGGTGGTTGGCGCCGGTATTTATCTTCTGCGGCTGAATGTGCTGAGCGACATGCTCATCATCGCTTCAGCGTTATTGCTTGCCAGGTTGGATCTGGTTCGTGTTGGCCTGGACGCGACACCTTTGACGTCAATTCTCCTGCTGGGAAGCCTGCTGTTCGGTGGTGTTGTTCTCGGTCATTCGCTCCCCCATCCCGGTTACGTCATGGTCACAACTCCAGGGTGACGGGTCCGAGTAACTGAGCAGGTTATCCAGAACTTTTTTGGTGTAATAACGGGTTTCCGGATAGGGAATCCGTTCCACCCACAATTCGATCGCTTCGTCCTCCAGCGGTTGTGGCCAGTTCGCCACGGTTGTTGGGCCTGCGTTGTAGCTGGCGATGCTTCGGTAAGGATCCCCATCCCAGAACTCCAGAAGCTCCACCAGGTAAGCCGCTCCCAGTGGAATATTGATGGCTGCCGTCATCAGGTCGGCCTGGCTGAGTGGCTGTTCACTGAGCGAGGTGGCTGTTGATGGCATCAGCTGCATGAGGCCAACGGCTCCAGCGCTGGAGCGGATGGTGGCCGAGAAACGCGATTCCTGTTTGGCGATGGCCAGCAGCAATTCCGGGCGGATCATTTTCCGTTGCGACGCTTCCTGGATGATCGGGAGATAGGCCATCAGGTTCTGGCTGCGATGCAGCTCGCGCCGTTGGTTGCAGCTCGGTCCGGCCCAGCGCACGTTTAACCGCCACAGCTGATCGAGGCCATTCCATGGATCGTCGACGCCGAGCCTCAGCCTTCCCTCCACCAGTTGTTCTTCTGGTTTCAATTGACGCCCCCTGGGCCGCCGTTGCAACCATGCATCCCAGGCCAGGTCGTTCAGTCCCAGCCTCCACAACGCGTCGACATCGGTGAAACCGCTGTTGAGTGGCGACCAATGCGACACCAGGTTGGTTCGTCCGCTGCCGCGAAGATCGAGCGATTCGGCGCCCTTCAGCCGGGTTGCCGCTCGCCAGCGGTAATAACCAGGGGGGTGGTGCGCCAGGAGGGCCTGCCAATGCCGCTGGGCTTCGGCTGTTTGGCCCAGCTCGGATTCACTGAAGCCGAGCCAGAAGAGTCGCCTCGCCTCCAGAGGCGACGGCAGGCTATTGAGTGGCAGCGCTTCAAGCAACTCCCTGGCTTGCTCCCAGCGCTCGTTAATCAGTGCATGTCGTGCTTCATCCCACTGCAGTTGCCAGCTGTCTCTGTCTCCTGGCCAGCGCTCCAGCACGTTCAGAGTGCCCTGCCCGCCGTTGAGCCGTGCCTTGGCCGCTGCCACAGCGGCGGACCGTTCAGCGAGGGCGCTTGGGATTGCCTCCACGATGGCTGAATCGGGAGTCAGGGGGGCCATCAGCAGTCGTACGGCCTCCTCACTGGCGGAGTGTTCAGGTTGCTCCTGGGCGATCCGCAGCAGAAGGGCTTCGCCCGCCAGACGTTGATCAGCGTTCCCCATGAGAAGGGCTCGGCCCACGGCCAGCGCTGTTTCAGCGGATGCAACGGCGCCGCGCAGACATAATTCCGCTTCATGTCCACGGCCGAGCATCCCCAGGGCCCAAGCCAGTTGTTGCCGCTCAGCGGGCGCTGGTGAATCCATCTCGCAGGCCTGAAGGATTCTTTCCGGGGCTCCCGTCCAGCGCCAGCCCCAACGCGCTAGATGCAGTCCCCCCTGGTGGCTTGCTGAGTCGACGGGTTCCATGGCCACTGCCGTTGCCAGCGCTGCCGGGTGGCCGGGTTGCAGCGCCAACAACTCCTGATGTCGTTCGGGGAAGCGTTGTCGGGCGCGGGCGCTGGATGGTTCCTGAGGGAAGCGATGCAGCAACAAACCCCAGAGAGCATCCGCCGTGGTCCTGGCTCCTTTTGCCTCAGCAGCCTCTGCTTCAAGCAAGAGACTCACCGCTGCAAGGGAATCGTCACCCCAGCCCTGTCCCTTAATTTCATGGCCGCTGTTGGCCATCAGCAGGGCAGCCCGCCGCCGCTGGTCCGGGTCCGGTGACCATCGGTACACATTCCAAAGCTCCGTGGCGGGAACAGCCGGGGTCAATACACGGCGGTTAGAGCGCAACAGGATTTGGCCGGCGCCGGCTGCCAAGAGACTGATTCCCGCTGTTGTCAGCAGCAGCCATGCAGCGGACCGGGGAGCAGAGCCCAAACCATCGACAGCATTCTCCTCATTCTGAAGCTCTGGCCGTAATCTTCGGGCTTAGAAGCAGAACGATGGTTCAAAGCGCCATGCCACCCATTGGACCCAGCCTTGGCGCCGCTGTTCCCGGTTTCGGCACCGATGGCATTCGTGGTCATGCAGGAACCGTTCTGACGCCAGCGCTCTGTTTGCAGGTGGGCTACTGGATGGGTCAGGTGCTCAAGCAGGAAGGACCTGTCCTCATTGGAATGGACTCCCGCAGCAGCGGCAGCATGCTTGTTGCGGCTCTGACCGCTGGTCTGACGGCTAGCGGTCGCGACGTGTGGACGCTTGGCCTGTGCGCCACGCCGGCCGTACCCCTGTTGATTCGGAAGGTTGGTGCCGCAGGGGGCCTGATGGTGTCGGCCAGCCACAATCCGCCGGAGGACAACGGCATCAAGGTGTTCGGTGCTGATGGCACCAAATTGCATCCCGACCGCCAGGCCGAAATTGAGGCAGGACTGCGCGGCGATCTTGAGCATCAAGCCGTTGCTCGCTGCGGTCTGAGCGTTCAGCGGGACGATCTGCTGGAGGCTTATCAGGAGGCCTTGATGGCTTCCGTGGGCAATCTGCGGCTCGACGGCGTTCCAATCGTCCTGGATCTGTGCTGGGGATCGGCGACGGCCAGTGGTGCCGAGGCCTTTCTCACTCTCGGCGCTGACCTGACGGTGCTGCATGGGCAGCCCGATGGCGAGCGAATCAATGTGGACTGTGGATCCACCCAGCTGGCGCCATTAAGTCAGGCGGTGCTCCAACGCGGAGCTGCCATGGGATTTGCGTTTGATGGCGATGCCGACCGGATGCTGGCGGTGGATTCCCGTGGTCGGGTGGTCGATGGCGACCATGTTCTTTTTCTATGGGGGTCCGTGCTCCAGGAGCGTCAGGCCCTCCCGGATCAGCGTCTTGTTGCCACGGTCATGTCCAACCTCGGTTTTGAACGTGCATGGGAGCGCAGGGGTGGTGTGCTGGAACGCACTCCCGTTGGCGATCAGCATGTTCATGCGGCGATGGTGGCCAATGGTGCGGCCCTCGGCGGTGAACAGTCCGGTCACATCCTTGCCGCGTCCCATGGACTCTGTGGCGATGGGGTGCTCACAGCGCTGCAGCTCGCCACCCTCTGCCACAGCCAGGGAATCAGCCTCGATGGCTGGATGGATTGCAGCTTTAAGGCTTACCCCCAGAAGCTTGTGAATGTCACGGTTCCTGACAGGGCTCGTCGGAAGGGCTGGTCCAGTTGTGAGCCCCTCGCCGAGGCGGTCCAGTCAGCGGAAACCAGCATGGGGGAATCCGGTCGTGTCCTCGTTCGTGCCAGCGGCACCGAGCCGGTGTTGCGGGTCATGGTCGAAGCGGAGCGCCAGGACGTTGTGGATCACTGGACCGGCCATCTGTCATCCCTGGCCGAGCAACATCTCAACGCTGCTTAAGGCTCAGCTCCTGCGCCATGGTCAGTGCACCGTGGCAGGCATCACCTGAAGCACGAACCCAGCGCACTTCTCCGATGTCCTGCTGAACGGCTCGTTCAACAGCCTGGCGGAAATGGTGCAGATGCGTCAGGCCTCCTCCATGGCCCACCAGCTGGGGATGATCCATCGCCAAGACTCTGGCAACGGTGCCCGCACACGTGGCCAGAGCTGTCGCTGATCGGGTCACGATGGCTTCAGCTTCTGCAAACCCAGCCGCGGCCCACTGCACCACGGTTGGTGCCAGTGCCGCGATCTCGGCGCTATCACAGTCCGGTTGCACCACCCAGGCCTTGACCTGCTCTGCTGTATCGCAGGACAGCTGATTCCAAAGGTCCTGGCGCAGCTGGTGGTCGGGGAGCCGTCCATCGGCCATGGCCACGCTGAGTTGCAACCCCTGGTGGCCAAGATCAAACGTTGATCCAGCGCCATCCAGCCTCCAGCCCCAGCCTCCACAGCGATGTTCCTGGCCCTGGACATTGCGGCCCAGGCAGATCATCCCGGTTCCGCTGATCATCACGATGCCGTCACGGTCAGGGAAGGCTCCCCTCAGAGCGGTGCATTCATCCCCTGTGACATTCACCCGCGCAAGGGGCAGCTGCAGCGTCTCGGCAAGCAGCTGGCAGGCGCTGGCCTGAAGCCTTGTTTCCTTTTCGATGCCGCTTGCTCCCACCACTGCAGCATCCAGTTCTGAATTCGGAGACGACCCCAGTGCCTCCACTGCACTGCAGCGAATCGCATGGACAAAACGCTCCCGACCACCGGGCGCAGCCAGGTGACTCACGCCAGGCCCGCTCCCTTCACCGCTGCTGATCCAGCTTGCACCATTCCAGTGGCTGATCCTGCAACGGGTGCTGGTCTGGCCTGCGTCGAATCCAGCGATCAGCATCGATGCCCCTCAGGCCGGCTGGCCAGGCTCGCCAGGCAGAACCATCCAACGAGTTGGACTTCCGGGCGGAAGAAGATCGTGTCGGTGATTCCGTGGGTGAGCAGCCCGCTGATGGCCGCGAGAGAGCCGATGGCGATCAGTCCGCTGTCGCCATAGAAGCGCAACGCAGCCCTGAC
Source organism: Synechococcus sp. AG-676-F02 (assembly GCA_003208975.1). Classification (GTDB taxonomy): domain Bacteria; phylum Cyanobacteriota; class Cyanobacteriia; order PCC-6307; family Cyanobiaceae; genus Parasynechococcus. The sequence continues at coordinate 15,666 of QCTY01000011.1, forward strand.
ACTGCTGATCAGCAGTCCGCAGCAGGCGAGTAAACCCGTAATGCCCATTTCCACCAGCAGTTCCAGGGGAACCGAGTAAGCGCTCAGGGCATTGAATTTGGGTTGTTGGTACAGCGGATAGATGCTGTTGAAGGCGTTGTTGCCTGGACCGATACCGATCCAGGGGCGGTCCTGCACCATCTCAAGCGCCGCCAGCCATACGTTGATGCGGAAATTGTTCGAGCTGTCACCCCTGCCGGCGACAAGGCTCACCACGCGCGTTCGGATCGGCTCCAGCTGAGTGGCAGCGAGCACCACAAGCACCCCCCCCATCAACAGCACACCAAGGGGAACAAGACGTCGCCAGAGGGGTGGCCAGTGGGTCGTACTGCGCAGCAGCAACAAGAGCACCAGTACAGCCAGGGTTGCCAGCAGCCCCAGCCAGCCACCTCGGCTGTAGGTGAACACAACGGCGGCGGCGCTCAGCAGGCCCGTAATCCCCGCAAACATCTTTTGCCCCAAACCCTGCCAACGCATCAGAGCGATCACGGCCAAAGGGACGAGCGGCAGTAGATACCCCGCCAGGAGATTGGGGTTGCCCAGGGGGCCATAGATTCGAATCGTGCCGATGCTCATCGATCCGGGATCGGCCCAGCGGGCCAATTCCTCGGTGGATGCATACAACTGGCGAAGAGCCAGAACGCTGCTGAGAAGACCGCCTGTCAGCATGGCTGCCAGCAGGCGGTTCCACCACCGGGGATTGCAGATCAGCAGTCGGCACAGGAGTGCGTAGACCCCTAGGTAGCTCAAGAGTTTGAGCAGCCCTTTCGCTGCGGCAAGTGGCACCGGCGACCATCCGGTGCTGATGCAGGCCACCGCCAGAATCACCAGCAACCATCCGCTGATTGGACCGATTCGACCCGGCGGGCTGCACAGCGACCAGAGCAGCCAGAGCAGTCCTGCAGCTGTGATCTCCAGGCCCAGGCCGCTGCGGCTTACAAAGGGAAGCCACGCGAACAGCAGCATCAGCACGGCCCCTGAGAGCTGCTCCATGCGGAGCAAAGCCGAAGTGCCAGGAGAGAGGCAACCCTGCCAGCGCAGAAGAAGAGGAGTCGGATGCCGATCCGACGATTCAGCCATCAATCACGTGTCGCTGGAAATACCTTCAGCTGGATTATCAATCTCCTGCCACTGGTTTTCCAGAGCTCCGCGATCGGGCAAGGGCTGTCGGTTGCGCTGATACAGCACCCGATAGATCGGAAGCGCCTGCTCCAGTACGTAGCGCTCTCGTTCGGTCGGCACCGGCAAAGGGTTGTCGAGCCTCCATGGCCGGGCATCGTTGGCCGGTCGTTCGAAGCAGCCGCTGAGTTCAGTGAGCGCCACCATCGGTTCAATCACCTCCGGTACATCGCTTTGAAGAAACAACTCGCGACCCGGTTCCAGTGCCGCGGCGATTGCCAGGAGCAGAGGTGGCTGCAACACCCGCCGTTTGCGGTGACGGCGTTTGAACCAGGGATCCGGGAATTGGACCGAGACCCGCTGCAAACGGTCCTGCGGTAGGGCGCCCATCCAGCCCTCCAGGCTGATGTTTGCGTTGCAGAAAAGAACGCGAACGTTGCCGTGCTCGCTGGCCTGAGCATCACGATCGGCCGACTGCACCAGCGGGCGTCGGATCTCCACGCCCAGATGGTTCCAGCTCGGCTGCTGTTCCGCCAGGCCGAGCAGGCAGCGACCTCGGGCGCAGCCGATGTCGAGATGGATCGGTTGCTCTGGGCGCTCAAACAGTTGTCTCGGTGCCGGAATTTGCCGCGGCAGCTGGAAGAAGCGACTGAGGGGATTGACGTGCTGGCGCAACGATCAACCGGCGGTGACCAGTGGATCCTGCCGTAGCAGCCCCCAGCAGGCCGTGTAGCCGTGAAGGTGGGTTGAACCGGCCACCGGTCCGATCTCGCCGTTGCAGAAGGCACCCGCCATGGGGAGGTCCGGCATCACCTGCCGTCCCAGGGTCACATCACCATTCGGTACGCCGAACAACCCCTGCCCTCGTCCAAGACAGGCCATCAGTAGGCCGAACACCGGTGCACGCTCATCGGTTGTTGCGGCAGCCTTGAGAAGGCTGAGGGCTTCCTCCCGTGAGGCCTCAGCCTCCCTCAGCTGGAACTGAACGTTCATGCCGGGGCGAACGTGATCTGCCACCGCCACCGCTCCATTGTTGGGATCCACCCCGATCAGATTTCGCACCAGGAAAGCCCCTTCGCTCTCTGCTGGCTGCTCCGGGTTGAGTTGCAGGTTGCGCCTCTCAATCCCAAGGAACAGCGAGTGACGCACCCGCTCCCTGTCTTCACTGTTGAGGTTTGCCAGCACTCTCTGGAGGCATGCCACGGGGGTGTCCCTCCGCTCTCCATCACTCAGTTCCAGGAGCACGTTGCGCTGCACCTGCTCAATGGAGAACACAGGGCCGATCGGCCGGCATCCCTGGGCCACCACGGTGTCGAGACGCCAGTCGCCTCCGATCGAGCAGATCACCGCGCCGGTCACAACCCTGTCATCGATCAGCAGGGAACCGTGGGGGGCGTTGTGGGGACAGGCGATCCCACCGATCGTGGCTGCGCCTGGAAACGCGTAGTCCAGCCCGCTGATCAGATCGTTGATGTTGTTTGAAGTGGGATCAATCAGCAGAATCTGACTGCGGCAGTGCTCGGGTTGAATCCCGCTCCAGTCCTGCCACTGCTGTGCTGGACCGTCGAGATCGGGGAGGGTTGCCGTGGAAAGCTCCACCGCAGTGATCTCGGATCCCGGCAGCTGCAGCAGGGTGACGCTCAGGGATGGCGTCTTTTCGATCTCTGCTGCACTGCCATCGGAAAGGGTCCCCACCACGCCACCACCTGCAGCTCCGATCCAGTGGCGGGATCGGAGCTCCTGCCGCAGGAGGGGCAGAAGTCTCGTCAGGTCGCTGGCGTACGCCGTGGAGGCGAAGACCAGTGCAAGGTCGGCTTCTCCACGGCGACCCAGCTGGCTGACAACATCTTTGACCGCTTCGTCCAGGGACGGTTTGGTCGACAGGGCAGAACGGCAATAACGGGTCTCCGTTGCCGAGCTGAACCAATCGAACGGAGAGAAACGCACCATGGATCGGACCCTATCAATCCTGCAGAGAGGACTGGGACATCGATAATGGCGCCACCTTGAACCTCGGCCGTGAACGAGCTGACCTATCGCGCTCTGGTTTGGCTCACCTACCGGCTTGGGGCCACCGTGGCGTTGGGCTTGCCGTTGGTGTTGCTGGGCTGGGCGACATGGCGCCGAGAACCAGTGGTGCAACGCTTGATGGGGCTTTACTGGAGGGTGGCCAGCCTGATGGCGATCAGCCTGCTGCTGCTCACCGATGAACGTCCGATCGGTTTTCTCACGGCCCTGGTTGCACCGGTCTTGATGGCCGTGAGTGTCTGGTTCTGGGTTGATCTGAACGAAGAGCTGGCCGATCAGCCGCTGTGGCGTCCGCTTCCACTCACGGTTCGTCTCTGGCGCTGGGCTTTCACGGGATTTGCCCTCCTCAGTGTGGGGATGAGCATCACGGCTCTTGGTTGCCTTGATGTCCCGGGCCTGAGTGCCTGTGCTGCCTGGTTGGAGGCCCCACAGCGCATGCACCGTGTGGCTGAGGTGATGTTTGATTTCATCTTCGGGGGGGAGTGGACCCGTGGCGTAGCAGCCTTTCTTGGCTATGCGGCACTGGTGGCTTATCTGGCGGGAGCTCTGCAGTGGCTACTGGTCAGGCTCCCCCGTTATGGCCGGGTGGCTGGAGAATTCTGATGACTGATGTTGAGTTGGTACATCAGCTTGAAGAGCGCAGCCGTCTGGCCCCCGATCGTGTGGTGCGATTGAAGGGAACGGTGTTCAAGGAACCGTTTGAGTTGTTGATCTTCCGGGGGTTCAGCAGTAGCACAACCCATCCCACTGCGTTTGATCCGGATGCTTCGGTGCTGCCCGATGGCACCCGGCTTGACCAGGCTGAACTTCTCCAGGGTCCGCTCAATCCAGCGGATCACTCTGTAGTGGCAGGTCCAATGGCGCCGGGTGATTTGCTGGCTCAGGCCCGCTGGTGATTGCGGCGTTCAAGGATTCCCAAACAGCGACCACAGACTGTGGCGTGCCCGGGATGCTGACCAACATCTCCTTCGTAGTGCCAGCAGCGATCGCATTTGATGCCGCGGGCCCGGCTCACCTCGATCACCGCAATGGCGTCGTCCTGGCTGGCCAGCAGTTCCGCCCAGGGTTCACCACCCAGCTGGAGCTGGGACACGAGAAGCCAGTCGCGGAGGCCATCCACTTCCACATCTCCATTGTCGCGGAGCCAATCAAGGGCTGACTTGAGCTCCGGCCTGCGGGCTTCGATGCGAACTGCAGATTCCAATGATGCTCCCAGCTCCTGGCGGCTGCGGCATTCCTCCAGCACCTTGTTCACGGCCGCCCGCAGATCGCGAAGCTCATGCACTGGGGCAGACAGCGTCTCGTCACGCCACTCCTGGGGAACGGTGGGCCAGCCGCGTTGGAAGACGGAGACCTCTCCTACCGAGTAGGGCAGGTTCTGCCAGATGTCTTCAGCCATGTGGCACAGCACCGGGGAGATCAGGCCTGCCAGGCGTTCGATGATCAAGGCCATCACCGTCTGGCAGCTGCGCCTGCGCCGATCGGCGGGGGCATTCACGTAAAGACGGTCCTTGGCGATATCGAGATAGAAGTTGGATAAATCGGTCACGCAGTAGTTCTGCAGCAGCTGGAAGAAGCGGAAGAACTCATAGCTATCGAATGCTGTTGTGATTTCATCCATCACCTCAGCTGTGCGCTGCAGCATCCAGCGGTCCAGCAGCGGCAGGTCGGCAACGGGAACCGAATCCGCTGCAGGGTTGAAGTCGTGGAGGTTCCCGAGCAGATATCGGCTGGTGTTGCGAACTTTTCGATAGACATCGGCCAGCTGCCTGAGGATGCCGGCACCGATGGGCACATCAGCGGAGTAGTCAACGGAGCTCACCCAGAGACGCAGCACATCCGCGCCGTAGGCAGGATCTTGCTTCTGGTTCTTGCCACCCTCGATGATCACCATCGGGTCAACGACGTTGCCGAGGGATTTGCTCATCTTCCGCCCCTTCTCATCCAGCGCAAAACCGTGCGTGAGCACCCGTTTGTATGGGGCATGGCCGTTAACGGCCACGGAGGTGAGCAGTGAGCTCTGGAACCAACCGCGGTGCTGGTCTGAACCTTCGAGATAGAGATCAGCGGGATAACTGAGTTGCTCTCGCTGACTGGCGACGGCGGCCCAACTCGAGCCGGAATCGAACCACACATCCATGGTGTCTGTCCCCTTGCGCCATTGCTCAGCCTGGTTCGCGTAGGCGGGGGGCAGCAGATCGGCTTCGTTCTTCTCCCACCACACATCTGCACCGTGCTCGGCGATCAGAGCTTCGACATGGGCCAGGGTGTCGGCGTTGAGGAGTACTTCACCGCTACTGCGGTTGTAGAAGACCGGGATCGGCACACCCCAGGTGCGCTGACGCGAAATGCACCAGTCCCCTCGCTCCTTGACCATCGCTTCGATCCGGTTGCGCCCGGTTGCCGGGGTCCACTCCACCGCGTCGATGGCATCGAGGGCCTGTTTGCGGAAGCCATCCACCGAGGCGAACCACTGTTCGGTGGCGCGGAAGATCGTGGGCTTTTTGGTGCGCCAGTCGTAGGGATAACGGTGGCCGTAGGCCTCCTGTTTGAGTAGTGCGCCGGCGTGTTCCAGCGCTTCGATGATGGTGGGGTTGGCGTCCTTGAGGACGTTCAGCCCCTCGAATGGACCCGCCTCTGCGGTGAGGTTGCCGGCTTCATCGACCGGGCAGAGCACCGGCAGTCCGTTCCTCAGGCCGGTGTGAAAGTCATCGACTCCATGCCCTGGAGCGGTGTGCACCAGCCCAGTTCCGGACTCAGTGGTGATGTAGTCACCGCCGATCACCACCGGGCTGGTGCGATCCATCAACGGATGGCGATAGATCAGGCCGGCCAGTAGGGCACCTTTGACGCTGGCGCGACGGTTGAGAGGCAGCGTCAGCGTTGTCGTGAGTGTGTCGATCAGATCAGCTGCCACAAGCAGCAACCGACCGTTTCCATCGTCGGCCAGGGCGTAATCCAGCCGCTCGTTCACAGATACCGCCAGGTTGGCGGGCAGGGTCCACGGAGTGGTTGTCCAGATCGCCACTTGGAGGCTTTCACCAAGGTCTTTCGGATCACTGGGGAGTTCGATCTCCTCAGCGTTGAGGGCGTCCCGCAATGCAGAAGGCAGTTCCACCGCAGGAAAAGCTGCGTAGACGCTGGGGCTGGTGTGGCCATCCGGGTACTCCAGTTCGGCCTCAGCCAGGGCGGTACGGGAACTGGGGCTCCAGTGCACCGGTTTCAGCCCCCGGTAGATGTGCCCCTTGAGCAGCATCTCTCCGAACACCCTGATCTGGGCAGCCTCATAGGTCTTCTGCAGCGTGAGGTAGGGCTGTTCCCAGTCAGCCCAGATGCCCCAGCGCTGGAACCCCTTCATCTGGCCATCCACCTGCTTACGGGCGTAAGCGGCGGCTTTCTTGCGCAGCTTGATCGGCGTCAGGGCCTTGCGCTGCTCCATGTCCATCGACTGCAAAACCTTCAGCTCGATCGGCAGGCCGTGGCAATCCCAGCCCGGTACATAGCGCACCCTGCGACCCTGCAGGACCTGGTATTTGTTGATCACATCCTTGAGCACCTTGTTCAGGGCGTGACCCATGTGCAATGCACCGTTGGCGTACGGCGGCCCGTCGTGGAGCGTGAAACTGGGGCCCTTGTTCTCCAGCCCTAACTTTCCGTCGATCCCGTTGTCTCTCCAGAAAGCCTGCAGTTCCGGCTCGCGCTTCACGGCGTTGGCGCGCATGCCAAATCCGGTTTGCAGCAGGTTGAGCGTGTCCTTGTAGGAGGGACGTCCCTCAGCGGCGGCGTCGCGCGTCTCCTTGCTCACGGTCTTCCTGGTTGATCGGAGAATTATCAGTCCTCGACGGTGCTGGCAGTCTGTTCAGGGCTGTCGGTTGTCGCAGGAGACGCGGTCTCGTCCTCAGGGCGGATCCAGAGCTTGTTGCCAACTCCGGAACGACCGGAGGGTTTGAGTTGTTTGACCACTCCGCTCAACCCTGCTCCCAGGCTGCTGATGGCAGTTCCCAGCTGGTGCAGGCTCGTCAGCCAGTGATCGATGGATCCGAGTCGTTGCTGTTCGTCCTCACTGAGCGCCTGCCAGCGCGCCTGACTGATTTCGGTGGTGAGGCGGGCGATCAGCAGACTTCCGCACAACACAGCCAGCATTGGTGCGCCGCGCAGTCGGTCGCTGCTTGTTACAAGCACCAGGCCGAGAAGCAGCACCACGGCCCCCCAAACCCCGTCGCGAGGGCGGCTCAGCTCAACAGCAAGCAATGGCAGCAGCAGCACTCCCAGGCCGAAAAGCAGGCAGAGATCACCACTGAGGGTCGCCAGCATCTGCTCTCCTGTAACCGCCCCTATTCTGTGGTGAACCGTAAAATTCAGCACAAGCCCACCTGGCGGAATTGGTAGACGCGCTGGTTTTAGGTACCAGTGACCCAGGTCGTGGGGGTTCAAGTCCCCCGGTGGGCATTAACTTCCCTAATTTGTGGGAGGACTTTTTCAGAAGCGTTGCCTGACCTCGGGACGATTCAGAGCTGTGAGCAACAACAGCAGCTCAATCCTGTTCAGACGAGGTACCGCTCGGTGCCGCGGGAGTTCGTGGGTCCTCCAGAGGCTCTCAATCCAACGGTGGGGCTGTTCCTTGGGGGATATGCCCTTGCCGCTCTGACCATCTGGGGATGGTTTGCCGGTGGCTGGCCCTTGCCTGTGTTGCTGTGCACTGGATTTCTTTCATTGCATCTTGAAGGCACCGTCATCCACGACGCCTGTCACAACGCTGCCCACCCCAACCGCTGGATCAACCAGGCCATGGGGCATGGTTCGGCTCTGTTGCTTGGCTTCAGCTTTCCTGTGTTCACCAGGGTTCACCTGGAGCACCACGCTCACGTCAATGATCCAAAGAATGATCCGGATCACATCGTCAGTACCTTTGGTCCGCTTTGGCTGATCGCACCAAGGTTTTTTTATCACGAGTGGTTTTTCTTCCAGCGTCGCCTTTGGAAACGCTGGGAACTTATGCAGTGGGGGTTCGAACGCAGCGTGTTTCTTGTGATCGTTCTGGCTGCAGCGAAATTCGAGTTCCTTCCTTTCATTTTCAACTGCTGGTTTGCGCCGGCTCTGATGGTTGGGGTGACCCTTGGGTTGTTCTTTGACTACCTGCCCCACCGTCCGTTCACATCGCGCAATCGTTGGACCAACGCACGGATTTACCCGGGCCGTTTGATGAACCTGCTGATCATGGGCCAGAACTATCACCTGGTTCATCACCTTTGGCCATCGGTTCCTTGGTTTGAGTACAAACCCGCCTATGAAGCCACCAAGCCCCTTCTGGATTCGAAGGGATCACCACAGAGGCTCGGTATCTTCGAAACCCGCTCGGATGGGTACAACTTCCTCTACGACATTCTGGTCGGCGTGAGGAGTCATAAGACGCGTCGTGGAAAGTTGCGCCGTGCCGCCCGCTTTGTTCCAAGCCGCCAACTGCAGCGCAACTGGCTGAGTTTTGTCGATCGCATCGCGATTAAAACCCAGCCAAGGCGTCCACTCAGCCGCTGATTATTCGGCCAAGATCTTCGGGACGCGGAAGAAATCCCCTTCACGCAGAGGCGCCTGGTTAAGGATGTCCTCCCGCACTGGAGTTGGAATCACTCCGTCCTCTCGGGTGACATTGGTCACCTCAACGGCACGGGTTGTCTCCGGCACGCCCTCTGTGTCCACCTGCTCCAGCTGGCCGACGTATTCAAGAATCGATTCCAGTTGTCCCGTGTAGGTGGCGATTTTGTCTTCAGGCAGGTCGAGGCGGGCGAGCTTGGCGACCTTGCGGACGTCGTCTGCGGAGATCAGGCTCATGGCTCGCTCAGAAAACTACGGAGATCCTCGCTCAATGCCGAGGCTGCTGTTTTCAGCAGCCTCGTTCCGTGCTGGGCGGTCGCCAGGGAGGGATGGGACCCCATGCGTCCGTCTGGATGACGGCGCCGAAAATCCTCTGGACTGTGAATCGGCCCCGCTGGTGCAGGATCCGGAAGATCCCGCTGCTTCGACTGCAGGCTCGGTTCCATGGCCAGGGTCACTGCAATTTCACTGGGGGTTGCGTGGTGACCCTCCTTATTCCCATAGAGGTCGCGAGCCTGACGCATCACAGGTCCAGCCATGAACCAGTTGGCGAGCCGGCAACGCAGCTTGGGTGCCACAGGCAGACCGCGGCTTGCTGCCGAGGCGTGGGCTTGGGCAAAGGCAGCCTTGCTGGTGGCGATGTTGCCACCGTGACCGTTGATCACGAACACCCGTTCGAAGCCATGCCGGGCCAGTGAAAGCACCAGATCGTGCATGACGCCCAACAGCGTTGCCGGTTGCAGGCTCATGGTGCCGGCGAAGCCCAGGTGATGCTCCGCCATGCCGAATGACTGCACCGGAGCCACGAGAACGCCAGTGCGACAACCCACCTCAAGAGCGACAGCTTCCGCGGTCAGGGCATCCGTACCGATGGCTCCGGTTGGACCATGCTGCTCGGTGGACCCCAGCGGCAGGATCACGCCTTTGCAGATCTGGAGGTAGGCGTCTACCTCAGGCCAGCTGCGCAAGGCGAGACGAATCTCTTCTTTGCTCTGCACCTGCCCTGGGAAGGCTGCTGACATTTGAGACGCATCGATGATTTGAATGATCGCTGATTTGAATGATCCTTCAGTGGGCGGTGCCGTTGCCGTCGTACTTATCGGTGTTGTAGTAGCCGCCGCGGGTGCCAAAGAACAGGCAGGCGAGTGGGAACAAAACAATGCTGGCCAGCAGCACGGTGCCGAGATTGAAACCGGAAAGTGCCGCGATCATCACCCGTATGCAGATGGTTTCAGGATGGCGCGGGTTGTGCTGGGCTGCAGGAAATCCAGGGCAGTTGTGGCCAGGTGTCATGCATCGGCTGGCATCTCGAGCCATTGCCTCAGCCAGCTCGTCAGCCAGATGAACGGGAGGGTATCGGCGAGGGCGGCGACCAGCTTGAACACGTAGCCGCTGCCGATGAAAGCGATCAGTTGTGGAACCACCTCTTCTCCGGCACGGATCGGGAGAACGTGGGCTCCGTAATGGCTGATCATCACCACTGCACTGGTATCGACCAGTTGGCTGATGATGGTGGATCCATTGTTTCGCAGCCAGAGGGCACGGCCATTGGTGAGCTTTTTCCAGAAATGAAACAGTCGTACGTCGATGAACTGTGCGCTCAGGTAGGCCACCATCGATGCGCCAACCGAGCCGAAACTCAGTTGTTGAATCGTGCGGAAGGTGGTGTCGTCACTGCCAGTCATGGCTGGAAGCAGGCCTCCGATCCAAAGGATCAGAAGCACCCATCCGTTCAAGAGCAAACCCACCCAGACCAGTTGGTTGGCTCTGGTTTCCCCCCAGAGTTCGCTGATCAAATCGGTGCAAAGGAAGGTCACCGGATAGGGAAGAGCTCCAACAGCGACCACCACGGGCCATGGGCCGATCTGCCCTAGTTGCAGAAATCGGGTCAGCCCGAGAATGTTGAGCATTCCCAAGGTTCCGAGGAACAACCCTGCGAGCAAAAGGAAAACCCCGTCGCGGCGCGCTTCGAGAGCAGTTCTCACACTGAGCTGGGAGTCGTAGCTCAAGCCTGGCGGTGTGGTGCCACCCTGTCAGCAGGATGAACGCTCTTTCCCCTGAATTCTTTTGCCGTCCCGCTGAAGTGGTGGGGCCTGAATTGGTGGGCTGCCGGTTGGTGAAACGCCAGCCCAATGGCGACATGCTTTGGGGTGTGATTGTGGAAACAGAGGCCTATTCCCAGGATGAGCCTGCTTGCCATGGCTATCGGCGCAGATCTCCTCAAAATGAAACGCTCTTCGGTGAACCAGGGCGCTTTTACGTGTATGTGAGCTACGGCATCCACCATTGCGTGAATGTGGTCACCGATCGGCCGGAGTGGGCCAATGGTGTGTTGATGCGCGCAGTGGCTCTGCCGGCCGAGCCGGAGCGGGTGGCCGCTGGCCCGGGGTTGCTGGCCCGTCGTTTCGGGATTGATCGCAGCGATGACAGGCGACCAGCGACGGGCGAACATGGAGTTTGGCTGGCACCAAGGCCTGCTTCCATCGTCAGCCCTGACCTCGTGACGACAACACGCATCGGCATCTCAGAAGGAAATGAGCTCCCTTTGCGCTGGTATCTGCGCGCCAGCCGCAGCGTGAGCCGTCGTGCGAAGGGAGATCGCCAGCCTGTTCCTGATCAGGCCTGGGCTCCCAAGGAGGTGGACGGCTGGTGAACGGTTGGCAGCATCGCCACATTCTCGATCTTGCGTCTTTTTCCAGCGAGGATTACGCCGCAGTGCTTGAGCTGGCTGAGCGGTTCCGATCGCTGCCTGCTACTGGTGCGCGCAAGCTTCCGGCATTGCAGGGGAGGCTTGTGGCCACGCTTTTTTTTGAACCCAGCACTCGCACCCGCAGTAGTTTTGAACTGGCGGCCAGGCGCCTTTCGGCCGATGTGATGAGTTTTTCCCCTTCAAGCAGTTCGCTGAGCAAGGGTGAAAGTGTGCTTGATACAGCCCGCACCTATGTGGCGATGGGCGCTGATGTTCTGGTGGTCCGGCATCGGTCAACAGCTGTTCCGGAGCAGCTGGCTCGCGATCTCGACGCGGCCGGAGAACGCACGGTTGTTCTGAATGGTGGGGATGGATTGCATAGCCATCCCAGCCAGGGATTGCTGGATCTATTCACCCTGGCGCGACATTTCGCCCCTGAGCATCCAAGCCCGGAAGCCCTGCAGGGCAAAAGGATCGCGATTGTTGGGGACATCCTGCATTCACGGGTGGCCCGATCGAATCTCTGGGCTTTGACCGCTTGTGGCGCTGATGTGGTGTTGTGCGGGCCGCCCAGTCTTCTTCCGGATGACTTCAGCGCATTTGTGGAGTCTCCGCCTCCTGGCCAGTCTTTCGATCCGGTGGCGCAGCGCGGAACCATTCGGCTGGAGCGAAGGCTGGAGCGGGCGTTGCCTGGTGTGGATGCCGTGATGACTCTGCGACTGCAGAAGGAACGGATGGGTCAGCAGCTCCTCACCAGCCTCTCGCGTTACCACCGTGATTACGGCCTCAGTCATGACCGGCTCAAGCTCTGCGGTCAGCTGGTTCCGGTGCTGCATCCAGGTCCGGTGAACAGGGGTGTTGAGATGACCAGTGCCCTATTGGACGATCTCTCGATCTGCCTGGTAGAGGAGCAGGTTCGCAATGGGGTTCCGACGCGGATGGCGCTTCTCTACTTAATGGCAGCGGCAGAATCCGCGGCCGAGCCATCGCTCGTGTCGAGCAGTTCATGAGTTGGAGGCTGACCGCTGAGTGGCGGTCTGCTCATTTGATGTGAGTAGTAGTCCATCGCTGCTTTCAGGGCGGCATCGGGTTCGGCGATAGACACCCCCTCACCAGCCTTCATGGGGAAATGGGCGTCCACCGCATCCAGTGCCATGTGCTGGCTTGGCATGCCTGTGAGCAAAATCGCAGCGCGCTGTTGTGTCAGCAGGGCGAAGATCCATTTCACAGACAGAGTGATCCTGTTCTCCCAGTCGGGGATCAGCACCAAGTGGACAAAGGCCCAAAGAAGCCAGCCCACACCTCCGGAAAAGCGCAGGCCCCGTAGATCGGCCACAGCGGTGGCACGGTCGAGCACGGCCATGCTCCCGAAATCGAAGTAGTTGAAGGTTGGACGGGAACGGTTGGCGACAGTCGCGGCGATGTCTTTGCCGATGAACGTGCCGGCCTGCTTTGCCGGAGCCGCCATGCCAGGCATTGGCTTGCCGTTGATGGTGTGGCTGTAGTTGCTGAGGTCTCCCGCGACGCGGATCTCGGGATGCTCAGGAATCGAAAAATCATGTTGCACCACGACACGACCTCCCTTGTCCAGAGCGCAACCGGTGGCCTCGGCGAGTTTGCTGCCGAGATGGGAGGGGCGCACGCCTGCTGTCCAGATCACTGTGGCGGCTTGGATTCGACGGTCTCCGTCAGGGGTGCCGATGATGACTTCTCCTGGACGCATGGTCTGCACGCGGCTCTGGGGCATGAATTCGATCCCATCACGTTCCAGTGACGCCAGGGCCGCTTCCGACTGCTGAGCAGGCATCGCTCGGAGCACGCGTTCACCGGGATCCACCAGCACGATCCTCGTTTTGTTCGGATCAAGCTGTTTGAAGGCATTGTTGAGTGCCCAACGCATCAGCTCAGAGACCGCTCCTGCCATCTCGCAGCCACTGGGGCCGGCTCCAACAATCACCACGGTCTGGAGAAACTGACGTGCGCTGGGATCCGGTGTTTGCTCCGCCTGTTCCATGGCCATCAGCAGGCGCCGACGGATCTCCTCGGCGTGCTCCAGGATCTTCATCGGCGGCGCAAAGGTGCGCCAATCGTCGTGGCCAAAAAAGGTGCTGCCGGATCCGGTGGCCAGCACCAGATGGTCGTAGCTGTAGGCCTTTCCGTTGAAGACGATCTGTTTCCCTGCGGGATGGACGTCCGTCACTTCGCCGAGCAAGACCTGCACATTGCGTTGCTTGCCAACCAGCTCACGCAGAGGTGTTGCGATGTCGCCGCGGGAAACCAGGCCCGTCGATACCTGGTAGAGAAGGGGCTGGAAAAGATTGAAGTTGCGCTTATCGATCAGCGTGATGCGCACGTCCGCCTTGGCCAGTGCTTTGCACGCGTGGATGCCTGCAAATCCCCCACCGACGATCACCACGTGAGGCACATCACGCAGGCGTTCCTCCGGTGGCTCCAACTCCAGGAAGAAATGGGCACCTGCCATGGCTCAGCGACGGCGATCTGATTGAAGGGTATGAATGGTGTTTGGATTTGTCCGCGCCTGTCGTCAGAGCAACTTGAACCCTTCGAGAAACAGTCCGTAAAGGAATCCGATTCGTCCCAGGCTCAACAACTGGCGAATGAGGGACGACCATCGGTCTGAACGAGCCCGGATGGTGAGTTCAGTGCCGAACACCACCAGCAGGGCAGCAACCGGGTCAAGCTGGCCCAGCACGCCTGCAACGGCAGTAATGGCACTTCCCAGCAAGAAGCCTGAGAGCAGAACGATTATGTAGAGCGATAGCCGACGCCAGGGATTCCTAGCCCAGGCCTCAAGGCCTGCCGGCAGTTGGCCGAAGCGTTGATGAAGACGGGTGGACTGTGAGCGATGTGCCATCCGTTCCGGTGGAAGAGGCAGGGATGGTGATCCCCATCATCCGCCCAGCGCTTTGAAACAGGTTTACCCCAACCGTGGCGGATGTGAAGGTCCCACGCTCTTTGGCTGGCGTCTTTCCAAAACAGGCAGGTTGTTTCTGGAACGCTTGGGTGATGCCTCGTTCAGCTGGATTCCGCTTTCGCCTTTCGGGACGACTTGCCCTCGAGCAGCTCGAGCAGCGCCTCCATCTGAGCCATCACACCGCGTACTTCACCAGCCTCAGGCAGCAGACCGTCTTCCATCACACCCTGATGCATTTCCCTTA
>QCTY01000012.1:0-27293 GCA_003208975.1 Synechococcus sp. AG-676-F02
CGCCATTGGAGAACTGCACAGACTGGAGAAACTGCAGCGCCAGGAAGCCAACCGCCACAGCCACTGGCCGACCAAACAGGAGTGGGCCCGGGCAGCGGGGCTGACTCTGCAGGATCTGCAGCAGCGGATCGAGACCGGATACCAGGCCTGGGGAGTCCAAGCCGGCCTTGAGTCCAAGGAACTGAAACTGGCATTGCGCCAAGGGCGTCGCGCCAAGGACCACATGATCCAGGCCAATCTTCGGCTGGTGGTCGCGGTGGCCAAGAAGTATCAGCAGCGGGGCATGGAGCTGTTGGATCTGGTGCAAGAGGGCACCCTCGGCCTGGAGCGTGCTGTGGAGAAATTCGATCCAACCCGCGGTTTCCGCTTCAGCACCTACGCCTACTGGTGGATCCGGCAGGGCATGACCCGAGCGATCGCCACCCAGAGCCGCACGATCCGGCTGCCGGTGCATGTCACTGAAAAACTCAACCGCATCAAACGGGTCCAGCAGGAGATCGCCAGCAATGAGGGCCGCATCGCCTCCATCGCCGATCTCTCACGGGAGCTGGGCATCAGCGAAGACACGGTGCGCCAGACCCTGGCCCGCGTTCCCCGCTCCGTATCGCTGGACACCCGTGTCGGCCGAGACCAGGACACCCAGCTCGGGGATCTGATCGAAGACGGCCATGCAACGCCGGAACAGACCCTGACCCACCACGAACTGCACAACGATCTGGAGCATCTGCTGGACGAACTGACGGGCCGAGAAGCCGCCGTACTGCGGCGTCGCTTCGGCCTGGAGGACGACACGCCCCAGACCCTGGCCCAGATCGGCGAGGAGCTGAAACTATCCAGAGAACGGGTACGCCAGATCGAAACCAGGGCCCTTTTGAAGCTGCGCCAGCCCCAGCGACGCAGCAAGGTACGGGATTACATCCAGGAACTCGATTCCTGATTCAAATTCAGCTGTCTAAAGACTGAGCAGAACATGATCAAACCCATTGATATCGGCATCTCCACAGAACAGCGTGAGCAGATTGCCGACGGACTGGGCCGCCTACTGGCAGACACTTGGGTTCTTTACGGCAAAACCCATGGATTCCACTGGAATGTGACGGGTCCCATGTTTAATTCCCTCCACGGGATGTTCGACACCCAATACAACGAGCTGTGGGACTCCCTCGATGAAATTGCCGAGCGGATTCGTGCCCTGGGGATGGCCGCACCCTTCGGCGACAGCACGTTGACAAAGCTCGCTTCCATTCAGGAAGCAGCTTCCGTTCCTGCTGCGATGGACATGGTTCAGCAGCTCGTGGCGGACCATGAGGCCGTTGCTCGCACGGCGCGCAGCGTTTTCGAAATTGCTGATGCCGCCAACGACCAGCCCAGCGCAGACCTGTTGACCCAACGCCTGCAGGTGCATGAAAAAACGGCCTGGATGCTGCGTAGCCTTCTGGAGAATTAAAGGTTCAAGCCATTCAGCAGCACTGATCAGTCTGCTGAATGGCAGGTAGCTTGAACAAACGCTCGGCAGGTCATGGCCAAGTTCGTCTTCATCACCGGTGGTGTCGTCTCCAGCATCGGCAAAGGCATCGTGGCCGCCAGCCTGGGGCGGCTGCTCAAATCCCGTGGCTACAACGTTTCGATCCTCAAGCTGGATCCTTATCTGAATGTGGATCCGGGCACGATGAGCCCGATCCAACACGGTGAGGTGTTCGTCACCGAGGACGGGGCGGAGACCGACCTTGATCTGGGCCACTACGAGCGGTTCACCGACACGGCAATGTCACGCCTGAACAGCGTGACCACTGGCTCGATTTACCAGTCGGTGATCAATAAAGAACGACGCGGGGACTACAACGGCGGCACCGTGCAGGTGATTCCGCACATCACCGGCGAAATACGAGAACGCATCAAGCGAGTGGCTTCTAACAGCAACGCGGATGTTGTGATCACCGAAATCGGCGGCACCGTCGGAGATATCGAGTCATTGCCGTTCCTGGAGGCTATCCGCGAATTCCGGGGTGATGTCGGCCGGCGCGACATCGCCTACATCCACGTCACCTTGCTGCCCTTCATCGGCACCTCCGGAGAGCTGAAAACCAAACCCACCCAGCACTCGGTCAAGGAGCTGCGCTCAATCGGAATCCAGCCCGATGTGCTGGTGTGCCGTAGTGACCGCACGATCAGCGATGAGATGAAGCGCAAAATCGGTGGATTCTGCGGTGTGCAGGAGCGGGCTGTGATCCCTTCGCTCGACGCCGACAGCATTTATGCCGTGCCGCTGACGCTCGAGAAGGAGGGTCTCTGCCGCGAAGTGCTGGATGTGCTTGATCTCACAGACCACGACAGCGACATGGAGGCCTGGCAACAGCTGGTGCACAACCTGCGCAACCCAGGACCGTCAGTGAAGATTGCGTTGGTGGGCAAATACATCCAGCTGAATGATGCCTACCTCTCCGTTGTCGAAGCACTGCAGCACGCCTGTATCGCCCAGGACGCCTCCCTGGATTTGCACTGGGTGTGCTCGGAACAGATCGAAACCGAGGGTGCCGATCCCTTGCTGAAAGGCATGGATGCCGTTGTGGTTCCAGGCGGTTTCGGAAACCGCGGTGTGGAAGGCAAGATCGCGGCAATTCGCTGGGCACGGGAACAGAGAGTTCCCTTCCTTGGACTCTGTCTGGGCATGCAGACTGCCGTGATCGAATGGGCGCAGAACCAAGCGGGCCTGTCTGACGCCTCCAGCGCTGAACTGGATCCAACGACCCCGCATCCTGTGATCCACCTTCTACCCGAACAGCAGGACGTCGTGGATCTCGGGGGCACCATGCGTCTCGGGGTCTATCCCTGCCGGATCACACCTGGGACCCTGGCGGAGAAGCTTTACGGAGATGCGGTGGTCTACGAACGGCACCGTCACCGCTACGAATTCAACAACGCCTATCGCAACCTGTTCCTGGAGTCGGGATATGTGGTGAGCGGCACGTCACCAGATGGCCGCCTGGTGGAACTGATTGAACTCAAAGGGCATCCTTTCTTCACCGCCTGCCAGTACCACCCGGAGTTCCTCTCGCGACCGGGCAAACCCCATCCGCTGTTCCGCGGATTAATCGAGGCCGCCCAGGAACGACTGCCCTCCTCTCCGGTCGAAGCAATTCAAACCCAGCGATGACGAAAGCAGCCACCCTTCCGGTGGTGGAAACCTTTCATTCCCTGCAAGGGGAGGGCCATCACAGCGGCCGAAGCGCCTTTTTCATTCGTCTGGCTGGCTGCACGGTGGGCTGCCCTTGGTGCGACACAAAACATTCCTGGCCACCGGACCATCACCCGCAGATGCAGTTGGCGACTTTGGCGGAGGAGGCTTCAAAGGCCTACCGCAACGGAGCCGCGTTCACCGTGGTTACTGGCGGGGAACCACTCCATCACGCTTTGGAACCCCTCACCCAGGCCCTGTCCGTGAGCGGCAGGCCCTTGCATCTGGAAACCAGCGGCGTTGACCCCCTCAGTGGCCAGTTCGACTGGATCACTCTGTCTCCAAAACGGCACCGGCCTCCTCGTTCGGATCTGCTGCGTCACTGCCATGAGCTCAAGGTGGTGATCCACAACACCGATGATCTGACCTTTGCAGAATCCATGGCTACGGCGACCGCTGATTCGACGCTTCTGCTGCTGCAACCCGGATGGGACAGCCCCAACGGACAGCAGCTGGCGGTAGATCATGCTCGCAGCAATCCGCGCTGGCGTCTCAGCCTGCAGACCCACAAGTGGCTGGGTGTGCGCTGATCGTTACGCAATCTCGAAGAACCCTACAAATGTTGGATGCATGATTCAGCAAAAAAAGAGACGATAAATATCTGTTGAAGCACTACATGTCATGGCAGACCTCGACGGAAATGGCCTGGTAGATGGCTCTGAGTTGAGCGCTTACCAGCTCTTCAATGATGGCAACCCGATTACCATCGCGAACAGACGAGGTCGAACATTCTCAGACGCTACGTCGAGATCCTGGAATGTCATTGCAGGCGCTCAAGTTGACGATGGATTCCTCGTACTGCGAGCCAGACAAACCCGCCGACGCGGAATGCGATATCAAACATGGTCTACAGATGAAACAGGAACCATCAACGGAAGATCCCGGGGCTGGCGAGACGGTCAATACATGGCCGACCAAGGGCTCGAAAATATCTTCAATCTTGACCTCAACCAAGACGGGCTGATTGGAGATCAGCCCCCGGAAGAACCAGATCCAATCAACGACGGAACAGCAACTTTTGCCATTGAGGGCACTCCCCAACTTGGTCAGGTTCTCTCCATTTCGCTTACCAACAGCGATCCTGATGGTGACGGCACACCAACCGTTGCATGGCTTGCATCCAATCAAGACGGAACCTGGTCTCAAGTCGGCTCCGATCCTCAGATCACCATCTCCGCTGATCTGGAAGGACGTCAACTCCGCGCCAACGTTTCCTACGTCGATGGTGAAGGCTTCAGCGAGGACGTCTCAACCGAACCGGTCCTCGTTCCCATCTCAAACTCTGACGATTATGGAGCAACACCCGACAGCAGTGGCTTTCTTGCCCTGGCAAGCCGTCTTGAAGGTGATCTGGAAGTTGTGGGAGATCTTGACTGGTTTAAAGTCGAGTTAGAGGCCGGCAAAAACTATATCTTTGAGCAAATTGGGATAGGACTAGAGGACCCCCTGTTAACATTAAGAGACGAATTCGGATCTATCCTGACCATCGATGACGATAGCGGCGGTGAGTTAAACAGTCGAATAACTTTTGAACCCGAAACATCAGGATACTATTACCTTGAGGCGGGCTCATATGGCAATCAATTCACGGGCAATTATTTCATTGGTGCATACGAAGATGTAACACAACCCGAAGACCCCATTAACGATGGTGCAGCAACTTTCGCCATTGAGGGCACTCCCCAACTTGGTCAGGTTCTCTCCGTTTCGCTAACCAACAGCGATCCTGATGGTGACGGCACGCCAACCGTTGCATGGCTTGCATCCAATCAAGACGGAACCTGGTCTCAAGTCGGCTCCGATCCTCAGATCACCATCTCCGCTGATCTGGAAGGACGTCAACTCCGCGCCAGCGTTTCCTACGTCGATGGTGAAGGCTTCAGCGAGGACGTCTCAACCGAACCGGTCCTCGTTCCCATCTCAAACTCTGACGATTACGGAGCAACCCCCGACAGCAGTGGATCCCTTGCCATTGGAAGCAGTCTTGAAGGGAATATCGAATCCCTAGGAGATCTGGACTGGTTCAAAGTCGAATTGGAGGCTGACAAGTACTACAACTTTGAGCTGACTGGAACCACCCTTGAAGACTCATTCCTAGCCTTGAAAGAAGCCAATGGCAATATTATTTCCACCGATGACGACGGTGGAGATGGATTCAATAGCCGCATCATCATTTCCCCTGAATCTTCAGGCACTTTCTATCTTGAGGCCAGCGCATATAACAACGAGCGAACTGGAACATATTTAATTACCGCCGACGAAGCAGATGCTTTGCCCACTGGCTATAGCCCTGAAAACGGATTTGGCCATGTTGACGCCAAAAGAAGCTTTGAAAAGTTACTTGGGATATCCCTCGACGACGCCGCAGACCTTGGTGGTGATTTATGGGGCCTCGACAATATCAGAGCACCAGAAGTTTGGTCAGGTAGCAATGGCTTTTCGGGCGCAACTGGCTCAGGCACAGTCATCGCCGTCGTCGACACAGGTGTTGATCTAGATCATCCGGAATTCCAAGACAGAATTACTCAAGGATTTGATTTTGTCGATTACGACAACATTGCCGACGATGGCGATGGCCACGGCACTCATGTTGCCGGCACCATTGCGGGCGCCGATGACGGCGAGGGAATCACCGGCGTCGCACCGGATGCATCAATCATGCCAATTCGAGTCCTTGACGATGAAGGTTATGGATACATATCCGACATTATCGCTGGAATCCGATGGGCAGCAGATAATGACGCTGATGTCATCAATCTTTCGCTTGGAGGCGGAGGTTATAGCCAGGCAATGGCTGACGCAGTTGCCTACGCATCAGACCTTGGCTCGGTCGTTGTCATGGCGGCTGGCAATGACGGCGGTCGCTCCCCCATATACCCTGCCGCCCACGCAGAAACCCACGGCATCGCTGTTGGAGCTGTAGATCAAGAAAAATCGTTGGCCAGTTTCTCCAATCGAGCCGGCTTGACATTTCTAGACTATGTGACAGCCCCAGGAGTCAGTATTTTCTCTTCAACACCCAACGGTAATTATGATTATTACAGTGGAACATCCATGGCCAGCCCACATGTCGCCGGCATCGCAGCATTACTGAAAAGCCATGACAAGTCTTTAACATCAGAATCCATCGAAAATTTGATCACAAGTACCGCTTATAACAACATTGACAGCGAGCTCTCGGGTACTCAAACCGATGAGCTGACAGGCGAACCAGTTGGTCAAATTATTACGCTAGAAACACTAGACAAATTTGATGAAGATCAATTTCAAACCCGTCTCATCGGAAGTTTGAGCGGAGACCTACAGGACAGAAAATCTATCATTAGGGAACTTAAAGCCGATGAGCAAGAAGGTCTAATCATTGAGAATATTGACGTGATCAAATCAACGAATAAAAGTTTGATCACTCTGGATCTGTCAGATTCAAATCCATCAGATCACTCAGATTTATTGCAGAACTGGCTCTCAAAAAACCATTTCGACTACTTCGAAATCGATACTCAGATGCAAATGATTTAGAAACCTCGATTCATTCTGTTGCTCTGCTCAGTACTGGTTGGCTCAATGTAGTCGGCGTGCGTGGGGTTGGGGGCTGCGATCAAAACCAGCAGCGAGCAGGGGAGCATGGGCGGAGCAACCCGTACTGAACGCCCATTCTGCAGACTAAAAAAGTTGATGGGGATGCGCTGATACTGGCGGCCTGATCAGCGTCCGCTTTATGGCAACCATCGCCCTGCTCGGCACCGGACTGCTCGGTGAAGCCGTTGGACATCGACTGTTAAGCCAAGGGTGCGACCTACGGGTTTGGAACAGAAACCCCCAACGCTGCCAAGGCCTGCTGGAGTCGGGAGCCACACCGATTGCCCACCTCTCCGACGGTGCCTCGGCTGGATGCGACGCCGTGATCACCGTGTTGCGGGATGGTCAGGTCACCCGCAACGTGGTGGCCGAACTTGGGCCTCTGGGCGGTAGTTGTGTGATACCGATGGGAACCATGGGCATCACGGAAATCCGAGACCTTGCCGCCGTTGTGCAGACCCAGAACGGACGTTGCTTGGAGGCACCCGTGCTGGGCAGCCGGCCCCAGGCGCTGCAAGGCAGCTTGCTGGTGATGGCCGGCGGCGAGCCGGAGCTGTTCGAGCAACAACGACCGTTGTTGAACCTGTTGGCCGAAGACCCTCTGCTGGTGGGCCCCATTGGCAGCGGTGCTGCCACAAAACTGGCCCTCAACCAATTGATCGCCAGCCTCACCCATGCCTTTTCTCTGTCCCTGCGGCTGGTTCAGCAAGCCGAGGTCCCTGTGGAAACGTTCATGTCGATCCTGCGCAGCTCTGCCCTCTACGCACCGACGTTCGACAAAAAGCTGCAGCGGATGCTGGATGGGCACTACGCAGATCCCAACTTCAGCACCGCTCTGCTCCGCAAGGATCTACGCCTGTTTCTGGAGGAGGCCACTGCCGCCGGCCTGCAATCCAAAGGTCTCCATGGCCTCGATTCACTGCTCCAGGAGGCGAAGGGGGGTGACCTCGACAACCTCGACTACTGCGCTCTGCACGAACTCACCCAACCACAGGCATGAGCGTGGGTCTTGAATGACCCTATGGCTCAACGCACCGTGATCGCCCTGCTCTCCGGCGGACTGGATTCCGCCACAGCAGCCGCATTGGCGATGGAGGACGGTGACCGGGTGATCGGCCTGTCCTTCGACTACGGCCAGCGCCATCAACGAGAACTGGAGGCAGCCGCCGCGGTGGCGGATCACCTCGGGTTGGCGGAACACCACTGCATTCGCGTGAACCTGGCCGCCTGGGGCGGGTCTGCCCTCACCGACGCGACGATTGACGTCCCCACCGATGGCGTTCAGGAGGGGGTGATCCCGCCCACCTACGTTCCCGGTCGCAACACGGTGTTCATCGCCATCGGGCTGAGCCTGGCGGAAGCCCGCCACGCAGAACGGCTGGTGCTCGGGGTTAACGCCGTCGATTACTCCGGCTATCCGGACTGCCGGCCGGATTATCTGGAGGCGTTTCAGACCCTGGCGAATCTGGCCAGCAAGGCCGGCCGCGAAAATCAAGGGACACAGCTCTGGGCTCCGTTGGTGGCCTGGAGCAAAACCAAGATCGTGGAGGAGGCCCTGCGACTGAACGTGCCGATCCAGACCACCTGGAGCTGCTACAGCGGGGGTGAGTCCCCCTGCGGCGTTTGCGACAGCTGCCGAATTCGCGATGCAGCGCTGCGCGAAGCGGGGCGATCTGATCTGTGCAGCAGCAGATGACGGCACCCCTGAGGCGACAACTGCCCTGGCGGAATCCGGAAGTAGTGGCCCGCCAGCTGGCTGCGTTGCACGGCGATACGGGGCTGATCTGGCTTGATGGTGACGGCAGTGACCTGGGCCGCTGGGTCACTCTGGCGGCAGCACCGCAGACCACGGTGATCTGCCGTGGACGACCCGGCGAAGCCGGTGCCGACAATCCCTTCACAGCCCTACGAAACCTCGGGCCAGGCCATTGGACGGGCTGGCTCAGCTATGAAGCCGCCGCCTGGTGTGAACCAGGCAACCCCTGGGCAGCCGATGCGATGGCCAGCCTTTGGATCGCCCGGCATGACCCGCTGCTGCGCTTCGATCTGCAACGGCGAGAGCTCTGGGCCGAAGCCAGCGAAAGCAGCAGGATCGATCTCCTGGAAGAACAGCTGGAGAAACCCCAAGCTGCGCCAGCACCGTCGCCATCCGTGGACCTGGCTGACTGGACGCTGCACACCGACCGCGAGGACTTCGCAGCAGGGGTGCAACGCATCCGCGACCTGATTGCGGCCGGTGATCTATTTCAGGCCAATCTCACCGCCTGCTGCTGCACCACATGGCCGCCTGAAGCCTCAGCGCTGGAGCTGTTCATCAAGCTTCGCCAAGGCTGCCCAGCACCCTTTGCCGGCCTGGTGATCAGCAACAACGATGAGGCCCTGCTGTCCTGCTCCCCCGAGCGCTTTCTGCAGATGGATGCCACGGGTCGAGTGCAAACGCGACCGATCAAGGGAACACGGCCTCGCCACAGCAATCAGGACAAAGACGCCGACCTGGCGGCGGAGCTGGTGTGCAGTGACAAGGACCGAGCAGAGAACGTGATGATCGTTGACCTGCTTCGCAATGACATCGGTCGCGTCTGCAAGCCTGGATCGATTCAGGTGCCGCAGCTGGTCGGTCTGGAGAGCTATGCCTCAGTGCATCACCTCACATCGGTGGTGGAAGGCCAGCTCAAAGACGAGCTGACCTGGGTGGATCTGCTGGAAGCGTGTTGGCCGGGGGGCTCCATCAGCGGCGCACCCAAGCTTCGGGCCTGCCAGCGACTGCATGAATTAGAGCCCACCAGTCGTGGCCCCTACTGCGGTTCGCTGCTACGCCTCGACTGGGACGGCAGCCTGGACAGCAACATCCTGATCCGCACCCTCATGCGGCGGGGTGAGCAATTGCGAGCCCATGCCGGCTGCGGAATCGTCGCGGACTCCGACCCTCACGGCGAGGCGGAGGAGCTGATGTGGAAACTGGAGCCCCTGCTGGAGGCGTTGACATGACAACAGCCATCGCCTGGATCGATGGCCAATGGGGAACACCGGGGAGCCTTGCCCTGCCTCTCAACGACCGCGGCCTGCAGCTGGCGGACGGTCTGTTCGAAACAGTGCTGGTGCGCAGGGGTGCACCGATGTTGCTGAAGGAGCACCTGCAGCGCTGGCAGACAGGTGCTGAACTGCTGGGCCTGGGTGCACCGCCGGATCGCTCGATGGTGAGCCCACTGCTCATCGAAGCGGTCCAGCGCAGCCATTCGGCCGAAGCCGACGCCGTTCTGCGACTGAACTGGAGTCGTGGTGGGGCTGGCCGAGGCATCGATCCACCTGCCACCGGTGGGGAACGCTTCTGGCTGACCCTGGAACCCTTCCAACCGCTGTTCTCCGCGGTGAGCACGGTGATCAGCAGGCTTGAACAGCGCAATGCCTCCAGCGTTCTGAGCCGTTGCAAAAGCTTCGCCTACAGCCAGGCGATTCTCGCCCGCCGGGAAGCACGACAACGGGGAGCCGACGATGCTCTGCTGCGCAACACCGATGGACAGCTCTGCTGCGGAACGGTGGCCAACCTGTTGGTGCGACGCAACGGAACATGGCTGACGCCGCCAATGAGCAGTGGCTGTCTTCCAGGGGTGATGCGAGGCGCTTCTCTCGCCAATGGACTGGTCCAGGAGCACGATCTTGAAGCGGATCTGCAGAGAGGAGATCAAGCACTGCTGATCAACAGCCTCAGCTGTCGCCCGATCCACTCGGTGGATGGCATTGAACTGTCGCCCATCGAAGAGACCACCGCTCGGCAGATCTGGATTCAACTCCTAAATTAGCACGATAACTACACAATTTTGTGCAGTAATTTGCACTGTACCGTGCTAAATATCGAGAACATTGCGCTGCACGGCTTCCGCCCAGCCCCGCGCATGCGGAAATGCTGCCAGCTGAAACCGGCCACTCTCCACACCCTCATGCAAGGCGGGATGTGGTCCGTCATGCCCCGGCACCACAACCGCCACATCCGCCGCCTCCAACAGGGGCAAATCGTTCGGGGAGTCACCTAGGCCCAGCACCCGCACATGGTCAGCCCCAAGGCGATGCTTCAAAACCGCCAGAGCCCTGCCTTTGCTGACCCCTGCCCCCAGGAGATGCGCCATGCGATTGCCCTGCACAATCGCCAACTGCCGCTCAGCAGCGAGCTGCTGCAACCGTGGCCGGATGCTCTCCGCGGGTGGCACAAAAGGAACGCTGCAACGGCGCCGCTGGGCCTGAAGCAGGCCTTCGCCTGAGAGTCCAAGCAACTGTTCACCGTCCGCTGCGCTGAGGTCGTCCAACGCCCTGAGCGGCTCCCCAAGATCAGCGGCCAAACGCTGCAGCTGCGGTTTGAGCTCACCCCAAGTGGGGCCGAGAGCCTGCTTCCATGCCCCCGTCCGTGGCGTTTCACCGTGAATCGCGCCACCGTTTTCAACGATGTAGGGATCTTTCAGACCAACCTCGGCGCGGAATCGCTCCACCTCCTCCGCCGTTTTGCTTGTGCAAGGAATCACAGGAATCTCCCGCTGACGCAGAACGCGAAGGGTCTCGGCCGCTGGGGACCAGTCGTAGCGATGGTCCATCAGGGTTCCGTCGAGATCGGTCACCACCCACCAGATCGGTCCGGTCATCGCTGAATCAGCCAATGCACCGCATAAGGCTCCAACTGAATGCGCGGAGGCAGCGGCGCAGACCGACCGCGGAGGCAATCGTCCCAACTTCCCTCGCCACAACCTTCCAGCCCGCGCCGATCAAGGGTCAGGCGGGAGCCGGTGATGTTGTGCACTGCGACCAATACCTTGCCCTGATAACGCCGACGCAGGATCACAAGATCGGCCCGTCCAGCACTGAGCAGCTGCAAATCAGCATCAGGGTGCAGGGCCGGCTGCTCTCGACGCACCTGCAAGGCCCAGCGCAGAGCTGTGACGACGGCAGTCGCCTCGCTATCGGGATCTTCCAGCCGACGCTCCACCGCCTCCAGTTTGAACTGGGGACGATTGAGATCACGGCGCTGACCTGTGCGGCGGAAACGGCCTAGATCATTCGGCTCCGCCAACAGGGCAGGAAGATAAAAAGCGGGTACCCCCGGCAGGGCCATCACCAGCAGCTGAGACAGCAGGAAACGCTGACGCTGCAGATGGGCCGGATCAATGCCGCCATCAGCCATGGCACTCCACCAGCTGATGTTGATCTCATAGGGCACCTCCACAGCGCTGCTGAGCCGGCGATGGCTGATCACGCCCCCGCGTTGCTCACAGCTGATCAGCAGCTGCAACAACCGCTGCTCCGGCATCAGACCCTCCAATGGCCGAAGGCCTACACCGTCATGACAGGCGGTGAAATTGAGCAAACCCGTTTGCATGGGGAGCTGCGGCCAACGATTCAGCCAAGCGTTGAGGAGGTCGGCCCGACCGCCGATCACCGCTTCCAACAGCAGAGGCGGCAATGGGAAGTTGTAGGCGAGATGAGCCTCACTGCCGCTGCGCAGATACGAGAGATTCTCCTGCTCTGGAACATTGGTCTCGGTCACCACCACCCCATCGACGCAGGCCTGATCCAGCAGCAGGCGAAGCAGCGTCACGATCCGATGGGCCTGGGGGAGGTGAATGCAGCTCGTGCCAGGGCTTTTCCAAACGAACCCCACCGCATCAAGCCGCAGCCAACGCACCCCATGGCGCACCATCCGATCCAAAAGCCTGGTGAACCCCAGCAGCACCGCAGGACTGCGCCAGTTGAGATCCACCTGATCGGGGCCAAATGTGGTCCACACCTCCCGACTGCCTGCAGGGCCCCGCAGCCGAGTGAACAGAGACGAACTGCGAGGCCGAACCACATCTCGCCAGCATTCATCTGGCGACGCCTCGAGAACACAATCACGGCCGGGCTCATCATCACGCAGGAACTGCTGCACCCAGGGATGAGAGGCCGAAACGTGGTTCAGCACCAGATCCGCCATCAAGCGCCGACCATCCGCCAATTCCGCCAGATCACTCCAATCGCCATGGCGCGACTCGAGGCGGTCGTGACTCGCAACGGCAAAACCACCGTCACTGGTGGAGGCCAGGAAGGGGAGAACATGCACAACGGGTGAAAACTCATCGAAGAACGCATTCACCAGCCGGGTCAGGCTGATCAATCCCGGAGAGCCCGACTGGATGACTGTGTCTGCGTAGGAAATCAGCACGGCATCGCCGGCTTGCCATCGACATGGCGAGTGTCCTGAATCCGTAATTGCTGACGAACCGCTCAGAATCTGCAGCAATTGCGACGACAGTTTTTCGACAACTTCGGAAGAATCATCGGGGTAGAGATCACGAAGCAGGGCCTGCAGCGATTCTTCGCGCTGGTGCTGCACAACGTTCCTCCTGAACATGCCTCTGGTATCGGTCAGGTTTTCTGCTCCTGTTGTCGCATTGAACACCGCATGGATTTTCAGCAAGGCCTGATCACCACGGTTCATGACTACAGCCTTGGCGGAGTCGACGCCATCGCCTTCAACAAAGAACTCAGCCAGCGGCCCACCACCCTGCTGATTCCCTGCCTGATGGAGGAATTCAGCCGTCCGGCGCTGGGGTTGATTCGCGACACCCTGGCCTCACTGAAAGGTCTCAATCGCCTGGTGATCGCCTTGGCAGCAAGCAGTGCCGAAGATGTGATGAATGCGGAGGCGTTTTTCGCTGATATGCCGTTCCCGGTTCAAGTGCACTGGACCAATGGCCCTGCCGTGCAGGAGCTTCTGTCATCCATGGGAGACCTGGGCCTGGACGTGACGGGCCCTCCAGGCAAGGGCTGGGCGGTTTGGCAGGGGCTTGGCATTGCTTGTCAGGACGCTGAGGTCGTGGGGCTTTTTGATGCCGACATCCGCACCTTCGCACTGACATACCCGGAGCGGATGTTGCGTCCACTTCTGGACCCATCCCATGGCATTGCCTACGTCAAAGCATTCTACAGCCGACTCTCCCTGGAAACCCAGGCCCTGCAGGGACGCGCTACACGCCTGTTCGTCGGCCCACTTCTGGCAAGCCTTGAGCAGATTTTTGGTCCCTTGCCCTACCTGCGTTATCTCCAGGGGTTCCGCTATCCGCTGGCCGGTGAATTTGCCTTCACCAGCGACCTGGCGATGAATCTGCGCATTCCATCGGACTGGGGCCTGGAAGTCGGTCTGCTATCCGAGGTCTACCGCCACGTTGCCTCGAGCAGAATCGCCCAGGTTGATCTGGGGCTTTTTGACCACAAGCACAAGGGTCTTGGCTCCACCCCAAGTGAGGGGTTGCAGCGGATGGCGGGTGAAATCTTTGGCACGGTGCTGCGGGGGCTGATGGAGCATGAGGGTGCCGTGGTCTCCATGGATCAGCTACCCACCCTCGAAGTGCTCTACCGCCGGGTGGGTGAAGACCGCGTGCGCCAGTTCGGCCTCGACTCCGCCATCAATCGCCTCCCCTACAACCGTCATTCGGAAGAACTGGCGGTGCAGAGCTTCGCGGGGCTGCTACGCCCTGGCGTGGCCCAACTGATGACATCACCGATCGCTCATCAACTCCCGAGCTGGTCACGCCTGAACAGCTGCAATCCCTCATTGCAGGCCGATCTAAGTGCAGCAGGACAAGCCGATCGCACGGGATGGACATCACGCAAATCACTCCAATCCCTGCGCCGGCCCAATCACAAACCAAGGGGAACATCACCCGAGATGGCGGCCTAATTGCAAGTCAGCTACGTCGTATCAACGGTGGATTCCCCGAGGTGAACAGCTGATTAAATCGCAACAAGTTGATGCTCACGAACTAAAAACCGTGACGGGATACTTCATCCAATCGACCATGTTCCAGCCGTTACACAACCGTAAGTTTTGGTATCAAGCGGTCTGAACCAAATCTAAAGACACCGAATTTTCGTCACCAATCAGACATTTGGAAACGCTGACCAGCGCGACATTGTCAAGGGTTAAATCTTGAAACCATGATCGAGTGTGTTTATCGAAATGCCAGCAGTCGTATGGTCATTTTGAAATGTATAGGAGAGCACCATTTTTATCGAGAGAAAGTTGTGATGCCCACCGAATTGTTCTGGTTTGAGGCGCCGGCCGAGGCTCGACTGGAGATCTGGAAGATGTCAGTTACCGGGGAGATGCTTCACCTGCGTGCCGACGTAAGCGAGTACGCCATCAAAAGCGAGTCTTCAGTAGAATCGGTCCGAGCGAGTTAGTTGTAGTTTTCATATAAAACAATTAATAAACTACACCTCGATAGATTCGAACCCGATCACCCTTACTAAAATCAAAACCTAGAAGTTCTGCCGTTGTACGCGAGCGGATTATCTCCCCTATCCGAACTGAAGTACTCGAGGCTTTTAGGGATCCGACCGGATTAATACCGATAAGTTCAGCAGTCATCCGCGATCGAATGAATCCTCCAACTTGGATTGGGGCCTTATCAAGCCTACTAACTGAAATGTGCCGAACAGGCACTCCCCGGTAGATTAGTCTCGTAAACTCACCGCTTGAGGGATCAAGTCTTAAGAGAGCGGCAGTTTTGGAAGAGCGAATTAGACGCTCACCTTTAGCAAATCTGCGATAAACAAGCTTTTTAAGGCTCGGGTCGTAATGACTCGAGCCTGTTGAACTTTCGTATCGGACTCCGCGAAAAGTAAGAGCAGACATGGCGACGACAGCAAAAGACGAGCCCCCGTTCCATGGCTCGTTGTTATGCGCCCTTCAACAGGGTGAACGCACTGTAGCTGTTGCTACAGACAAATTTTTACAGTGGAAAGGGAGAAGCCGTCGTTCACACGGCTACACAAATCAAAAACAACACTTTTTTTAATGTTTTAGTGGCAGTGTAAAAAGAAAGAACAAAACAAAGGAGCGACAGCCACATTGCCAAAACAAAAATCCCTACTGCCATGGCTGGCACTTTCACTCGCTGTGACATGCCAGGGCTGCCAAACACAAACCGAAGAGACACGCCTTCACCAAGCCAAGCCAGGAGATGTGCTTGTCGTTGTCGAAGATATAACCGTAACGCTGACCAAGGCATTTAAGCCTGGTACCCCTAATGGCCTATTTGATGGTGGCGTAGAAGTATCAAGCAATGGCCTGACTACACAAAAAGCAGAAGTCAATGTTGTGTGCAGCATGCCCGACCTACCAAATTGGCCGGATTACGACAACATTTATGGTCGTTGGCTTAAGAAAGACGAGCTACCAGGAGATCAAGGGGAGAAAACTGACTGGCAACTACTCCTAAAATTCAACAGCGACGAGATAAATAAAGGCCGTGAAGAAGCACCAGCCTGGGCAGAACGAGTTGCACAAAACGCCTGCAGGAAAGGTGATTTTCGTGACAACAAAGACTAAAACGTAGCAACAACTACTTAACTGGAAACAAAGTAGCGGAACTGCAACATGAGATGCAGCTCCTACCAAAACGAGGCATCACCATGAAAATGGTTCTCATTATTGCCCTATGGCTAGTACCGGAAGCGTTAGTTCTTGGGATGAATCCCTTCTGGTTGCAATGATTCAGTACCCAGTACCAGTGATTAAAGGTCCTGAAGACATCCAGACTCAGGTTGATCAAATCTGCAAGGCAGTTGCATCAACCAAGGCCGGATATCCGGAAGCTGATCTGATCGTGATGCCCGAGTACTCCACTCAAGGCTTAAACACAGCAATCTGGACCTATGATGAAATGTTGCTGACCATCGATTCCCCAGAGATTGGTCGATTTAAACAAGCCTGCAAAGAAAATGATGTATGGGGTGTTTTCTCCCTAATGGAGGTCAATGACGACCCCAGTAAACCACCCTTTAATACGGCTATTATTATTAATTCAGATGGAGAAATAGCGCTTCACTATCGCAAACTTCAACCATGGGTCCCTATCGAACCTTGGTCACCCGGCAACTACGGCATGCCCGTCTGTGACGGTCCCAAGGGATCGAAGCTTGCAGTCTGCATCTGCCACGACGGCATGTTCCCAGAACTGGCAAGAGAAGCTGCTTACAAGGGAGCAAACGTCTACATCAGAATTTCCGGTTATTCGACTCAAGTCAATGACCAGTGGATTTGGACGAATCGCACCAATGCCTGGCAGAACCTGATGTACACCATTTCAGTGAACCTTGCCGGTTACGATGGTGTGTTCTACTACTTCGGAGAAGGTACCGTCTGCAACTACGACGGCAATGTTATCCAACAAGGCCACCGCAACCCCTGGGAAATCGTTACCGCAGAATTATTCCCGCGGCTCGTTGACAAGGCAAGGGAAAATTGGGCCCTTGAAAATAACATCTTTAACCTAGGATGTCGTGCCTATGTCGGCAAGCCTGGTGGTGAAAAGGAAAATTACCTGACCTGGGTTGAAGACTTGGCTAAAGGTGAATACAAGCTGCCATGGGACAGCAGCATTCGCGTACGCGACGGATGGAAATACTATCCAGACGGCGTGAAGCTTGGACCAATGCCTAAAAATGGAACAACGTCTGCGAAACCTGTTGAAACAATCGCAGTATAAATTTTGGTACGCACCGAGCCAACAGATGCTGGCTCGGTGCGACATTTGATTTCTGAGACTTATTTTTGTAGGGATTAATACTTTTTTATTTAAAACTACATAGCCTTGCTCGCAATGTGTATCAACCATAACTTCTCAATGCTTTTGCAGAGCATTGAATAATTTGGTGCAATAAAGGTCTAACTAATGCCAGAGACGCTCTTCAAAGTCGATCTCACAAAATCTATGGACCAGCAAGAAATGCCTGGTCATAATAGGTGGCACCCCGACATACCAGCAGTTGCATCCGTTAATCCTGGTGATATATTCCGCATCGAATGCAAAGATTGGACTGATGGTCAGATAAAAGACAATGACGACCCACAAGATATTGCTGATGTCAATCTCGAGGTCGTTCATGTTCTTAGTGGTCCAATCTGGGTGAACGGTGCCCAGCCTGGTGACATCCTGGTTGTTGACATCCTTGAGGTAGGAGCCTTACAGGGGGATGAATGGGGCTTCACGGGTATTTTTGCAAAAGAAAATGGCGGTGGTTTCCTGACAGATCATTTCCCAAAAGCAGCCAAAGCAATCTGGGACCTAGAGGGTATCTACACAACATCACGTCATATACCTGGCGTACGTTTCGCAGGCATTACCCACCCAGGGCTGATTGGTTGTGCACCCTCGATGGAGCTCCTTAACGAGTGGAACCGCAGAGAGACTGAACTTGTTAAAACAGCACCAGATCGCCGTACCTATGGCGCTGGATTGTCAGGTAGCGAGCCCGTCCTCGCAGCTCTGCCCAACCCCAACAGTGCCATTCTTGGCAACGTGAAATCGGGCGACTTCGACCGCATCGCAAACGAAGCTGCCCGTACCGTTCCACCCCGTGAACACGGCGGCAACTGCGACATCAAAAATCTCACCAAAGGTACAAGGATTTATTTCCCTGTCTATGTAGAGGGAGCAAAACTTTCCATGGGTGACATCCACTTCTCACAGGGTGATGGTGAAATCTCCTTCTGTGGAGCAATTGAGATGTCGGGCTATCTCGATCTACATGTCGAGCTGATTAAGGGTGGCATGGCCAAATATGGAATGATCAATCCTATGTTCAAGACAAGCCCCGTTGAGCCTCATTACAATGACTACCTTGTTTTCGAAGGAATTTCTGTTGATGAATTCGAAGGCAAGCAGTACTACATGGATGTACACATCGCTTACCGGCGAGCCTGTCTCAATACCATTGAATACCTGAAAAAATTCGGTTACACTGGAGAACAAGCTTATTTGCTCTTAAGTTGTGCACCTGTTGAGGGAAGAATCAGCGGTATTGTCGATATTCCAAATGCGTGCTGTACATTAGCTTTGCCAACTTCGATTTTCGACCAAGATATACTTCCCTGTTGAGCTAAAAAGCCACAAAATCAGTCAAGGAGTCAATCATCTTGACTCCTTTCTCTTTTCTTACTTGAAGACAATGCCTGTTTACGAGTTCGCCTGCACAGGCAACAATTGCCCGACATACGAAGTTTGGAGATCGATCTCAGATCGTGACACCAGCACTGAATGCCCAGAATGCGGAAACCAAGGGCAGCGCCTTTTCAATCCGCCCATGCTGCTAAGTGGGGGATTGCGTTTGAAGACCGAACGTAGAGATCCTGTACTGGTGACTAGAAAAGATCGAGAACCTTCTAACAAACCAAGGCTCCAAGAAAGCACGACCAGACCATGGATGCTCAATAGAGGTTGCTAAATTAAAACTAAAAATGCTTTTACCCCAAAAGCCATTCGGTTTAAGGGGTTTTTTTATGCTGATTAAACAGTCAAAAACTCCTGGATAACAGCATCAGACAATGATGAAGTCGGACCACTCGAAACGATTCCACCACGCTGCATAGCGTAATAAAAGCTCGACTGCTTCACAAAATGAAGATGTTGCTCAACAAGAAGTACACTAATACCAGTCTCTTGGATAATTCTCTGAACCGCTCGTTCAATATCAAGGATAATTGACGGCTGAATTCCCTCAGTAGGTTCATCCAATAATAAGAGCTTGGGCTTACCAAGCAAGGCACGTGCGATCGCTAACTGCTGTTGCTGGCCACCACTTAAATCACCACCCTTACGATTCAAAAACTGCTCCAGAATTGGGAATAGTTCATAGACAAAAGAATCTATATGCCGATTCTTAGCCATTCCTCCTGGCAAGGCTTCCATTCCTAAAAGAAGATTTTCACGAACAGTAAGAAATGGAATAATATCTCGACCTTGAGTAACATAACCAATTCCATGGCGTGCTCTTTGGTATGGAGGTTGAGACAAGAGCTCATTAGATTCATAAGATATAGAACCAGAACGTTGTTGCAGCAGTCCAATTATTGTTTTAAGAAAAGTAGTTTTTCCAACACCATTCCTACCTATTAAGCAAACCATCTCCCCTTTTGGAATTTGCAGATCTACATTTCTCAGGATATGACTTTCACCATAATAAACATTAAGACCAGAAGCTTTGAGAACAAATTCAGTAGCCAGAGGATGCGATTCTTGGGGCTGCATGATGGAAGAGGGCATAATAAAACTCAAATAAGAAAGAGAGGATGCGATCAATCAAATTTAATTCTCATCCGTTTGTCCAAGGTAAACCTCAATAACACGAGGGTCACGTTTAACTTCTTCTAAACTACCTTCAGTCAGTTTTTGACCTTGATGCAACACAGTCACTGGGGCTCCAAGATCTCGAATAAATTCCATATCATGCTCAATAACAACAACTGTATGTTCGCCAGCCAAAGATTTAATCAGGTCAGCAGTTTTAGAAGTTTCATCATCAGTTAAACCTGCAACAGGCTCATCTAAGAGGATGATATCAGGAGACTGAGCGACCAACATTGAAATTGCAAGCCATTGTTTTTGTCCATGTGATAGCGAGCCTGCCTGAAGCTTTGCATAAGGAGCTAAGCCTACATATTCCATAATTTTAAAAACCTCGTCTCTTGCAACTGAGCTAAGAGATTTCGTTAGCAGTGCCCAGGGAGTCTTAGTCGGGGATGCCGTCAATTCAAGATTTCTTTGAACTGTAAGATTTTCAAAGACTCTTGGGGTTTGGAATTTACGTCCAACACCCATTCTCGATATTTTTTGTTCTGATAATCCAATAATATTTTTACCGCGCAACTTGACGCTGCCCTTGGTAGGCTTAACCTTACCTGTTATGACATCTAAAAAAGTAGTTTTACCAGCACCATTTGGGCCAATAATGGATCTAAGCTCACCTGGGTACAGCTTAAAATCAAGATCAGTCAAAGCATAGAAGCCATCAAAACTTACGCTTACCTGGTCTAAATCAAGAATGGAGTTTTGCATGGGTGATAGAGAGTCAGAGATTCATTAAGAAGGTAATTCAGACTTTAAAAGACTCTTCTTGAACAGATTCATCAAAATCTAATTTGGGATAGGTAGCAGTTTTTTTTGCAATTCCAAAAGCTGCAAGCATAGATGTGAAACCACCCTTAGTAAACCAACCGTAAATGCCGTCAGGCATTAGGACTACAACAAAGACGAAAAGAGCTCCTTGTACAAAAAGCCAAGCCTCTGGAAGAGCTTCGCTCACCAAACTACGCAAGTAGTTCACCAAAACAGCACCGATAATTGGACCAACCAAGGTTCCACGTCCACCAACAGCAACCCAGATCACCATTTCAATTGACATGGAGATCGACATAAATTGAGGAGAGACAATTCCTGACTGAACTGTATATAAAGCACCTGAAATACCTGCAAGTCCACCGGCCACAACGAAAACAATCACTTTAAATGGAGTTGGATTAAATCCTGAAAAGCGAAGGCGAGGCTCATCGTCGCGAATTGCCACCAACGAATCCCCAAATCTGCCAGATGTTAAATATTTACAAAGCAAATAAGCAAAAGGCAAGAGTATAAGTGTAATTCTAAAAAATAAAATTTGGGCTTCATCAGATCCAGCAACAAGCCCAAAAATCTCTGTAGTACTTGTTTTAAGCCCGTTAGTACCATTAACAAGTTTCTGCTGGCCATTGAAAAAATGATAAAAAACCATCAATGAAGCTTGTGTAATAATTGAAAAATAGACTCCCTTGATTCGATTCCTAAAAATTAAATATCCAACAAAGCCTGCGATTACAGAAGGGACTATAAATACTGCTATTATAGATATAGGGAAAGACCAAAAGGGCTCCCAGAAGAATGGCAAATTATCAACACCATAATTCTCAAAAAACTTAGGAAGACCATTGGCACCCGTCGTAAAGTCATTTTTTGTGACTAATAAAAGGTGCATAGCAATTGCATAACCACCCAAAGAGAAAAATATTCCCTGACCCAAGCTTAGTAGTCCTGTATATCCCCAAATCAGATCTACGCCGAGAGCAACAAATGCGAGTGAGAAGTACCGACCGAATAAGTTTAGACGAAATTGTGAAAAGCCAAACAATTCAGAATTGGCCATCGCAGGAAGGATGAAAAATGCGAAGGCGAGAAGAATCCAAGGTACTAGACGTTTAAAGAGTTTCATAAATTAGTAGATGAAGAGGGTTGTTAAGCTTCTACAGAACGCCCTTTTTGAGGGAACATTCCAGTTGGCTTGAATTGAAGGAAAGCGATAATAAAGATAAATACCAGCACATAAGACATACTGGTTGTCGCAAAGAATTCGACGACTGATCTAATTGAATTTGGCATATCTGGAAAAGCGATCAACAAAGATCCTGATCCAATGATCGATTGAATTATACCCAACATCATCGATGCAATAATCGTTCCCAACAAATTCCCAACTCCGCCAAGTACAATTACCATAAAACAAGAGACTATGTATGAACCACCAAGATTGGGGCCAACAGAACCCAGCAATGTAATTGCACAACCAGCCACACCGGCTAATCCAGAACCAATCCCAAAAGTAATACTGTCTACACTATCTGTGGGTATGCCAAGACAATTACTCATCTCACGATTTTGAGTAACGGCTCTAATCCGAACACCCCAAACACTTTTGGTAAGGAACCAAACAACTGCAGCAATTAAAAGTGCAGATAATATGATGATAAAAATTCGAATGCCAGGTAATTCGATTCCAGCAATAGATCCCCAAGTTCCCTGTAGCCATTTTGGTGGAGTTACATCCAGATTTCGAGGACCAAACCAAGGATTAGAGAAAAATCTACCTATAGATGCAGTCGTACTAATAGCGATCAGACCAATAATACCTGCTACAGTCCAAAGACTACCCTTTAGATAACTAGCAAAAGAGGCCTGTTTCAATGGCAAAGGTAAGAATTTATTTAATACCCAACCAAGCAAAGCAGTGACTGCAATGCCAATCACCATTGCAAGAGAAACACTACGGACAAATTGAATAAGAATTAAACTAATTCCCCAAGTTGCTAGCAATGTTTCTAAAGGCCTCCCATAAAGACGGCGAATTAATGTTTTTTCAAGAACAACACCAATTATCGCCGTTACAATAAATGATGCAAGTAAAGCAATAATGTAATAAGCCTCAAATGCAAAACCACCCAATGGCCTAAAAATATTTTGCACAACAAAGGTGACATAAGCACCAATCATCATGAATTCACCATGAGCAAGATTGATAACACCCATGAGGCCAAAAACAATAGCTAAGCCTGTAGCTGCAAGTAGTAGGACAGCACCAATGCTCAAGCCATCAAGCAGCTGTGAAAAAATTAGATCCATAGCTCCATTGGATAAAAAAAAAGTGGATCAAATTAATATTGATCCACTGAGGGTCAAGTTTCTGAGTGATTGATTACAAAATCACATTTTATACTTTCCTGCATCGGGACGATCCAAAGTCCAATCACATGCAAAACCCTTAGTTTCAGGAACATATTGGTTCCAAGTGATTGGAGCTACAGGAGTTTTGCTATCCCATAGAATTTCAAACTGTCCATCATCTTTGGCTTCGCCAATACGCACAGTTTGGGAAATGTGATGATTGGGATACATCTCGATAGGCCCCTGAGGAGCATCCAACTTGATACCAATCATTGCATCACGCACTGCATCTAAATCTTCATAAGTGCCGGCTTTTTCAACCGCAGCCTTCCAGAGATAAACCATATTGTATGCAGATTCCATCGGGTCATTAGTCACCCGATCATCACCATACATTTCAATGAAGGCTTCGTTAAAGGTATTAGAAGCAGGAGTACCGAGAGACATGAAGTAGTTCCACGCCGCATAAGTACCACCAACAAACTCAGGACCAATTTGACGAATTTCTTCCTCTGCGATGGAGAAAGACATGATTGGATATTTCTCCGGAGTGATGCCCGCAGCCTTGAACTGTTTGAACAAAGCAACGTTGGAATCACCATTTAGAGTATTGATGATGATTCCACCATCAGGAAACTCCTTCTTAATCTTGGCAATAATTGGAGCAACTTCGGTATTTCCAAGAGGGATATAGTCTTCTCCAACCGTCACACCACCAAGGCTCTTAACTTGTTCCTTAATGATGGTGTTAGCAGTACGTGGATAGACATAGTCAGATCCGACTAGGTAAACTTTTTTACCATACTTTTCGGAAAAATTGTCAAACAGCCAATCAACTGCTGGTTCTGCTTGCTGATTTGGGACTGCACCTGTATAGAAAATGTTTTTGGAGCACTCTTGCCCCTCATATTGAATTGGGTAGAACAAGAAATGATCTTTTGCTTCATAAACAGGAAGCATTGCCTTTCTGCTGGCCGAAGTCCAACCGCCGAAGACGACAGCAACCTTGTCGGCATCAATTAATTTCTGAGATTTTTCAGCAAATGTTGGCCAATCAGAAGCACCATCTTCCGAGACGTAGGTAATTTTGTAAGATTTGTCGTCAATTGTGACGCCGCCAGAATCATTGATTTCCTTGATTGCCATCTCTTCAACCTCTTTAAGAGTGGTTTCTGAAATAGCCATTGTTCCACTCAAGGAGTGGAGAATGCCGACTTTGATGGAACCATCAAAGTCGCCACCACCTGCGGAATCACCTCCACCACAGGCTGTCATCGTGACGCCGACTGCAGTTGCAGCGAAACCTGCGAGGAGACGTTTTGGAATTGAACTGGTCATTTCTCGTGAAAACAAGCAAGTAAAACGACAGCCAGACGGCGTCGTATGAAAGGTATTGAGCGCCACCTCTAAAAAAATGTATCGATAGGAACACTTTGTGGATTTCCAAATCCTGGGAATTCATTTTGGTAGCTGTTGCAACAAGAACTTCGCTATTTGGTCTAATCCCTCACCACTGTGCAGATTTGTAAAACACCAAGGTCTCCCACTCCTCATCAACTTGGTGTCCCGCTCCATCACAGCCAGATCAGCTCCAACCATTGGAGCAAGATCTATTTTATTAATCACAAGAAAATCAGAACGAGTAATTCCAGGCCCCCCCTTTCGGGGAATCTTGTCTCCAGCTGCCACATCAATCACGTAAATACAAAGATCGACCAGTTCAGGACTGAAGCTGGCGGCCAGATTGTCTCCTCCGCTTTCCACCAACACCAAGTCAAGCTCTGGAAACTTCTCCTCTAGCTCCGCCACCGCCGCTCGATTAATCGAGCAGTCTTCCCGAATCGCGGTGTGTGGGCAGCCACCGGTTTCGACACCCCGGATCCGCTCGGGCTCGAGGGCCCCTGCCCGCGTCAGGAACTGGGCATCTTCCTGGGTGTAGATGTCGTTGGTCACCACCGCCAGTTGCAGCTGATCACGCAGCCGCCGGCAGAGGGCCTCCACCAATGCCGTCTTCCCGGATCCCACCGGACCAGCCACCCCCAGTCGCAGCTTGCTGCTCATCAGCTCCGAAACAGTCGTGAATACAACTCAGCATGGGTGAGCTGTGCCAGACCTGCACCAACAGCACCACTCCACAACTTTCGAGGGTCACTGCCCTGCAACAGCACTGCCTGATCGGCGATCAACGGCAACAACTGCTGCTGCTGCACCTGAGCACGGGTCGGCCCGAATGGCAAAAGCCTCACAGCAGCGCTGAGCTGATTGGCAACCCACCCATAGAGATATCCCTCCACCATCTCCGGGACAGCCACGTTCCATGCCAGCGATGCTGCGGCCCAGGCCGCAGGCCAGCTCAAAGCAATTCGTTCAGGCAACGGATGGCCCATATCAGCCAACAACAGCAACAGCGACTGGCCCATTTGACGCTGCTGGGCCCGAACCTCAGCTGCTTCACGCGTGGCCAAAAGCCATCCATCCAGATCGATCAGATGCCTCTTCGCCTCAGCTTCGCCAGCTTGCCAACTGCTGAGGTCGGCTGTCAGAACAGGGAGCGCAGCGGCCTCCAATCGCAGCATCCCGTTCGTCAGCTCAGCCTGAAGCCAGGCATGCAACTGCGCCTCATCCCGAAGATCGCCGGACTGAATCAAAGCCTCCAGACCCTCGGAATAACTAAACGCACCGACCGGCAGGGCCGGACTCACCAGCTGCAGCAAAGAGAGCGCCGTCATGGGTGGGAATGGCGACCGTAGGCACCACCTTCCGGCAGAAAAGGACGCTGGCAATGACTCAGCACCAACCCCCGCTGCTGAAGCATCGCTTCAAGCACAGGATCATCAGGCAGCATAAGTTCATGCTCACGCAATTCCAACGCCACATGGCGGTTGCCCAGGTGATATGCCGCCTGCAATAGCTCCAGCACGCTGTCAGCTTCCACTCGCATCAGTGCCTCGGGCGCAGCGATCACCTCCACCTGTACGGATCCCACCGCATCGGTTAAGCGATCACCCGGGCGAAGGGCACCGTCCCGTGGCAATTGCAGAAGCACCTCTTGGCCACAGAGGGTCTGGCGACGCCCCCGCAACACAGTGCGCTGTTCCGCCGTCAACGCCAGCTGCAGCGCGGCAGGGTTGCCGTGAACGGCCTGTCCATCGTCCGCACAACGCCGCTCCAGCACGATCACGGCTTCGCTCACCATCACTCCAACTTTCAGGCTGAAAGCCTGCCCAGCAGCGGAGCCTGATTTGGTGTGCATTGCTACCAAGCCAGGGTTGCTGGAGGCCGAGCGTGAGCTGATGCAACGACCTGACCCCTGGCACGGCCACTGCCAGCTGCAATTCAACAGCGACGATTCCGGCCGCAGCCGGCACCAAGGAGGATGCACGGCGCCGTTCAAGTTGATGCGCGCCGAAGCCGGAGACGACGGCCGCTGTGAACTGCCCCTTCTCCACACCGCTGGCGGACTGGTGGGCGGGGACCAACTCAGCATCGACCTCAAGCTGCACAGCGGAAGTCGCAGCCTGATCACCAGCGTTGCTGCTCAGAAGGTATACGGCTCAATCGGTCGCAGCCGTCTGCAACCCGATGGCATTTGGGCCCGGCAGGAGGTGACGGCCAAGCTCAGCAACCACAGCGATCTGGAGTGGCTACCGCAGGAACTG
Source organism: Synechococcus sp. AG-676-F02 (assembly GCA_003208975.1). Lineage (GTDB taxonomy): Bacteria > Cyanobacteriota > Cyanobacteriia > PCC-6307 > Cyanobiaceae > Parasynechococcus. The sequence goes on from QCTY01000012.1 coordinate 26,748, forward strand.
GTGCTGTACGCCGATGCGCTCTATGAACAGAATCTTTCGGTGACACTGCCCGAGGACGCCTCCTTCCTCAGCACCGAAATCGTGCGGTTGGGACGTACAGCGGCCGGGGAACAGCTGAACCGTGGGCGTTGGCGCTCCGGACTGACCATCCAGCGCAACGGTGGATCCAAACCCCGTTGGGACTTTGTGGATCGACTGGAACTCGATGGCGACAGCCTCCACAGCCTGCATGGTCTTCATGGTGCTCCGGTGTTCGGAACCCTGGTTTGGGCAGCGCCCATGCCGCTCAGCCCCCAACAGCGTGACGGTCTGCTGCAAGACGTACGAGCCGCTCGGGCTGGACTGGAGGGAACGATGCGCTGCAGCAGCCTCGACCAGGGACTGGTCGCCCGCTACGTCGGCACCTCCAGCCGCGATGCCCGCTTTTGGTTCAGTCGTGTCTGGGCCCAGACACGCACACTGCGATTCCTCTGCAGACCTCGAATTCCAAGGGTCTGGCCCCTGCAGGAAGAACCATTCAGCGAACAAACTTTGACCACGAACCCA
>QCTY01000013.1:0-26245 GCA_003208975.1 Synechococcus sp. AG-676-F02
TCTAAAAAACTTGTAATCCAAGAAAAGAGTGGATTTAAATCCCCCTTTTCTTGGATCAAAATGTTGTTATGAAGATTGGGATTAATGGGTTTGGTCGGATCGGGCGTTTGGTGTTTCGGGCCCTTTTGGGGCGCCCCGGCATCGAACTGGTGCACGTCAATGATCCCGCCGGTGATGCTGCGACGGCAGCGCATCTGCTCGAATTCGATTCTGTCCACGGTCGCTGGGATCGGAACATCACCAGCAGCTCCGCTGGCTTCAGCGTGGAGGGTTCCGCTCTGACCTGGTCCTCGGAGAAGGATCCCACCTCCGTGCCCTGGGGTGAACGCGGTGTGGAGATGGTGCTGGAGGCCAGCGGCACGATCAAAACACCGGAGACCCTCAACCCCTACTTCGAGCAGGTTGGCTTGAAGCGTGTCGTGGTGGCTTGCCCTGTGAAGGGCGTCGTCGCCGGTGAGGAAGCGCTCAACATCGTCTACGGCATCAATCAGCAGCTCTATGAACCGGCGCGCGGCACAAGCTGGTCACAGCCGCCACCTGCACCACCAACTGCCTGGCGCCGGTGGTGAAGGTGGTGCACGAAAACTTCGGCATCGAGCACGGCCTGATCACCACCATTCACGACATCACCAACACCCAGGTGCCGATCGATTCCTTCAAAAGCGATCTGCGTCGGGCCCGCTCCGGCCTCACGTCTCTGATTCCCACGACCACGGGTTCAGCCAAGGCGATTGCCATGATCTTCCCCGAGCTGAAGGGCAAGCTCAACGGTCATGCCGTGAGGGTGCCATTGCTGAATGGATCGCTCACCGATGCGGTGTTTGAGCTCAAACAAAGCGTCACGGTGGAGCAGGTGAACGCTGCCTTCAAGGCCGCGGCGGATGGGCCGCTGCAGGGAATCCTTGGGTACGAGGAACGCCCGTTGGTGTCTTGCGACTACACCAACGACAATCGCAGTTCGATCGTCGATGCGTTGTCGACGATGGTGTTGGATGGCACCCAGCTGAAGGTGTTCGCCTGGTACGACAACGAATGGGGCTACAGCTGCCGCATGGCTGATCTGGTCTGCCACGTGGTCAGACTCGAGGGATGAAGCTTTCAGCTCTCCAGCAGTACGGCATCGTCACCGCCAACTACTGGGCCTTCACCCTCACCGACGGTGCCCTGCGGATGCTGGTGGTGTTCCATTTCCACCAGCTCGGCTACACCACCCTTGAGATCGCCCTTCTGTTTCTCTTTTATGAGTTCTTCGGGGTGGTCACCAACCTGTACGGCGGTTGGATCGGTGCCCGCTATGGGCTTCGGCTCACCCTCTGGGTGGGCACGCTGCTGCAGATTCTTGCGCTGCTGATGCTGATTCCCGTCGCGGCAGGTTGGCCGAAGCTGTTCAGCGTGGTTTACGTGATGGCGGCACAGGCGATCAGTGGCATCGCCAAAGACCTCAACAAGATGAGTGCTAAAAGCGCCATCAAAACGGTGGTGCCTGAAACGCCTGATGATCAGCAGCAGGGGCAGAAGCAGCTGTTCAAATGGGTGGCGATCCTGACCGGGTCCAAGAACGCCCTCAAGGGCGTTGGCTTCTTCCTTGGGGGAGTGCTGCTCACCGCTTTTGGCTTCAACGCTGCGGTGGGCTGGATGGCGGCGGGCCTTGCTCTGGCGTTTCTGCTGACGCTGGTGCTGCCGGGGGAGATCGGAAAGATGACGTCGAAACCGGCGATTGCCTCTTTGTTGTCCAAATCCCAGGGCATCAATGCGTTGTCTCTGGCGCGCTTCTTTCTGTTTGGAGCACGCGATGTCTGGTTCGTCGTCGCCTTACCGGTGTTTCTGGAGGCCTCGTTGGGTTGGAGCTTCTGGGAAATCGGTGGCTTTCTCGGTCTCTGGGTGATCGGTTACGGCATGGTTCAGGGATCAGCACCCGGCTTGCGCAGACTCTGGGGGCAGAGCACGTCTCCTGGAGTGTCCGCCGTTCAGTTCTGGAGCGCTCTGCTCACGGCGATCCCTGCCCTGATCTCAGTGGCGCTTTGGCGGGAGGTTGATGTGGCGGTTGCCATCACCGCCGGCCTTGCCGCCTTCGGGGTGGTGTTTGCCATGAACTCCTCCATCCACTCCTACATGGTGCTGGCCTACACCGACGTCCAGAGCGTGAGCCTCGATGTGGGGTTCTATTACATGGCCAACGCCGCAGGTCGCCTTGCAGGAACCTTGCTGTCCGGCGCGGTTTTCATGCTGGGACGATCGGAGACCGAAGGCATGCAGGCCTGTCTGTGGGCGTCTTCTCTGCTTGTATTGCTGTCCTGGATCAGCAGCCTGCGGCTTCCGGCATTGCAGCGGAAGGTCGGCTGAAGCCATCAAATCCTGCAAAACCTGAATGCTCGCTGAGAAATGGCGTCTTGGTGACGTCCAACACAACAGCGGCCGTCTGCTCAGGGCTGAATGGAATTAGAGCTCGATGATGCGATGACCGTTGAAGCAGGCAGTACCGATTGCCGCGTTCTGATCGAGGCCAAACGTTCGTTGGAGGATGCCTTGCGAATCCTCTCTGATCTCCCCTCCAGCGATCACCTGCGACGCCAGTTACTCGCGGTGTACAACCAGCTCGAGGGGATGCATGATCTAAAGCGAGCCGGCGGAGCCGGTGTTTCCTTCCGATCCTCTGCCTGGTGTTCGAAAACGACCGACGTCCAGCCTGGTTGAACTGGGTTTTTCTGGCAATCTTTCTCTGGTCCGGCTGGCAGGTGGCCGGGTTCTGGATTCAGCGATTGGGGGGTTAGGCCACGCCGTTGAGCAGTCGCAGTGTTCCCCAGAGATCGAACACACAGAAGATCAGTCCAATCACAATGATGTCCCAAGCGCGGTGTCGCACCGCCCAGGGAGCCAGGAACAATTCGGCAATTCCATGAAGAGCGGTGCCGATGGTGATGTGCTCGAGCACAAGCAGACCATGGGCCAGCAGGAACAAAGCGCTGGCGATGCAACGCATCACTACTTGCCAGTTCTCTGACAAACCCTTGCTTTTTTGGATCTTCTAAGAACCTAAACGCCTTTTCGGTCGGACTCAAGGGAGGAATCCGTCAGAATCAGCGCATGCGAAAGGAGCGTTGCTGGGTCTGGTTCAGGGGTGGGCTGAATGAATCCAGCCACTGGGTGGGTGGTTTTCAGGCCACAACAGATGCCGCGTTGGGAGTGTTGATTCAGCATCCCGGCTATCGAGATGCCCGTGTTCCTGCCTGGCGTGTCACCACGGAAGAACCGGACGACATGCATGCTCCACCGAACGATGTGGATGACTCAGGCCCCTGGCAGTACTTCTGATTGCCGGCGGCATAGCAAAATGGTTCACAGTTTTTAGGACGTGCGCTCCGTGGCGACCGCAGCTGAAAAGAAGGCCATTGTGAAGAAGCGCCTGCAGGAACTGCGCAACATGTGCCGCGACCACTACGCCGTTGTGGCTGAAGAAAGCACCATGCCGGATGCTGCAGACGTGCGCGAGACCAACGCAAAGCTGCAGGAGCTGATGGACTTGCTTGATGGCAAGAAGAAATGGGACGAGGCCTAGGTTGATTCAGGTCCAGCTGATGCTGCTTTCATCGATGATGAGGGTGGTCGGCTGATCGAAGTCTTTGATCCTGAGCAGGTTGCCTTCGGGAGTCTGCTGACTGCCAATGGTCTCGATATTGCGGATCACCATGGTCCGTTCATCTTGAGTGATGCGCCAGCGCTTTCCTTCGGGACGCATCTCGAAGCGACCCGTTGGCAGCCTTAGTTGATCAGTCCCCTTGCCGCCATTCACCATTCCCTGTTGGCCGAAGCCGGAGAACAGGTCGTTGCCTGGACCAAGCTTGATCGTGCCTTCGCCAGCCAGCAATCCCGTCACAAGGTCGATCTGATCGCGACCTTTGCCCATGTTGATCGTCCCCTCATTGACCAGTGCCGTTGCATTGCCGTTGACACTGAAACGGAGACGATCCTTGCCACGGTTCATCTTCAGGCTTCCATCGTTGGTGAGCGCGGGCCTGTTTGCCCCATCAACGATCAAACTGTCGCCTCCCTGCAGAGTGTCGACCTTCTGCTGATCAGCAATAGTCCAGGAGATGGCCTGGGCCGCTTCTGAAGAATCCAGTCGATCGGCCTCTTTGGTCCAGAGGCCCGAATAGCTCTGCGATTGCCAGCCTGAATTGGTGAGTTCACCAGAATCGATGGATTCCTCGTTCCTGTAGCTGAAGACAGTGCCGGGCTCAAAGGCTTCGGTGGGTGGATTGTCCGAGAAGTGGCTCGGCAGCACCACAGTTGTGATTCCGGTTCCGGCAAAGGCGTCGTTACCGATTCGGATCACTGAGTCAGGGATGCTGACCTCACGGAGTTGTGGGCTGCGATAGAAGGCTTTTTCGCCGATGGTCGTCAGCGAATCCCCCAGTTGCAGGTCGCTCAGCACCCACCCATTTGAGAAAGACCGCTCCCCGATGCTGGTGACAGCGTCACCGATGTGGACGGATTGCAGGCTGCGGCCGTACTGAAAGGCGTAGTCACCGACGGACACCACCCCATTGGGGACGACCAGGCTCTCCAATGAGAAATTGGCATAGAACGCCTCCTTCCCGATGGTGCTCAGTGAATCAGGCAGATTCAGGGTTGTCAGGTTTGTGCAAGAAGCAAAGGCGTTGGAATCGATGCTTATCAGGTCGTCTGAGAAGGTGACCGTCTGAATGTCATCCCTTCGCTGGAAGCTGCCTGAGGGAATGTTGAGGCTGCCGGGTAGCACCTCCAGGAGTCCCAGTTCTGGATCAAATTGGATGTTGAGGGTCATCGATCAGGGGGGTATGAGCTGGCTTGGCTCACGCCGTTTGTGATTGCAACCAGGCACTGAGGTTGTGCTTGGGCAGATCGTCCGAGCTGGTGATTTCGATGATTCGACCGCAGGCATTGGGCTGCATCAACGCGTCCATGCAGACCTGAGCAACCAGTCGCCTCGGGATGCTGTTGCTTTCCTGCTCGTCGGCTCCGGAGAACAGGATCCCCTCGTTGTCGGCTCTGCTGTCGTCCTCACTGAGTCCACCGGGGCGGATCACGGTCCAATCGAGGGTGCTGTTCTGGAGTGAGCGCTCTCCGAGCCGTTTCCACACCAGGATCAATCCGAACAGGTTCAGGGGGTGGAGCCAACGTCCAGCGCAGAGTGAACTCACCAGGACGACGCGTTTCAAGCCGACTGCTTCACAGGCTTTCACCTGAGCCTGAACGCCAATGGCATCCACCTGGAGTGGTGCGGCGAGATTCACTGAAGGCCTTGCACCGGTGGCAATCACCAGAGCTGTGCACCCCTTTAGGGCTTGCTGCAAAGCCTTTGCAGCGCTGAGTTCAACCCGCTGCACCTCCAGGCGTCCCTCACGCTCCGCTTCTGTCAGGGGCTGGGGGAGAACAGAAGCAGGGCGAGCAATCACCCTCACGGCCATGCCGCGTTTCAGGGCCTCATCCACGACCCGCCAGCCGGTCTTTCCGGATGCACCGGTGACTGCAAGGCGTTCCATGGCACTCGATTCAGTTGATCCAGTCAACTGCCGCTCAAGCCCGATTGGCGACTCTCTCAGCAGCTCTTCAGGCTGGCCTCTGGACTTTTTGGAGGTTTCGTTGTGGTGATTGTGTTCAAGTTGTTGTCAGCACATTGATTTGTTGGATACCAGTTCGTAAAAGATCGCCTTTCAAGATGTTTTGAGAGTTCGGTCAGTGAGGCTGGCCTGTATGGAAAGAATTGATCAGAACTTTGCTTGTTGTTGAGTTTTTATTTCTGATTTTGTCGCGGCTGATGATGATCAGTCGCAGCATCAAATATTTGAATTTTGATCCAAAAAAAAGCCCCGCCGAAGGGGCAGGATTTTGTGTTGATTCGGAACTTGAGAAGTTTTAATTCTTTCTGGTTCAGAAAAATCTTCAGTCTTAATCCGTGTATGGAAAGTGGTTGGGGACAAAGAACTGTTCGTTGAAAGGAGGGCGTTTGTAGTTCCCCTGTTTCGGCCGTGCCGGCATCTTGATGGCTTTCGGTGTCATGTCTTCGTAGGGCACCTTGCTGAGCAGATGACTGAGACAGTTCAATCTGGCCCGGCGCTTGTCGTTGGCCTCCACGGTGAACCAGGGAGCTTCAGGAATCTGGGTTTTCGAGAACATGACGTCTTTCGCCTTGGAATACTCCACCCAGCGATTGCGGGACTCGATATCCATCGGGCTGAGTTTCCAGCGCCGTTCGTTGTTGTCGATCCGCTCCTGGAAGCGTCTCTCCTGTTCTTCGTCGTTAATTGAGAACCAGTACTTCAGCAGCAGAATTCCATCCTTCGTGAGCAATCGCTCGAACTCGGGGCAGGTTTCATAAAAACTCTCCACCTGTTGGTCTGTGGCGAAACCCATCACTTTTTCCACGCCAGCGCGGTTGTACCAGCTCCTGTCGAAGATGACGATCTCTCCAGCACTGGGAAAGTGCTCTATGTAGCGCTGGAAATACCACTGGGTTTTCTGTTGTTCAGAAGGCGTTCCCAATGCGACAACCCGGCAACCCCTCGGGTTCATCGCTTCTGTGAGGCGCTTGATCGAACCGCCTTTACCTGCTGCGTCGCGGCCTTCGAAAAGGACAATCATGCGAAAGCCAGTGGCTTTCACCCAGTACTGCATCTTGACCAGCTCTGATTGCAGTCGCGCCAGTTCCTTCTCGTAAATCTTTTTATTCAGTCGTTTGTGATTATTGGAGGAGCCTTCATGCAGTTCCTCAAGAATCTCCTGTCGGTTCTCGATATCCCCATCGCTGTAGTGCTCGATGGCCTGCATCACAGCACCCATATCGTGATCAGCGGTTGGAGACTTCTTTTTGTTCTTCTTTCCCATGACCTGTGTAGAGCTTTAACAACAGTTTTGGCTACGTCTAGTCAATTCCGTTGGAACCAATCAGGTTTTCTGAAGAAAGACTGGCTTTTTAGTTCCATCCAAAGGTATTTCCAGCACCACTGCAAAGCGACCGGGGCATCCATTGCCCTGCCGGTAGCTGACCGTACCAGCGTGTTGATGCATCACCTGACTCACGATCGCCAGGCCAAGGCCGCAGTGACCCTGCTGACCACGGGCTGCATCGATGCGTTGAAACGGTTGCAAGGCCCTTTGCCACTGGTCTTCCGGAATTCCCTGCCCCTGATCCCAGACTTCGATCAGCGCACGTGAGTTGTTATGCGTCAAGCGAATGACGACTGGGGGATCGCCGTAGCTGAGGGCATTGTCGATCAAATTGCTCAGAGCCCGGCTGAGGGCCACCGGTCGAATCATGCCCTTCATCGCGGTGATCTCCAGCCTCAATTGATCCTTTGGCTGGCCGGCGACTGCCTCTGCCAACCATTGATCGATCGGGCACTCCACCGGACGTTCCCGATCCCCCTCTCCTGCAAACAGCAGAAACTGGTCGGTGATGCGCTCCAGGGCCTGAAGGTCTCCATGGAACTGCTCTCGTTGTTCCACCTCAAGTTGCTGGAGCGACAGGCGGAATCTCAGACGGGTGATCGGTGCCCTTAAGTCGTGCGCAATGCCGGCCAGCATGATGGAACGTTCCTGCTGATTGATGGCCAGACGTTGAAGCATGGCATTGAACCGTTGCGTGATGCTTTGAACCTCGGGGGCCCCCGTAGCAGGAAGCCTTTCGGGATCGTTGGTGTTGCCAACGTCGGATAGGCCTTTCTCAAGGGCCTGTAAAGGACGCTTCACCTCCAGCAGCAGATAGATGCCGCCAGTGCTCACGATGGCCCCCACGAGAGCCAGTGCAAGCAGCGTTGGTTCCGGTGGCCAACTTCGCATAATCGGCAGCTCGCTGCGAAGCCAAACCGGCTCCAACGGAGAGACCAGTTCGATCCACACCTGCGGTCGATCGATGTTGTCTGTTGAGGCTGCAGGGAGGATTCTCGGGCAGACGTTCATTCGGCCGCAGAGCTCCAGACGAAGCGCCTCAGCACGCTGTTGCGTGGCCTGATCGAGTCGCTTTGGACCTGTTGGAACCACCGCGATCTGAAGGTCCAGTCCCGTCAACTCGCTGATCAGTGTGGGTGGATAGCGCTCCAGGATCAGTTCGCTGAGTCGTAGGTTCAGCGCCAATTCCCGGCCTAATCGCTTGATTTGCAGCCGCTCCAGCCGCTGCCCGAAAAGGAGCTGCAGCATCAGCACCCCCAGCAGCCAACTTCCGGCCAGCAATCCGCCCCAGGCACTGCTCGATTTCAGGCGACGTCGCAGGACCAACGAGATGTGCCGTTTGGAACAAGCACATATTCGCTTTCCAAATACACACCTGTCGACATGGATTCAGTACCGAAAAGACCAGCTGAAACGACATCACCCAGCACTGTGCGCGGGAAGGGTGTGCTGGCTCCAGAAGCGACTCTTTCCTTCGTCTGGATTGATCCAGGTGCCGGTCATCACGACTCGAAAAAGTCGCGGAAGCATCAGTCAATTTCCAGCATTGTCGTTATTCCTTATTCCCATGGATCAAGCTGAAATCAACAACTGGAAGTCCATCGCCGAGAGCATGGAAGCCAAAGGCGAAACCCAGAGTTGGTTTTATCTCCGTGCTCGCGCCATTGCTGAGGGGAAGCCGGACCCTATGCCGAACATCTCGGAGCTGACGCCTGAATCGGTTTGATTTAAACCCATGCGATTTCGATCAGACTGGCTTCTGACTTCAACAGGGTGGGTTTCAGAGCCTTCTTGGTGGGGGCAATGAACAGGAGTGGCCCAGTTGTTACGTACAGGGCTGCCGTTGAGGTGAGGAAGTGCAGGGGCGCACACTTGGGACAATCAACTGATTTCTTGTGTCTTTGCCTGTTCTGTTCACAACGCTGTTGGGCGGCTACGTGCTTGGATTTGTCTTCGCTGCCTTGAAGTTGCCTCTACCAGTGCCTCCACTTGCTGGATTGATTGCAGCAGCAGCTTGCCTGGGTGGATCTGCAAGCTTTGAGCTGATTCGGCAGAACTGGTTGATCTGAATGATGTTTCGCAGGGCGATCAAATCATTCCTTGCAACCCTCCCCGTACCGCAAAGAACTCACATCAACTGTGTGCCTCTGACGGATGCGGGTGAGATCTAGAGAGCAGCACGAGGAGCGCTTTCTCCCTGAAGGAGGCACTTTGGCGATCTGAAACAATTGCTCCAATTTTATAGAACAATCAAAAATTAGGCCTTTTGATTGAAGCTTTTATGTGAATGACTCGTTGTTACAAAGTAAACGGTAAGAAGAACTGCCAGCAAAAAATTAAACTGCCTACCAAAAGATGTCCCCATCCCATTTACGGCGATCCAAGTTTTGGTATAAAGGAATAGTATATTGATTGATAATAGAGATAAAGCGAGCAGTTTGTGAATCCATCGTCGCTGAAGCGAAGTCAGTGCGATGCATCCATAGATTCCAATGATCAGGCCGAAAGAGGAGTAGCCGTGCAGGATCCTCATTGAGGCCTCGCAATGACTATGCGTGAATGCGGCAGCTAGCAAGTTCAAAGGAACCAAGGAGCCTACATGTGGGCCGAAGAATTGGCGAAGTCCCCCATGGATCCATACGGCATGTTGGAGTTGCTGTCTCATCGAAGGGCAGGTTTATCTGCGCCACCGTGAGCATCAAAGCGTATTCTTTGATGTTTGTAGACCTTGCTTAAACAATCCAGCACAACGCCCGGGCGCAAGCCCTAAGTTACATAAGAATTTTGAAATCCTCGTTAGGAAGGAGGGGATAGTATTAAAGCAGAAGTTTGCTGTGAGGTGGCTAACTTTAATATCAATACTCAGTCCAAAAATGGTAATTGCTCAGGCGCTTCAAAACTAAAAATTAATTATGCAAGATTGTTGAAAACAAGTTTCAAAATCCAAGTGATTGCTGTAACAATCTGCATGTTAGGCGACTGATTTATTGTGTCGATTATTCGATGTAATGCATTAATTGCGAGTAGATCTAATGTGAAATGCAGTTTATGAACTATGATTCGCTTTTTATGCGTATTGAAGCAGCGGTAGGGCTAAAGTAATTACCCGCTGAAGTTGCGTGCTTGAAGCTTATTTAGCGGGTAGGAGTTTTTGCTCATCTGAGAGGACAACCTGGTTGTGTCGTTCAGCTGAAGAGCTTCAGAACACCTTTGGCAGCAAGGATTGCCCTAAGAGCAGTTCAGTTGCGATCGCGCTTACGAAGCCAATCATCGCCAGTCGACCGTTCCAGAGCTCCCCTGCGGCCATGTCGTCTTTGTTGTACGGAGGCTGAACGTTTGGGTTAGAAGGATCCATTGATCAACGTGCTACTTCACATAAGTTAACAATCTCCTCTGGAGGGCGTGATCCCAAATGATGCAATCCATGCATTCATCTTTTGCGAGCTTGGGCGACTGCTCAAAGAAGACCACCGCTGAATAAAGATCGCAGTGTCAACTGTCAAGAAACGGGCGAAATATCTTCCTGCATATGCAGCTGCTGTTCTGTCCGGCCTGGGTTCAGAAAGGTTGTGGTCTGCGACAAAGCGTCTTTTTCGCTTCCAGCCTTTGTCCATTCAAGGGGTTTTGAACTTCATTTCGTTCGTTCATTTGGCATCAACCTCAGACTCATTGTTGCTGAGTTTTCGCATCACTTCCTTTGGTCGAATGTTCACCGCAAGGCGAATGTGACGTTTGTCAGCCCTTCTCGCGGGATTTTTTCACCGCCAGCCCAGCTTCAACGGCTGTTGCTGCGGCCAGCGCAACCAAACCGACGAGTCCAACCAATTGATTTTGCACTTCATCGGCACCCTCTGCTCCTTGCCCAAGCACCGCCCCGAGGACGAACCAGCTTGTGGCTAGAGCAGACGTAATCCAATACGCCTTCCAGCGGCGTTGGTAGAGATATCCAGCGCCTAATCCCGGCACCACGTTCAAGGTGACGGACACCCAGCCTGCTGACGCGGCAAGAATCTCTCTCTTGGTGGGTGCCATGGTTGCGGTTATCTATGACCATCCTCGCGCTCAAAGCCCCTTTTTGCGCGGCTTCTGGGTTCTCCTGATGCAAGTCCAGATTCTGAATCCCACTGATTTGCAGCCTGCGTTTGTTTCACCGACTGCGAGTTTCGCCATCTGGAACAAACACATAGCCGTAGCCCCAAACCGTCTGCAGATAACGAGGGCGGCTTGGATCTTGCTCGATCAGCTTTCGCACCCTGGATACCTGCACATCCATGCTGCGGCTGTCCGTGTCGCTTTCGGGGCCCCGTGCCAGTTCAATCAGTCGTTCACGCGACAGGGGCCGGTGCGGATGTTGCACGAAGGCCGCCAGCAAGCTGAATTCGCCGCTGGTGATCACCTGTGTCGCGCCATTGCGAACCAGGGTTCGGGCGGCGAGGTCGAGCTTGTTGTCTCCAAAAATCACCTGCGCACCATCGGCCAGTGGAGTCCCTACAGGAATGCTGCTGCGACGACGCAGCACCGCCTCGATCCGCGCGGTCAATTCACGCGGCAAAAACGGTTTGCCCAGATAGTCGTCGGCGCCCTGCTCAAGCCCAATGATTCGATCCACCCCATCGCCTCGTGCGGTGAGCATCACCACCGGTAGATCGTCGCCGGCGTCTCGCAGACGTCGCAAGGCGGTGAGCCCATCATCGCCGGGGAGCATCAGATCCAGAACCACCAGATCCGGTCTTTGAAATTCAAGCCGCGCCTCCAGCTGCTTCACATCGCAGAGACAGCGCACGTCATAGCCCTGATCGATCAGATAGGTGCCGACCATCTGGCGCAACTCGGGGTCGTCATCGACCACCCAGATCATCGAGGAACGCGACATCGCCAGTGGTTATTGGGTCAATCGTATGTAGCGATCAGCGTTACATCCCCGCCGAGGAAGACCCTGTCACAGCTTTCTTGCAGCAATCACATTTCAGTCGTCTTCATCCGCATGGAAGCTCCATAGGCTGGCGTTCATGCAGCTCTCTGAATGGTCTGCAGTGCTGACAGCGCTGCTGTTGATCTCGCCAGTCTCCGTAGCAGCACCGGGACCCCAGTCGATGCGCGATTACAACAAGCGGATGGAGGTCTTGTTTCGGCGACTGGATAACAATGGTGACGGGCGCCTGGTTCGGCAGGAGCTGAAGGGGCAGCCGGCCCTGAAACGTCGTCTTGAGCGGCAGGGCAAGCGTCAATATCTGCTGCTCAAAGACCTCCGCGGTGAGCCAGGGCAGTTGCGTGGCCAGAGATTGGCGCGTCGTTTCAAGCTTGCCGATGCCAACGGCGATCTGCGCCTGTCGCGAGCTGAATCAAAGGCGATGCCATGGGTGGCTCGGCATTTCGACGCTCTGGACCGTAACCGCGACGGATCTCTGAGCCTGAGGGAATTGCTGGCACTGCAGAGCGCTCTGTCTCCCCATCAGCGCCTGCCCTGAAGTGAGTTGGGGAACAGCACCATGCGCAGCAAGCGCACCAGGCGCCAAATCCCGCCGAGCATCAGCACGCCTCCAAGAATGACAAGTGCAGCGATCAGCATCACGACGCCCAGGCCGACCATGGCGCTCAACAGCAATTGGATGCCGCTGATCAACTCATTGATGGCCTTGCTCACCAGAACCACCAGATCGACCTGGTCGGGCAGGCGCTGAAGCAGCACCACGACACCGACTCCGCCGGCAAGAAGGACCAGGATCAGCAGCAGCTGGCGCAGCACAATGCCGACAGGCAGCTTGCGCCTGGGACGGAACACACGGCGCTGCCTCCGTGGCTCTCTCCGCACGGCTCTGCTCACGACAGCTGCTTGACCGAGCTGAAGCTCATACCCAGGATTTGATCACGATTCAGGAGACTCGATTCTGGCCTCTGTGTCTGGCACGTCAACGGATCGCTGCTCCGGCAGTGGAATCAACAGTGCTCCAGCGCTGAAGAAACCCAGCAGCACGACTCCCAGCACAGCCGGTCCAAATCGTTGCTGAAACGGGATGCGCTCCACCAGCTCGCGGCGCGTCAGCGGCTTTTCCTCCGGAATGTTCCACGACAACGGCACGCGTTGGTCCAGCCGCAGCCTGTCCAGACAGCGAACCAGATCTGAAAGCTCAGCGTCGTCGAGGCTTAGCTGAAGGGGCTCAACGCCTTTTTGGCTGCTGCGCAGTTCGAGTTGGTGTTTGTCGCCACTGGGGGCAATCGCCACGAAGCCATCTTTCGCGCCAAACCGACGGCGAACACCCGACAGTTGGTGACGCGCGTAAGGCATCACCGCAATCATCAAAGCCTCCAGATGATCCCTCGTCCCTTCCAGCTCTGGGGCCCCAACGAGTTGCAATCGCCATCCAGACAGGATGCCGACGGTGTCTCCCCCCTGCCCGGACGACAGATCGGGGAAGCCTTCCACCTCGAGAAGGGCAGCGGTCTGTTCGTAGCGATGAACGGTTTTGAGCATCGGTTTCAAGGGGTGGGATCGAGCAGACGGGCGCGCAGACGGTCCACTCCGCCGGGGCCAGCAACCAAAGCAAGGGTGCTGACCAACTGGCGGTGGGTGTTCTCGTTGTGGGCTGGATCGAGAAGGCGCAGAACGGCGCCGCGCCGTTGATTCAGGCGTTCTTCGACCAAGTCGCCGAGGCGTTCAGCCACCAGTCCCCAGCGCTGCTGACTCAGATGCGCCGGTTCCCGCGAGGACAGCAGCTGATGCAGCATTGGGTACAGCCGATCCGCCATGGCACAGACCAGGCGGATCAGGGATTCCGCATCGGATGGATTGAGTCCCTCCCGACGGGTGACGCGCCGAAGCGGGTTGTGGCAGCGCCGCTTCCACAGCTCAACCCTGTTGGGAAACTGTTCTTTCAGCCCCAGCTGGTGGCTGGTCCAGAGCATGGCTTCACCACCGTTCAGGTCCAGGGCCTCGGCGGTGAGCAGCAGAAGGTCGAGCTGTTCAACGCCTCTTCGGCTGAGGCGCGCATCGCTTGCGGTCGAGGTCTCGGTCATGGCTGCGATGATGCCAGGGGTCAGGCCGTTGCGTCACCAGGATTTGGACCTTCCGTCGTGTATCCGCGAGATTCCTGATTTTCCTAAGCCGGGAATTCTGTTCAGGGACATCAATCCGCTGCTGCGCAATCCAGCGGCGATGGCCGATGTGATTCAGCGTTTTGAAGGCGTTTGTGATGCCGTTCACCCCGATCTGATTGTTGGAATTGAATCGCGCGGCTTCATTGTTGGAGCTCCCCTGGCGTTGCGTCGCTCGTTGGGATTTGTACCGGTGCGTAAATCCGGAAAACTTCCAGGCGCAGTGATCGGTGTGGACTATGCCCTTGAGTACGGCAGCGATCGGCTCGAGCTGCAACAGGATGCCCTCAGCGGCTCTCCACGCGTATTGGTGGTGGATGATCTGCTTGCCACCGGTGGCACGGCCGCGGCGACAGGTTCACTGATCGTTCAGGCCGGTGCAGTTCTGGTGGGATTTGCGTTCGTGATCGAACTGGAGAGCCTCGGCGGCCGTGCATCCCTTCCTGCTGGAGTGCCGGTTGAATCGTTGATTCACTACTCCTGAGCGTCTTGCCAGTCGAGAACCTGCTGTAGCTGATCCAGGCTGAGCAGGCCAAAACTCCAGAGCACCACAGGAAGCGGTGCCTGCTCCAGTTCAGCCTGACGCAACCCCAGCGTCAGGGCACTGCTGCTTAATCCCAGACGCCGCTGCAAAAAATCCAACAGCTGCGCTGATGGGGCTGGCTGGGGCTGACTGCTGAGCACCATGGCAAGACCGATGGTCAGCTCACTCTGGCAAGGGCCGCAGGAGTTGCATGGGGCCATCGGTCATGGCACGCAAGCTGATCCGACGCAGTACCTGCATTCGGGCCATCACGATCAACGTGATCCGGCGAAGCAGGCACAGGGGCGGTAGTCGATTGGAAAACAGACGCACAAGCAGATCGGTCGCAATGCCTACGGCGAGTACATCGAGCCAGCGCCGTCTGCCGTAACGCCGAGCGATCACCTCGGCAGCAATCGTCGGGTCGGCCACTGACATCAGGGTTTCAACATCTCGCCAGCACAGGTTCAGGCCCTGCCCACCCACTGGATGGCAACGGTGCGCCGCCTCCCCGACCAACACCCCGCGTCCAAGACTGAAACGTCGTGCCAGCTGCCATTGCTGTGGAAAGGCCCGCGGTGTGTCGAGTAGAAGATCTGGTTCAAGGCCCTGGGGGAGAACCGCCGCAAGCTGATCGAGGAAAGCGGATCCACTCAAGCCAGCTCGCTGTTCGCAGGATTGAAATGGTGCACTCCACACAACCTGTGCCGTCCCGTTGCCCAGGGGCAGCACTGCCAGGGGACCTTCCGGTCTGAACAACTCAAAGGCTGTGGCATCGTCGGCGCCCCGCAAGGCGACCTTGGAGGTCAGGCACCCCTGTCGGTAGCGATGCTGCCAAACGGGAATCCGCCAGCGGCGACGCGTCGGTGATCCTGGGCCATCTGCTGCCACCACCAGGGTGTCAGCTGGCGCTTCCGGGGGTGGTGAGCCCAGATAAAGGCGAACGTTTGCGTGGTTGTGGAGTTGCTGAAGCAGCAGACGCATCAGCGGGCGATGGTCGAGGATCCAGCCGATGGTGCCTTGATCACTGTTGATCGAGTTCAGATCGCTGCGGCTGAATCGAACGCGGCCAGAGCTTGCGTCATCCCGCAATTCCAGCGCTTCAAATCCCGTCAGGGCGGGCTCCAGTGCAGACCACAGCCCAAGAAGATCCAACAGCCGACGACTGGAATGAGTAATGGCGTAGGCACGACTGCGGCTCTGCAGGTTGTGTGCCGATTGCGGATCGTGGAGAACGATCCGATACCCCTTTTTAGCTAGAGCGAAAGCAGTGAGGGAGCCGGTTGGACCGGCTCCAAGCACATGAACAATGGGTAATCTCGGGGCCATGCAGCGAGTGTGGACGACCCCGACCCGTAACCGTGGCTTCAGCCCAGGCCGAGCAGACCGTGGGTGAACGCTTCACCGCCAAGGGCGATCTCAGTGGCCAGAAGGGCAATGAAACCCAGCATGGCCATCCGTCCGTTCAACTTTTCTGCACGCTCGTGGAATCCCCAGCCGTTGGTGGCTTCGACGACTTCCATGCGCGGCTCAGTGGCGAAGGCGTTCAGGCGACCACCATCTTCCTGAGTCACGGTTGCACCACGAACGACGGGAGGAGTTGACTGAGCCATGAACTGGATCTCGCTGTAATTGTCACGAAGTGTAAACCAGGTTTGCGATCTGTAAAGCGTGGGCCCTTGATCAGCTCGTCCGGCGGCGTTGCAAGCGCAATTGACAGAGTTCCTCAAATGCGGGTCTGAGCAAGAAGGGGTACTCACCGACCCACATCCGTAACCCTGGAAGCCAGGCATCGCTCAAGGCGCCGATGCGAGAAAAATCCTTGCGCTCGCTCAGCACCAGACAGCGGATTTGGGATCCAGCCCGGATCGTCTGATGCTTTTTTTCCATGGGAAAGGCCAGGCGTCCCAGGTAGCCGTCTTCGTCCTGAAGTTCCAGCAACATCCAAGTGCGTCTGTTCTCGACCAGTTCGAGCTGCCCCCTGCTGTCGGCCTGCTCATGGCGGTTTTCAACGCGCTCGCGCGTGGTGACCTCAGCGATTTCACCATCAAACATCGCTGCCGACGGATAGCGCCGCATGGTTGCATTGCGCTGGCCGGCCTGCAGGATCGGACCCCACAGCACGTAGAGCAGAAAAACCACACCCACGACAAGCCAGAAGGGCCCCCAGCGGCTGGCCATCTGGTTCTGGCTGATCAGCAGTGTGATCACGCCGCCGATGGCGGCGATCATCACCCGTTGCAAGACCACCTGTGGTTTGCCGAGGGCCGCACGGAACTGGTTGCCTGTGGCAACGGCCGGAATCAGTCGCTCAAGTTCTCCAGGACGAAGAGGGATCAGCATTATTGGGTCGTCAGATCAGGCGTTCCAGGCCATAGACCAAGTTGCCGAGTCCACCCACCTTTCGAATGGTGAGCAGCACACCCGGCATGTAGGCGGAACGGTCGATCGTGTCGTGGCGCAGGGTGTAGGTCTCTCCGGGGGCACCAAACATCACCTCCTGGTGAGCCACCAACCCAGGCAATCGAAGGGAGTGAAGCCGCAGTCCGCTTTCACGTCGCCCTCCGCGGGATCCGGTCAGCGATTCGTGCTCTTCGACCTCTTCCTGATTGAAGTCTTTGCCCAGCTCCTCCATTAATTCCGCTGTCTTGATGCAGGTGCCGCTGGGCGCATCGGCTTTGCGGTTGTGATGCAGTTCCGTGAGTTCGGCGTGGTCATAAAACCTTGCCGCCGCCGCCGCTGCCTGCTGCAGCAGAACCATGCCGACGGAGAAGTTGGGGATCACTGCACCGCCGATCGACGCTTTGGTGGAGAACTCACTGAGGTCTTTGAGCTGCTTGGGCGAAAGTCCTGTTGTGCCGATCACTGGATGCACCCCGTAGGCGATTGCAGCTCTGGTGTGTTCGTACACAACCGAAGGATGAGTGAAATCAACCAGAACAGAGGCCCTGTCGCTGTCGCGCACCGACTGGCTCACAGCGCAGAGGCAGCCCTCGAAATCCGCGGTCACCGCCACTTCGAGTTCACCCAGCCCCAGTTCCAGCCCAACGTCCACCCCCTCCTTCCCAGGGGTGTTATCGATGGCGCCCACAAGGGAACAATCCTCGGCTCCGACGACTGCGCGGATCACCTCTGCCCCCATCCGTCCCAGTGCACCTGCAACCAAAACGGGGATTTGAGCGGTCATCGAAGCATTGGTGGATGACCTGAGCCTATGGGGCGGCGGTGTAACGCGAATCAGGAATCTTGGCCTAAGCCCTCTTTGTCACCGTAGGGTTCTTCACATTGCCCAAGATGCGCTGATGTTCACACAGGTTCGCTCCGCCGATCGACGCGTTGCTCCTGTGGAGGGCCAGAACCACAAAGCCGTGATGAAGGCTGTTTACGTGGTTCTTGAACCCCAATATCAAAACGCTCTCACCCAGGCTGCCAATGGTCTGAATGCCTCCGGAGTCGATCTGGGTATTGAACTCAGCGGCTATCTGATTGAGGAACTGCGCGACGAGGACAACTACGCCGATTTCTGCGCCGATGTTGCCCAGGCCGATGTCTTCATCGCCTCGCTGATTTTCATTGAGGATCTGGCCCAGAAGGTTGTTGACGCCGTCGCACCCCACCGGGATCGCTTGAAGGCTGCGGTTGTCTTCCCCTCGATGCCTGAGGTGATGCGGCTCAACAAGCTGGGCAGCTTTTCCATGGCTCAGCTGGGACAGAGCAAAAGCGCCATTGCCGGCTTCATGAAGAAGCGGAAGGAAGCTGGCGGCGCTGGATTTCAGGACGCCATGCTCAAGCTCCTGAACACTCTCCCCACCGTTCTCAAGTACCTGCCGGTAGAGAAGGCGCAGGACGCCCGCAGCTTCATGCTCAGTTTCCAGTACTGGCTTGGGGGTACGCCGGACAACCTGCGCAACTTCCTGCTGATGCTGGCGTATAAATACGTCTTCCCAGCAGCCGAGGGTGAGGATCGCCCGGCCATGGAGGTGGCCGAGCCGGAAGTCTTCCCAGATCTGGGTATCTGGCATCCTCTGGCACCTTCGATGTTTGAGGACCTCAAGGAGTACCTCAACTGGTCCTCCAGCCGTACCGACTTATCCGAGGACGCCAGAAAGGGCCCAGTGATCGGCCTGGTGCTCCAACGCAGCCACATCGTCACAGGGGATGACGCCCATTACGTGGCCACGATCCAGGAGCTTGAATTCCGAGGCGCCACGGTCATTCCGATCTTCTGTGGCGGTCTGGATTTCTCCAAACCCGTCAACGCGTTCTTCTATGACCCGCTGAATCCAGAGAAATCACTGGTGGATGGCATCGTTTCCCTCACGGGCTTCGCCCTGGTGGGTGGACCTGCCCGCCAGGACCATCCCAAGGCCATCGAGTCTCTGAAAAAGCTCAACTGCCCCTACATGGTGGCGTTGCCCCTCGTGTTCCAGACCACTCAGGAGTGGGAACAAAGCGATCTGGGACTTCATCCGGTTCAGGTGGCACTGCAGATCGCCATCCCTGAGCTTGATGGTGCGATTGAGCCGATCGTTCTTTCCGGTCGCGACGATGCCACCGGCAAGGCTCACACGCTTCAGGACCGTGTTGATGCAATCGCTGAAAGGGCCATCCGCTGGTCGTCGCTGCGCATCAAGCCGCGCGTTGACAAGAAGCTGGCCATCACCGTGTTCAGTTTCCCGCCCGACAAAGGCAATGTGGGTACTGCTGCCTATCTCGACGTCTTCGGCTCCATCCATCGGGTGATGCAGGAGATGAAGGCCAAGGGATACGACGTTCAGAACCTGCCGGCTACTCCACGGGCGCTGCTCGAAGCGGTAATCAATGACGCGAACGCGATGCAGGGCTCACCGGATCTCTCCGTTGCACACCGCATGAGTGTTGAGGAGTACGAGCGTCTCACCCCCTACTCCGAGCGTCTTGAGGAGAACTGGGGCAAGCCACCCGGAAATCTCAACAGTGATGGACAGAACCTGCTGGTGTTCGGTCGCCACTTCGGCAACGTTTTTGTCGGCGTTCAACCCACCTTCGGCTACGAGGGTGATCCGATGCGTCTGCTGTATTCCCGCAGCGCTAGCCCGCACCACGGCTTCGCCGCCTACTACACCTACCTCCAGAAGATCTGGAAGGCTGATGCGGTGCTGCACTTCGGCACCCACGGCTCCCTCGAGTTCATGCCCGGCAAGCAGATGGGGATGAGTGAGACCTGCTACCCCGATTCTCTAATCGGAGCTCTGCCGAATCTCTATTACTACGCCGCCAACAACCCTTCAGAGGCCACCATCGCCAAGCGTCGCGGCTACGCCTCGACGATCAGTTATCTGACCCCTCCGGCCGAGAACGCCGGCTTGTACAAGGGCCTCAAGGAACTTGGTGAGCTTGTCGGCTCCTATCAGCAACTGCGGGAAGGTGGCCGCGGCATTCAGATCGTGAACACCATCGTTGAGACCGCTCGCCAGTGCAATCTCGACAAGGATGTTGAACTGCCTGACGACGATTCCACAGATCTTGGGCTTGAGGGGCGTGATGCCCTCGTGGGTGCGGTTTACCGCCAGTTGATGGAGATCGAGAGTCGATTGCTTCCCTGTGGTCTGCACACCATCGGTAAGCCCCCCACGGCAGAAGAAGCTGTTGCAACGCTTGTGAGCATTGCTGCGCTTGAGCGAGAAGAGGATGATCTGCGCTCCCTCCCCGGTCTACTGGCTGAGGCGTTGGGTCGCAGCATTGAAGACGTCTACAAGGGAAACGACGAAGGTGTGCTCGCTGATGTGGAGCTGAACCGCACGATCACCGAGACATCCCGTGCTGCTGTTGGAGCCATGGTGCGCTCGGTCACGGGCCTTGATGGTCGGGTCAATCTGCGCAACAACCTCGGCTGGTTCACCGAGCTGCTGGCTCGCTTCGGTTTCAAGCTGCCGTCCCCCTGGCTCCGGGCCTGCTGCTCCGCTGGATTCGTTCAGATCGATTCAGGCGAACTCGACAAGCTGTTTGCCTATCTCCGCTTCTGTCTTGAACAGGTGTGCGCCGATATGGAGATGGAGAGTCTGCTGAAAGCGCTCGACGGGGAATATGTCCTTCCAGGACCCGGCGGTGACCCGATCCGCAACCCGGGGGTGCTGCCCAGTGGCAAAAACATTCACGCCCTTGACCCACAGGCCATTCCAACCCGGGCCGCGGTTGCAGCCGCCAAGGGTGTAGTCGACAAACTGATTGAACGGCAGCGAGAGGAGCAGGGGGCGTGGCCTGAAACCATCGCCTGTGTGCTCTGGGGCACGGACAACATCAAGACCTACGGCGAGTCTCTGGCTCAGATTCTTTGGTTCGTCGGCGTCAAGCCGATGCCTGATTCAGTTGGCAGGGTGAACAAACTCGAACTCATTTCCCTCGAAGAACTTGGTCGCCCCAGGGTTGATGTGGTGGTGAATTGCTCAGGGGTGTTCCGAGATCTGTTCATCAATCAGATGGCCCTGATCGATCAGGCCGTGAAAATGGCGGCTGAGGCGGATGAACCTCTCGATCAAAATTTCGTCCGCAAACATGCCCTTGAACAGGCGGAGAAAGAGGGAACCACCCTTCGCGATGCAGCCTGCCGAGTGTTCTCCAATGCCAGCGGCAGCTACAGCTCCAACGTGAACCTCGCGGTTGAAAACAGCACCTGGGAAGAAGAAGGTGAACTGCAGGAGATGTATCTCTCACGTAAAACCTTCGCGTTCAATGCTGATAACCCCGGTGAAATGAACCAGAAGCGTGAGGTGTTCGAGAACGTGATGAAGACCGCTGATGTGACCTTCCAGAATTTGGATTCTGCAGAGATCTCTCTGACAGACGTGAGTCACTATTTCGACTCCGACCCCACCAAGTTGATCGCCGGTCTCCGCGACGATGGCAAGTCACCCACCAGCTACATCGCAGACACCACCACGGCGAATGCCCAGGTGCGTTCTCTGAGCGAGACAATCCGCCTGGATTCACGGACCAAGCTGCTCAATCCGAAGTGGTACGAGGGCATGCTGGATTCCGGTTACGAAGGGGTACGTGAAGTGGCCAAGCGCCTCAACTTCACCCTCGGCTGGAGTGCAACCAGTGGTTCCGTAGACAACTTTGTCTATGAAGAAGCCAACGAAACCTTCATCAATGATCCAGAGATGCGAAAGCGTCTTCTCGAGCTCAACCCCAATAGCTTCCGTCAGATCGTGGGCACCCTCCTGGAGGTTCATGGTCGTGGTTACTGGGAAACCTCTGACGAAAATATTGAACAGTTGCAGGAGCTCTATCAGGAGGTTGAAGACCGCATTGAGGGAGTGGTTGCTGAATAACGCTTCAGCAGGCCTGTCCGGCTGGAAACTGACCGGATAGGGCCTTTGGGTTGATGCGTTGGTTTAAAAAATCAATGCCAGCCCAGAGCTGATAGTCGGCCAGGCTGCGACTTTTTCCGAGTCCATAATTTTTTAGATCCTTCACATCGTCTGCTGAAGGTTTTAGCCCAACAGGTGCAATCTTCAGGCTGTTGAGAAGCGTGTGGACGCGAACCATCGAGCGACGGTTCAGCTCAAACCAATTTTGATGATCATTCCAATGGGTTTCGGCAGAATTGTTGTTTAATTTGCTCTTGTAAAGGTGGAATAAAATCAATTCGTTTGGCGAGTAAATGTTGTACCCGTGGGTCCATAACCTCGCGGATACGCTGATCTCTTCCCCGTCGAAATAGAGATATGGATCGTAGGGAATATCACTCACGATGCTGCCAGGTCCAAACAGAAATCCTCCAGCAATCAATGCATTGGCGAGAGGTTCGGATGGTTTCTGCTCCGGCATCCGATAGCGACTGATGCCCTGGAACTGAAGAATTCCGTACTTGTTGAATCGACGGGCGGCCA
Source organism: Synechococcus sp. AG-676-F02 (assembly GCA_003208975.1). Taxonomy (GTDB): domain Bacteria; phylum Cyanobacteriota; class Cyanobacteriia; order PCC-6307; family Cyanobiaceae; genus Parasynechococcus. The sequence continues at coordinate 22,417 of QCTY01000013.1, forward strand.
TCACTGGCAACGTCGACATGTTCAGCCTGCAGGGTTGCTCAAACCCGTTGGGGTAAACACTCAGCACTGCCTTTGCATCGTTGCAGCGCTCCCAGCTTTCCAACAGTTTCAGGTCCCAGTTGGGAACCGCTCTCATATGGCTGTCGATCTGGAGCAGAAAGGTTTCGCCCTGAAAGAACTGCTGGGCTTGCCTGCGGGCCCAGCAGGCTCCTCGACTTTCGTTGGCCAGGCAGTTGTGCAGCTGCAGGTGCGGGTGTTCGGGTAAGTGGTTGTTGCCCCAGGCCTCCGGGTCGGTGCTGGCCAGTTGAAGGCAGATCCCCAGGTGAATGCGTTGCGGTGCGGCCGCCCTCGACAGCAGGTTGTGGAGCGTGGCTGGAAGATCCGGGTCGCGATAGGCCGCTATCTGAATAAAGATCGTTGGGTGGGATGGGTTCACCGCGAGACGACCATCACCAGAGGACTTCGGCCATGCGCACGGTCTGAACCATCGGTTTCACGTCATGAACGCGCACGACAGCTACCCCCGCCTGCACACACCGGCAGACCACAGCGGCCGTTCCCCAGATCCGTTCCCGTGGTTCCGGCTCGTCCAGTACGGCACCGATGAAGCGCTTACGCGATGGTCCCATCAACAGCGGTACGCCATCTGCCGTTAACAGTTCGAGCTGCTGCAGCAGCTCGAGATTCTGGAGTTGGGTTTTGGCGAATCCAAGACCGGGATCCCAGATGATCCGGTCAGCGCGCACACCTGCAGCCACGGCCGCTTCGCTGCGGGCACGGAGACCCTCCAGAACGTCAATCGCCACGTCGTTGTAATCGGTGAGCTGATCCATCGTTCGACTGTTGCCGCGGCTGTGCATCAGCACCACGGGACAGCCGACCTCCGCTATCAGCGGCAGCATGGTCGGATCCCGCTGCCCACCGCTGACATCATTGATCCAGTTTGCTCCTGCTTCGACAGCTGCTTCGGCGACCGCTGCATGGAACGTGTCGACGGAGATCAGCGCTGAAGGGTGTCGCCGCCGGATCCGTCTCAGTGGTTCAAGCAGGCGGCGGCACTCTTCCTCAGCACCAACCTCATCGGCTCCTGGCCGCGTGCTCTGAGCGCCCAGATCAAGAACATCGGCCCCGCTTTCAAGCTGAAGGTCGGCCTCCTGCTCGGCTTGGTCGCATTCAAGGAAACGACCACCATCACTGAAGGAATCCGGGGTGATGTTGATCACCCCCATCACCGCGGTGTGTTCGCCCCACCTCTGAGGCCAACGGCTTGGTTCAGTTGTGTTGGTAGTTGGCAATGCGGGCGAAGCTGTCGGGTTGAAGTGAGGCTCCCCCCACAAGCACACCGTCGATATCGCTCATGGCCATCAATTCATCAATGTTGCCTGGCTTTACCGATCCGCCGTACTGAATCACCAGATCGGTGGCACCCACCCAGCTGCGGATCAGACCGCAGATGCGGTTGGCTTCATCCGCTTCACAGGTTTTGCCTGTTCCAATCGCCCAGATCGGTTCATAGGCCACAACCAACTTGTTGGCATCCAAGCCTTCAAGACCCTGCTCCACCTGGCGTCGGATCACCCTTTCGGCTTCACCGCGTTCCCGCTGTTCATCCGACTCACCCACGCACACGATCGGAATCAGCGCCTTGGCCTGAGCACAACGGGCACGGTGATTGATCTGTTCATCGCTCTCACTGAAGTATTTACGCGGCTCACTGTGACCAACAATCGTGTAGCGCACGCTGAGCTCAATCAGCATCTCGGCTGAGATCTCAGCGGTGTAAGCCCCATGGTCTTCCCAGTGCACGTTCTGGCTGGCGAGCGAGACAGCCGATCCCTTCGATGCTTCAGCCATGGTGGACAGCGCCGTGAAGGGCGGAGCCAGCACCAGATCTCGATCAGACGGGGTGTCTGCAATCAGAGGCAGAAGCGTGGCCATGTAGTCCCTGGCCTGGGCACAGGTCATGTGCATTTTCCAGTTGCCAGCGATCACCGGTCTGCGCACGCGTCGATTCCTCGTCGGATCAGGGGCCAACTTACGGCCCTGTCGTTGGATTTTCTTCAACAACGCCGTTCTGCCCGGCCAGAGAGACGCGATCACCGGGAATCAGCTGGCGACCGCGTCGGGTTTCAACGGTTCCGTTGACCTCCACATCACCCTGCTGAATCCGTTGCTTGGCCTCGCCACCGGTGAAAGCCCAGCCTTTCCACTTGAGGTATTGATCCAGCTTCATCAGCGGCAGAACACCAGAGCACCATTGATACTGTGCCGCCATGCTCAAACCCTCTCAGGCCGGCTTCCGGCGACTGATACCACTGCTACGCCCTCACCTTCGTCAGCTGCTCTTGGGTGGGGCCTGCATGCTGGTTTACGTCGCCAGTTTCCCTTTGCTGGTGCAGCTGGCGGGTGACTTGTTTCCAGCGCTCGGTTCACGGGATCTGAATCGTGTGATGCAGCTGATCGGGCAGGGGGTGCTGATCTTTTCCGTTCAGAAGCTGGCGCAGTTCGGACAGGACTCTCTCCTGGCCGGGCCTGCTTTGAAAGTGAGCCAGCGACTCCGCCGCGAGCTGTTCAGCACCCTTCAGCGCGTTGAGCTTGGTGCTCTTGAAAAGCTGTCCGCAGGGGATCTCACCTATCGCCTCACGGAAGACGCCGACCGTGTGAGCGAGGTGCTTTACAAGACGATTCACGACACCGTTCCCAGTTTGCTCCAGCTCGTGGTGGTGCTCTGCACCATGGTCTGGCTGGATTGGAAACTCAGCCTCGCCATTCTTTTGCTGGCTCCGGTGATCGTGTGGCTCATCAGCCTGTTCGGTGCCCAGGTGATGCGTGCCACCGAACGCAGCCAGAAAAAAGTGAGTGAGTTGGCTGGCCTGCTGGGTGAAGCCATCGAGGGGCTGCCCCTGGTGCGGGCCTTTGCGGCGGAGCCCTGGCTGCAGGATCGCTTTGAAGAGGAGATCGCTCAGCACCGTCAGGCAAGACAGCGCACTTACAGCCTTGTGGCGTTGCAGCACCCGGTGGTGGGAATCATCGAGGTGATCGGTCTGTTCGCTGTGCTGGGACTCGCCGCCTGGCGGATTGAAAGTGGTGATCTGACGATCGCTGGCCTGAGCAGTTACCTCACGGGTCTGATTGTGCTGATCGACCCGATCGCGCACGTCACCAACAACTTCAACGAATTTCAGCAGGGCCAGGCTTCGCTGCGTCGATTGCGTGAGATCGAGCAAGAGCCGAGGGAGCCCAATGATCCGATCGATGCAGTTTTGCTTGGTGATCTGAGCGGAGACCTCAGCCTTGAATCGCTCAGCTTCAGCTACATGACGGGTCAGCCCGTGCTTCACCAACTTGATCTGCAGGTGTCGGCCGGATCCGTGCTGGCGGTGGTTGGCCCCTCCGGTGCAGGCAAAAGCACCCTGTTCTCTCTGCTGCTGCGTTTCAACACCGCCCAGCATGGTCGGATCCTGCTGGATGGTGTCGACCTCAGTCGATTGAAGGCTCGGGATCTGCGTCAACGGGTGGCGCTGGTTCCACAGCGCACGATGGTCTTCTCCGGCACGATTGCCGAAGCCATACGCTTCGGACGACGCGCCACGGATGAGCAGGTGGCCAATGCAGCGCGGTTGGCGAACGCCGATGGTTTCATTCAGGCCTTGCCCGATGGCTACGACACGCTGCTGGAAGAACGCGGGAGCAATCTTTCCGGGGGGCAACTGCAGCGCATCGCCATTGCCCGGGCTGTGTTGGGTGACCCCGCGCTGTTGCTGCTGGATGAGGCCACCAGCGCTCTGGATGCCGAAGCGGAAGCAGCGGTTCAGCTGGGACTGAAACA
>QCTY01000014.1:0-23529 GCA_003208975.1 Synechococcus sp. AG-676-F02
TCCGATATCGCCCGAATTGGCCTCGACCAATCGGTGAAACTAAGCAGCGAAAACGGCGGCTTCAGTGGTCACTTGAAGGGCCGTGTGATCCAGATCAGTCCCCAGGTTCAGCAGCGCGAAGTGTTGTCAACAGATCCCACCGGTGATGCCGATGCGCGCGTGGTTGAGGTCTTGGTGGCGCTAGACGATGACGATGCCCGTCGCGTGCTCAGGCTGGCTGGTTTGAAGGTGATCGCCCGGTTCGAACCATGAGAAACCTTTGGCAGGGGCGAAGAATTCCTCTGTCCTGGTTGTTGCTGTCACGCCAGCCTGTCCGTCTGCTGGTGGCCCTGGCTGGCATCAGTTTCGCCGGGATCCTGATGTTCATGCAACTGGGTTTCAGGGATGGCCTCTTTGATGCCAGCGTCACGGTGCACCGGTTGTTTGATGCCGATCTGGTGTTGATCAGTCCCCGTTCCGCCAGTTCGATTCGGATGGCGGGTTTTCCACGCAGACGGCTGGTTCAGACCCTTGCTGACCCGGCCGTTGAGGGCGTGAGTCCCGTTCACTGGGGCCTGATGTTGTGGAGAAACCCGGAGACGCGTCTCAACCGCGCGATTCTCGCGTTGGGATTCAATCCAGACGATCCTTTTTTTGTTGATCCCAGCCTTTCGCAGAAGACGGAAGCACTCAAACAAAAGGGTCGGATCCTCTTCGATCAGTTGTCTCGCCCAGAGTTCGGCCCCATCGCCGATTGGTATCGCCAGGGACGAACGGTCGAAACCGAGATCGCAGGCAACAGAATCCGTGTTGAAGGGCTGGTGAGCCTTGGCACGAGCTTTGGAGCTGACGGCAATCTGCTCACCAGCACGGAAACCTTTCTGGACCTGGCACCCCAGAAACCGCCCGGATCGATCGAAGTGGGTTTGATCCGATTGCGCCCTGGCTCGGATCCGCAGCAGGTGGTGGAAAGGCTTCAGTCGCGACTCCCCGACGACGTGAAAGTTCTCACCAAGCAGGGGTTTATTGAGTTCGAAAAAAATTACTGGAAAAGCGGCACATCAATCGGCTTCATTTTCACCCTCGGAGCCGCCATGGGCTTCGTCGTGGGATGTGTGATCGTTTATCAGGTGCTGTACACAGACGTCAGCGACCACCTCCCCGAGTACGCCACGTTGATGGCCATGGGCCACCGCCTCAGCCATCTGTTGGGCGTCGTGGTGCGAGAGGGTTTCTATCTGGCCGTTATGGGATATGTCCCGGCTTATCTGGCTGGTCAGGGGCTCTACTGGTTCGTGCGTGATGCCACGAGCCTCCCCGTGGGAATGAATGCCACCAGGGCTCTCACTGTCGGCGGAATGATTCTGGTGATGTGCATGCTTTCGGCGCTTCTGGCGATGAGGCGACTTGTGGATGCGGATCCGGCGGAGATCTTTTGATGCCAGCCGTTGAAATCCAGTCTCTGAGCCATGCATTCGGCCAAGGAGAAATGCTCCGAACGGTGCTTCAGAACATCAGCCTCAAGATTGAGCCTGGAGAAGTGGTGCTGCTGACCGGGCCTTCAGGATGCGGAAAAACAACCCTGCTGACCCTCATCGGTGCACTGCGAACGGTTCAGCAGGGCACGGTGAATGTTCTGGGAGAACGGCTTGATGGTGCAGGGCGTCGTCGTAGGCAGCAGGTTCGTCGCCGGATCGGGATGATCTTCCAGGGCCATAACCTTTTGCGATGCCTCACCGCTGAGCAGAACGTTCAGATGGGTTCCGATCTGCTGCCCGATCTCGGTTATCGGGCCCGTCGGGATGAAGCTCGCCACTGGCTCCGATCCGTTGGACTCGAAGACCAGATGGGCAAACTGCCCCACGACCTTTCCGGTGGCCAGAAACAACGGGTCGCTATCGCCAGGGCACTTGCCGCCCATCCACGGTTGCTCCTGGCGGATGAGCCGACGGCAGCCTTGGACGGTGCCACAGGCCGAGAGGTGGTGGAGCTGTTGCGACGGTTGGCCCGCGAACAGGACTGTGCCGTGCTGATCGTGACGCACGACCCACGGATCCTCGATGTGGCCGATCGGATCCTGCGGATGGAGGACGGATCTCTGTTGCCACCTGATTGAGTAAGATCAATTTATTCAAAAAGACCAACACCGAATGGCCAAGCGCAGAAACCTGAAGAAAGAAAAGCAGGAACGCAATCGCGCCTACGCCCGCAAGTTCAAAAAGCGCAAGATGCGCAATGATGGCCGTGGAGAAGGAGCCGGCAACGGTGTGACAGGCACAGCTAACAATGGTGGCGCAGCCGACTGATCATCTGGTCTGTCAATCGAGTTTTGAAGGGGGCCTTGCCCCCTTTTTGTTGGCCGTAATCTGAGATCTTCTGCTGTGCCGGTTGCCGCGATGTTCGTCAGCGTCGTTATTCCGACCTACAACCGCCGGCCCATACTTGAGAAGTGTCTGTTGGCCTTGGAGCAGCAGCAGACGAGCGGCACACCGGTTGAGAGCTACGAGGTGGTCGTGGTGGACGACGGTTCCACAGATGGAACACCCACCTGGCTGCGTCGGAACACGGACCGCTTTGCCCATGTGCGGCTGATTGAGCAGGTTCACGGCGGTCCTGCCGAAGGTCGCAACCGTGGTGTTGAGCATGCCCGGGGAGATGTCATCGTTTTCATCGACAGTGACCTTGTTGTCACCCCCGTGTTTCTTGCGAAGCATGCCGAAGCGCTCCAGCAGAGTTGGAGTCGCACGGGTGACCGGCTCTGCTTCACCTATGGCGCTGTCATCAACACCGCCAACTTTGAAGAGCCAACAAAGGAGCGGCACAAACTTCGCGATCTCTCCTGGGCCTATTTCGCCACAGGCAATGTGGCAATCGATCGCAGCATTCTTCAGCGATCCGGCTTGTTCGACACAGGCTTCCGCCTGTACGGCTGGGAAGATCTGGAGTTGGGCGAACGGCTGCGGCGAATGAGGGTGCGTCTGATCAAATGCCCGGATGCGGTGGGCTACCACTGGCATCCGGCACTCAGTCTCGATCAGATTCCTCGGCTCATCGAAGTGGAGGGCGAGCGGGCTCGGATGGGGTTGCTGTTTTACCGCAAGCACCCCACCAGGAGAGTGCGGTTCATCATTCAATTCACCTGGTTGCACCGGATTCTCTGGGAGTTACTCACGCTTGGTGGGCTGATCAACGAACAAACGCTGCTGCCGTTGTTGCGCTGGTTGATTCGTCGCGGTTATTCCGGCACGGCCATGGAGCTTCTGCGCTTGCCCCTGAATCGCATCGGTGTGCGTGCAATGTTCCGAGAAGCACGCCGGGATGGCTTGCACTGCCCGGCGTTTTGATAACTTCAACGAGTTCTTTCACACCGCACACCTGCCCGTTTCGGGTGCATGTGAATCCGGCGTTCGCCTTCTGGCATCGCCGAATTTCATCCCTGGCAGGTGGAGGCGAACCCGAAACCTCAAGTCATGGCTGTTGTCACTCTCTCCGAAATGATGGAGGCGGGTGCCCACTTTGGGCACCAAACCCGCCGCTGGAATCCCAAGATGTCGCGCTACATCTATTGCGCGCGCAATGGTGTCCACATCATCGACCTCGTGCAGACCGCCGTCTGCATGAACAACGCCTACAAGTGGACTCGCTCCGCTGCGCGCAGCGGCAAACGCTTCCTCTTCGTCGGCACCAAGAAACAAGCTTCTGAAGTTGTGGCACTGGAAGCAGCCCGCTGCGGTGCTTCTTACGTGAACCAGCGCTGGTTGGGCGGCATGCTCACCAACTGGACCACGATGAAGGCTCGGATCGATCGTCTGAAGGATCTCGAAAGGATGGAGTCCAGTGGCGCCATCGCCATGCGTCCGAAGAAAGAGGGTGCTGTTCTCCGCCGCGAACTCGAGCGTTTGCAGAAGTATCTCGGAGGCCTGAAGAACATGCGGCGTCTTCCGGATGTTGTGGTGCTCGTGGACCAGCGCCGTGAATCCAATGCTGTGCTGGAGGCTCGCAAGCTGGATATCCCCTTGGTGTCGATGCTCGACACCAACTGCGACCCTGACCTCTGCGAAGTGCCCATCCCCTGCAACGACGACGCTGTGCGTTCCGTTCAACTGGTGCTTGGTCGCCTCGCCGACGCCATCAATGAAGGCCGTCACGGCAATAACGAGCAGCGTGGTGGTGACTCCACCGAGGGCTGAAGCTCTCTGAACCGCTAACTTCACCCCGCCGTGTCGCTTCGTCGTCACGGCGGCGTTTTCTATTTATTCCACCGCTAACAACCTCCGATGGCTGCCGTATCCGCAAAGCTTGTCAAAGAACTCCGCGACAAGACCGGCGCGGGAATGATGGACTGCAAGAAGGCTCTGTCAGCAACCGACGGCGACAGTGAAAAGGCCATTGAATGGCTGCGCCAGAAAGGCATTGCCAGCGCTGAAAAGAAATCTGGCCGCACCGCCGCTGAAGGTGCCATTGGCAGCTACATCCATACAGGTGCACGCGTTGGTGTGTTGATCGAAGTCAACTGTGAGACCGACTTCGTGGCCCGTGGTGACCTGTTCCAGGAGCTGCTGCGCGATGTCGCGATGCAGGTGGCTGCCTGCCCAGGAGTGGAATACGTCACCACAGACGAGATCCCGGCTCAAATTCGTGAAAGGGAAAAAGCCATCGAAATGGGTCGCGATGACCTGGATGGAAAGCCTGAGCAGATGAAGGAAAAAATTGTTGAGGGTCGGATCAACAAGCGCCTCAAGGAACTTGCTCTGATGGAACAGCCCTTCATCAAGGACAGCTCCATCTCCGTGGCCGAGCTGGTCAAGCAGACCGCCGGCAAAATCGGTGAAAACGTCAAGGTGCGTCGGTTCACGCGGTACACCCTTGGTGAGGGAATTGAAGTTGAGGAAAACGATTTCGCCGCCGAAGTCGCTTCCATGCAGGCCGGCTGATTCCTGTGCAGAGCCAGGACTTTTTGTCCGCCCATGATCCCGTCGAACAGCTGGCACGCCTTCAAAAGCTGTGCCGGCTCCGTTCGATTGCCGTTTATCGGGAGGCTGCGCTTTATCTCCAGATCCTGCGAGAGGAACTGGACCCCGCTGTGCGGCAGGCTCTCTTTCAACTGATTTCCGAGTCGGATCCACTCCGATTCAGCAGGATGCCGGAACCGCAGCGTCAGGGATTTCACGCTGCTGTTTCACAATTGACGCAGCGTTGCTCCGTGTTGCTGACTGTCGAGCAGCAGATGCATCTGGCCGGCCAGATGCAACGAGAACACCGTCGTCGTAAGGCCCGTGCCAGCCGCCAGATGCTCCAGGGCCTTCAGGATGCTGCTGACCAGACCACTGCAACCGCTGATCAGCCTCCTGAACCCGAAGCCCCGCAGCCGGGATCTGTGGAACTCAGTCTTCGTCCCCCACTCGATCAGCCCCAGCGGTTTGGCTACAAACCACCAAAGACTGAACCAAACGAAACGATTGCGGCATCCCCGCCCTCTCAATCCTCACCATCCCCAGACAGTTCCGACAACAACGAACCTGACCAGCCGGATCTGGATGTTCTGCGATCGCTGTTCGAACTGGCTGGCGAAGCTCTTCAGCACCAAAACGACCCAGCACAGCTCACGTCCGCAGATGTGACGACCGCGTCAGCTGAACCCGACGACCATCTTCTGCCCACCATGCCGGATGCGTTATTGCAGTGGATGGACGGCATGGACCTGGCTCTGTCGCGTCGGCTGCGCAATCTGTCGCACGCTGTCAACGTCCAGATGCTGCGCAGCGGCCTGGCTCAAGCGCTGCTGCCGGTGAACCTGCTTGAGGCGGTCATCAACGGCCAGATGGAAATCCAGGCGGCTCCCTCCAACCTTCTCCGCCTCCGGCTGCCCTTACCGATGGGCGAGCTCGATCAGGGGATGGACCTGCTCTGTGTTCTGCTTCGGTTCAGTGAGCTGGAATTCGACAGCCATCGCCTGCGACGTTGTCGACGCCGACTGCGCGACCAGCAGCGGGAACTGATCACAATGGTGCGTCAGCAGCGCCATTGGGAGCGCCGCTGCCTGGATCGCGAGGCCCTTACCCCTTGGCAGAGTTCATCCGATCCCAGCAGCCTCAAGCCCGAGGGCTGACCCAGGACCAACTGCGTCAGCTTCTGGACTGGCTGCGGCCTCTTCAACAGGCACTGACGCTGGAAAGTGACCGCGGTTGTTCAAACCTTCAGGGCCGGCGCCAGCGTTTTGATTGCTTCCTTCAGGAGCAGCTGTCCCAACCTCCGCAGGGCCTGCTTCCACCCGGTGCTCCGGAACGGCTTGAGGGACTCACACAGCGTTATGGCAACTACGCAGATCTGGCCGAGTCCGGACGCAGGAGGTTGGTCACTGAAACACGCCAGTGGTTGCATGAATTGCGCCATCGCCTGGAGCCCTCAGCTCCGATGGCTCCACCACGACTGAAACTGAAGCAGCCGGAACGAAACACCACCGCGAGGCCCCTTGCACTCGACAGTGGCCTGACCCAACTCCAGGGGGTCGGTCCCAAGTTGGCGGGTCGACTGGCTTCCATCGGACTGCTGCTGGTGCGCGATCTGCTCAAGCACTATCCGCGGGACCACGTCGATTACGCGACCCGTCGCCGCATTGAAGCTCTGGAGCCTGGTGAGACCGCAACGATCGTGGCAACGATCCGGCGATGCAATGGGTTCGTCAGCCCCCGCAACCCGAACCTTGCCATCCTCGAATTACAACTGCAGGATCCGACAGGGCGAATCAAGGTCAGTCGTTTTCTGGCTGGGCGCCGTTTCAGCTCAACCGCCTATCTGAAGGGTCAACAGCGGTTGTATCCGATGGGTGCAACGGTGGCGGTCAGCGGGTTGGTCAAAGATGGAGGCTATGGCCTCACGTTTCAGGATCCTCTGATCGAGGTTCTGGAAAGCAGCGATGCACCGGTCCGCTCCCGCAGCATTGGGCGTCTGTTGCCGGTGTACCCGCTGACGGAGGGTGTTGCATCCGATCGTTTTCGTCAGCTCCTCGATCAGGTTCTTCCTCTCACCAGCCAATGGCCGGAGCCCCTCTCGATCGACGAGATGAAGGCATGGAATTTAATCAGCTGCAGCGAAGCACTCAAGGGGTTGCATGCCCCCAGCGACAAGGTGGCTTTGGACCAGGCGCGACGTCGGCTGGTGTTCGACGAATTTCTGCTGCTGCAGCTCGGTCTGCTCGGACGCCGCAGGGACCTTCGTCAGCGCCCGTCTCCACAGCTGGATCCGGCCTCACCCGCAACGGGTCTGGTGGCAGATTTTCATGCTCTCCTGCCCTTTTCCTTCACCAATGCACAGCAGAGGGTTTTCGCCGAAATTCAAGCTGATCTGCAACGCCAAGAACCGATGGCCCGCCTGGTGCAGGGTGATGTGGGGTCAGGCAAAACCGTTGTCGCCATCGCCGCTTTACTCAGCACGATCAGTGCGGGTTGGCAGGGAGCACTGATGGCCCCCACTGAGGTGCTGGCTGAACAGCACTACCGCAACCTTTGCCAGTGGTTGCCGCAACTGCATGTCAGCGTTGAACTCCTGACCGGCTCCACTCCGAGGCCCAAACGGCGGCAGCTCCTCGATGATCTGGCCAACGGCAGCCTGAATGTGCTGGTGGGGACCCATGCACTGCTGGAGGACCCCGTGGTTTTCTCGAGACTGGGTCTCGTGGTGGTGGATGAGCAGCACCGCTTCGGGGTGCACCAACGCGACAGGCTGCTCAACAAAGGCCTGCAGCCCCATCTGCTCACGATGACGGCCACACCCATTCCTAGAACCCTGGCGTTGTCGCTCCACGGTGATCTTGATGTGAGCCAGATCGATGAGTTGCCCCCTGGTCGAACTCCGATTCGCACTCAGATGCTGGGGGCCTCCCAGCGGGAGAAGGCCTACGAACTGATCCGTGAGGAGGTGTTTCTCGGCCAGAGGGCCTATGTGGTTCTACCTCTCGTGGAGGAATCCGAAAAACTCGACCTGCGCTCGGCCGTTGATGTGCATGCGGAGCTGGCGGCTGAGGTCTTCCCTGAAATGACAGTCGGTTTGCTGCACGGCCGGCTCAGCAGTGCTGAGAAGCAACAGGTTCTCCGAGACTTTGCTGGGGGCCGCAGCCAGGTGCTGGTGTCGACGACGGTGGTTGAAGTGGGGGTTGATGTGCCGGAGGCCAGCGTGATGGTGATCGATCACGCGGAACGTTTTGGTCTGGCACAACTACATCAGCTGCGGGGAAGGGTCGGCCGTGGTGCTGCAGCCTCCCACTGCCTGCTGATCAACGGGAGTAGCAATGCCCAGGCCCGTCAGCGTCTCGATGTGCTTGTGCGATCCACCGATGGCTTCGAGATTGCAGAGATGGATCTTCGCCTGCGTGGACCTGGGCAGGTGCTTGGAACCCGCCAGTCCGGTGTGCCTGATCTGGCGCTTGCCAGCCTTGCGGATGACGGTGCCGTGCTTGAAGACGCCCGATCGGCGGCCAAGGAGCTGATGAAACGGGACCCAGACCTTGGCGATCACGTCTTGCTCAAGCAGCAACTGGATGATCAGCAGCGTCGGTTGAGCGGCGGGACGCCACTGAACTGAACCTGTGGAAAGATGCAAGGGTCCGATGAATGGTCATGCGTCCCTGGAGTGATCGACCGATCACGGATTGCCATGAGCCATTGCTGCCTCTGCCCTCAGAGCTGCTGCGGCTGGAACCACACCCCTATGTCTCGGTCGGTGCGCCCTATGGCCCTGATGCAGATCCATTTCGCCTGCGTTCCGGTGTTGTGCAACGCCTGCTCAAGGCTGAAAAGGCACTGCAGCAACGTCAGCCCGAGCTTCGTCTAGCGATCTTCGATGCCTGGCGACCTGTCGCGGTCCAGGCCTTCATGGTGGAGTTCTCGGTTGATCAGGAAGCCCAGCGTTGTGGGGTCGATCGCGATGATGCCGCTGGGATGAAAGATGTCCGTGCAGCCGTGAATCGCTTCTGGGCTGAACCCAGTCGCAACCCGGCCACTCCACCACCCCACAGCACCGGTGGCGCGGTGGATCTCACCCTCGCCTCATCCACCGATAGCAGTCAGCTGTTCATGGGTGGAATGATCGATGCGATCAACGAAATTTCGGAGCCGGATCACTTCTGTGCATCGGCGGCGGGAACAGACCAGGCGATCTGGCACGAGCGTCGCTGCCTGCTGCGATCCGTCATGAGAGAAGCCGGATTTGTGCAGCACCCGAATGAATGGTGGCACTACTCCCACGGAGATCAGCTGTGGGCCTGGCGCAGCGGAACTGACGTCGCCATCTATGCCGAGGCGGAGAGCAGGTCGTTAACCTCCTGATCTCCAAGCTTCTCGATGTGATCACCGAAGCTGCGTCGTCCTCCGGCGTCCTTCCAGCTGAGCAGCAGTGGTTCGATGGTTGATTCCAGTTTGTCCAGAGGAAGTTTCTCCAGGTAGGGGCGGGCCAGTCGCTGCAGATTCGGCGTGCCACCCAGCCAGAGCTGATATTGATTGAGTCCGTTGCCCACAAGAGCAAGTTCCGCCATGTATGGCCTGGCACAACCGTTTGGACAGCCTGTCATCCGCACCAGGATGGATTTGTTGATTTCAAGTCGTTGGAGCTGAACATCGATGCGATCGAGAACATCGGGCAGGATGCGCTCGGACTCGGTGATCGCCAGACCACAGGTGGGTAGAGCCGGACAAGCGATGGCATGACGGGCCATGGGAGATGTCTCTCCCGGAGCCTCAAAGCCCAGCTTCTTGATCCCCTCCTGGACTGCAGCGCGCTGGGAGCTGCCGATGTTGCAGAGCAGCAGATCCTGATTGGCGGTCAGCCTGATCTCCAGCTGATACGTCTCAACCAAGCTGCGCAATCCCTGCTTGAGCTCTCCCTGCAGACGACCGCAGACGAGCGGCAGTCCGACAAACCACAGACCTGGCTTCTGACGGTGCCAGCCCAGGTAGTCGAGAAGCTTGGGTTTTGGTTCCTTGCGGACGCCCCTGAGCTCACCATGGAAATAATCCTTCTGCAGGGTTGAGCGGAACCACTCAATTCCCTTGTCATGGATCAGGTATTTCATCCGGGCATGCTTCCGGACCTCCCGATCTCCATGGTCCCGTTGCAGGGCCATGATCGACTGAACCACATCCAGCACATCGTCCGCAGCGACGTAGCCCAGCGGGTCCGCAATGCGGGCGAAAGTCTCCTCCTTGTTATGGGTCCGGCCCATGCCGCCGCCGACATACACATTGCAACCCCGCAACGTTCCTGAAGGATCGGTGAACACAACCAGGCCGATATCCTGGGTGAGCAGATCGATGGAATTGTCCCCGGGCACCGTGACACCCACCTTGAATTTCCGCGGCAGGTAGGTATCGCCATAGAGAGGCTCCGATCCACTGCCGGAAAACACTCCACCTTCGCTCTGGCGCTCACGGGCACGGCGCACAGCCTTGGATGGTTTGAAGCGGTAGCTGAGATCTCCGTCCACCCACATGTCGAGGAATGATCCCTCCGCTGCTTCGGGACTGAGCAGATCAGCAATCTCATCAGCCAGTCTTCGGGCCACCGGGTAGCCACCCTTCTCGAACGGAGCAGGCGGTGCCATCACATTGCGGTTGATGTCGCCACAGGCCGCAAGGGTGGATCCCAGATTGCGCACGATCGTGCCGATCACCTCCTTGAGATCGGCTTTGGGGATGCCGTGCATCTGAAACGCCTGGCGCGTCGTGGCGCGGAGGGTTCCATCCCCGAGACGGTTGGATAACTCGTCCAACGCCACAAACAGCCTGGCGGGAACACGACCGCCGGGATTGCGCAGACGCAGCATCATCTGCCAACAGCGGACCTTGTCCGACTTGCGCAGCTCGCGATGGTTCTGCTGATAGCTGCCATGGAATTTCAGCAGCTGAACTCCGTCCTCAGTGAAACGGATCTCGTCGTTACCGAGCTCAGCGAGCAGAGGATCACGCAGATGAATGCTGTCGAGCTTGCGCTGCTCAGCTTTGGGGAGGGTCTGGTTGATGTCGTCTGTCGCTGCCACAGAGCCTCGGCTCACCCTGATAAGAAGGACTCATTTGAAGGTAGCGAAACGGCTTCCAATAAAGTCGCCAGCGGTTGTGTTGACGCCGTGACTGCCACCTTTCTTCTTGAGATCGGTACCGAAGAGCTGCCGGCTGATTTCGCCTGCCAGGCACTCGACCAACTGAAGAGTGTTGTTGAAAAGGATCTCAAGGATCAACGCCTCCATCATGCAGATGTGCAGGTCACTGGCACGCCCAGGCGCCTCGTGGTGCGTGTTGATGCCCTGGTCGATCGCCAGCCGGACCTCAGCGAGGAGCGCAAGGGTCCACCCGCCTCTCAGGCGTTCAAGGACGGAGTGCCAACCCAAGCTGCGATCGGCTTTGCAAAACGCTGCGGTGTAGCCCCTGAGTCGCTGGAAGTACGTGACAGTCCTAAGGGACCCTGCGTTTTCGCCACGGTTCATACAGCAGGTCAAGCCAGCACGGACCTGCTAGAAACCATGATTCCCGCCTGGATCAATTCCTTGCAGGGCCGTCGTTTCATGCGCTGGGGCGTCGGTACCCAACGCTTCAGTCGCCCGATCCGCTGGCTGGTCGCCCTCTTCGGTAGCGCGCTCGTTCCTGTGGAGATGAACGATGCCGATCCACCGTTGTGCAGCGGCCGCACCAGCCGTGGCCATCGCCTCCACGGCGATGCTCCCCTACCCATTCCAGACGCCGATCAGTATCTGGCCACCCTTGAAGCTGCAGGAGTGATCGTCGATCGTCACCGACGATCCGCGTTGATTCGGGAAGCGATCGATGCGGCCTCTGCAGAACTCAGGGCTCGCCCGGATTGTCCGCAGAAACTGTTTAAGGAGTTGGTCGATCTGGTGGAGTCACCCCGGATCCTTCAGGGACGCATTGCCGATCGCTATCTCGGCCTGCCTCCGGAGGTGATCAGCACAGTGATGCAGGCCCATCAGCGCTATGTGCCCCTGGAACTCACCGATGGTGACTCAGATCCCCTTCAGCTCGATGCCTCAGAGGTGCTCAGGCCTGAATTTCTGGTAGTGGGCAATGGCCTCGAGACGGCGTCTGATCTGATCACCAGGGGCAATGAACGGGTGCTGGGTGCTCGTCTCGCCGACGCCGAGTTTTTCCTCGGTGTCGACCGCCGTCAGCCCAGCGAGAGTCGTCGTGATGCACTGGCGCGGGTCACCTTTGCGGAGGGTCTCGGCAGCCTTCGGGATCGCTGTGATCGCATCGAGAGGATTACCCAGTTGCTGCTGGAGCAGCTGAAACTTGATGCAGTGCAGAGGACGGCAGCACTGCGCGCCGCCCACCTCTGCAAACACGATCTGGTGAGCCAGATGGTCGGTGAATTCCCCGAACTTCAGGGATTGATGGGTGGCAAGTATCTGCTGGAGGAAGGGGAATCCCGTGAAACCGCTCTGGCCGTGGTGGAGCACTATCTGCCGCGCGGAGCTGGAGATCGCCTGCCAAGCAGCGATGCCGGCGCTGTTGTGGCACTTGCCGAGCGTCTGGAACTGCTGCTGAGCATCTATGCCAAGGGTGAACGACCCACTGGATCGTCCGATCCCTATGCCCTGCGCCGTGCAGGGAACGGCCTGATGCTGATCCTCTGGGATCGTCGCTGGAGGATGAACCTTCAGGAGCTGCTCACCCAGACCGTGGATGAGTGGGCTGATCGGTTCCCGTTATTTGCGGTTGATCGCCATCAGCTGCTGAGTGATCTGACCCTGTTGCTCCGCCAGAGAATCGTGTCTCAACTGGAGGAGGATGGGCATGAGCCCGATCTCGTGCAGGCGGTGGCCGGGGAGTCGATTGCTCTCGTACGACTTCTGGTGGATCCCATCGATGTGCAGGACCGGATTCAGCTCTTATCCAGCCTGCGGCGAACCGACCGTCTGGGAGCCGTGCAAGCCGTTGTGCAGCGCGCAGCGCGTCTTGCCGCCAAGGCTGATCTAGATGAGCACACCCTCGCGGTTGATGGCGTTGTGGATCCGCAGCGATTCGAATCCAGCAGTGAACAGGGAATGTTCGATGTTCTGAACAAGCTGCAGCCGCTGGCTTCGGAACGGCGATACAGCGAACTTTCAGAGTCTTTGGTGCAGGCCACACCTGTTCTTGAGTCGTTCTTCGATGGCGAAAACAGCGTGATGGTGATGGCCGAAAATCCTGAGCTGCGACGCAACCGCCTGAATCTGTTGGCAGTGCTGCGAAATCAAGCCACCGTCCTGGGACGATTTGACCTGATTCAGGGCTGAAGGCTGACGCTCGGATGTGATGCAGCTATTCAATCAATGACTTGATTGCACTTGTATTGACTGAGGAACAACGCCCTAATTCCGGTCAGCAACCTCAGGTTCAGCAGCAACCTGTGATCGTCCGCCAGGGGAGTGGTGGATTGGCAACGGTCGTGGCAGCCCTTCTGATTGCGGCTTCCGTGATCTACGCGATCAATGTCTGGTCCACAACCAAAAAAGAAACCGCCCCAGGTCGGAACTTGGAGCGGGGGATCGAGCGTCTGAAGGAAGCCGCCGGTGCTGACCGGCAGAAGGGTCAGTAGTTCAGCCCAGGCTGACGTCAGCTGACGCCGGCCTTCTCATCTTTTTTGGCCTGCGCCTTAACGGCTTGGGCGGCTTCCTCAGCCAGGAAATCGCCATCGGAACGACCAACGGCTGACGGCACCGGGTTGTAGCCGGACGGTGCCAATGCAGTGCCGCGAACCAGGCTCCCAAACGTTCGAAGGGTCAGCTTGATCTGCTGCCAGGGGTTCATCAACACCACCCTTTTGTAGAGATAGCTATCGAAGGTCAACTTCTGCACGTCGCGGTCATCGCACATCTCAACGAAGGCTTCTCTCGCAGCGTCATTTCGATAGAAAATCCTCTGGAGAATGTCGAGAACGGTGTAGGTGGCGCCGTACTTGCGATCCCAGCGCTTGAGATAAGTCGCCTTGATTTGCTTCTCGGTGGGCACAACAGTGCCGCTCTTCGAGATCTCAACGATCGCTTCAGCAGCCATCCGACCGCTCTTTGCTGCGAAATAGATGCCTTCACCTGAGCTCTTGGTTACGTAGCCGGCAGCATCACCCACCAGCGCCATACGTCCAACAACGCGCCTGGGGCGTGGGTGTTCTGGGATCGGGTGGGCTTCCACCTTGATCACTTCACCTTTGAACAGGCGCTTGTTGGCCCTCTCACGGATGCCGCGCTGCAGACCTTTGATCAAGCTCTGGTTCTGCTGCATCGTTCCCGTGCCGACGGCAACGTGGTCATATTTAGGGAACACCCAGGCGTAAAAATCAGGCGAAACATCAGTACCGACGTACATCTCGGCCAGATCTTCGTAGTAAGCCATCTCCTCGGCCGGAAGTTTGATCCGCTCCTGGAACGCGATCGCCACGTTGTAGTCGCCGGCATCCATGGCCTTGGCAACCCGTGAGTTGGCGCCGTCCGCGCCGATGATCAGATCAACTTCAAGGGTCTTGGGTTCACCGGTGGGCCTGCCGGCGCTGTAATCGGCGTAATAAAGGGTGTACGGGCCCTGACGGTTGTTTCCGGTATCAATTTTCTGCACCAAGCCGTTCACCAGGGTGGTTCCCAGCTCGGCGGCGCGGTTGCGCAGGAAGGCATCGAAAACCTCCCGGCGGCACATACCGATGTAGGCGTTTTCGTCGTAACCCAGAGGATCCAACCTGATGTCGACCTCCCGGTTGGAAGGCGAGATCATCCGCATGTTGCGGACTTTGCGGTCAATGATGTCGTCGGGGAGTTCGAACTCCTCGACCATGCAGAGGGGGATCGCGCCGCCGCAGGGTTTCGCGTTGTCGAGCTTCCGTTCGAACAACCAGGTCTGAATGCCAGCCTTGGCCAGAATTTCAGCGGCGCAGGATCCACTAGGACCGCCCCCGACAACTGCAACACGCAACATCTCAGCTTGTCTCCGCTGGGGTGATTTTTAAGCTACCACTCAGTTGTAGTCGAGGTTGGAGCTCTCTGGCACCCAGCCTTACGATCGAAACAACACGCATCAGCACCGTGGTTCGCGCCTCCTCCGCGCGTCGCAAAATCAAGGAGGACATCCCCGTTGCGCAGCGGTCGAGATCCGCTCGCAGCAATCGCGCCAGCCGAGGGCGTGGAAAAGGACTTTTTGCGGCTGCAACCCTGGCTGTCGTGGTGGTGGCTGCCGCCACCGTCCCGTCCTTCTTGGTTCCCAGACAACCCGTCGTCGATCTGGCGATCGAGGGATTTCGTCAGCGTCCGGATGCCGATGGTCGCCTTCTCGGGCATTTCCCTTATCGGGAAGCGAATCGGGATGAGCGAATCACGTTTCAACCTGGCATTGAGCTCCATATCGATGCTGCTGAAGCGCTCGACGCGATGATGATCGCCGCAGTGGCCGATGGGATCGATCTGCGACTGCTGAGTGGATTTCGTTCCCTGGATCTACAGGAAGAAATTTTCTTTGAGGTGGCCTCGGAACGGAATCAGACGCCGGAAGAGCGGGCCCGTGTCTCCGCTCCCCCGGGATATTCCGAACACAGCACCGGATACGCCGTTGATCTTGGTGATGGATGGGCACCGGAAACCAATCTTTCCCAGTCGTTTGAACAGACTGCCGCCTTTCGCTGGTTGCAGGACCATGCGGCCCGCTATCACTTCGTTCTTTCGTTTCCAGCTGGAAACAGCCAGGGGGTGCTCTATGAACCGTGGCACTGGCGCTTCGAAGGCACAGCCGATGCCCTGCGGTTATTTGAAGCTGCCCGTCATTTCGCCAAGCAGGGCTCCTGATTATTCAAGTGCGACCGACGTCAACGCAGTGGCTGCAGTCACTTCGGTACGAACGCTTTGAACGATCGCTGGGGGTGGACAGCCTGGATGCAGGGTTTGGCGCAAGGCTCGGTCGTGACGGACTGAAACGGCCAAATGAGACGGCTGAGTCCACTTAGCGGGATGGATGTCGAAGGCGATTGCAGTGACAACTGACCCCAACTCAACTCAGTTGTGTCAACAGGTCAGGAGCAATGATGAACCTGCATGTCACTCAGCAGCTCGCGTGTCAAGTGTCTTGAGCGATCGAGTCAGATCTCACGTTGAGATAACCTGCAGCACGCGCCATTGGGCGTCATCACAATTTCTAACGATCAGCCCGTATGAGCCCCCAGCAAAAGGCGATTCGCAACATCGCGATCATCGCCCACGTTGACCATGGCAAAACAACCCTGGTCGACTCGCTGCTGGCGCAGTCGGGCATCTTTCGTGACAACGAGGCCGTTCCAACGTGTGTGTTGGATTCAAACGACCTGGAACGTGAGCGTGGCATCACGATTCTGTCGAAAAACACGGCTGTCACGTACAACGAGACCCGAATCAACATTGTTGATACCCCGGGGCACGCTGACTTCGGCGGCGAGGTGGAGCGCGTGCTCGGCATGGTCGATGGCTGCCTGCTGATTGTTGACGCCAACGAGGGGCCGATGCCCCAGACCCGATTCGTGCTGAAGAAAGCACTCGAACAGGGCCTACGCCCAATCATCTTTGTCAACAAGATCGACCGCGCCCGTGTCGATCCGGAGACTGCGGTGGACAAGGTTCTGGACCTGTTCATCGAACTGGGTGCCGATGACGATCAGTGCGATTTCCCATATTTGTTCGGCAGTGGCCTCGGTGGCTTCGCCAAGCCCGACATGAAAACCGACAGCGACAACATGCGTCCGCTGTTCGACGCGATCCTGCGCCATGTTCCGCCCCCGGTCGGCGATCCGGAAAAGCCTCTGCAGCTCCAGATCACCACTCTGGATTATTCCGACTTCCTCGGACGCATCATCATCGGGCGGGTTCACAACGGTGTGATCAAAGGTGGGCAGAGCGCTGCTCTGATCAAGGACGATGGCAGTGTCAAAAAAGGTCGTATCAGCAAGCTGCTTGGCTTTGAGGGACTTCAAAGGGTCGAAATCGATGAAGCCTCAGCCGGTGATCTTGTGGCTGTCGCCGGTTTCGACGACGTCAATATCGGCGAGACGATCGCCTGCCTCGATCAGCCCACGGCCCTGCCATTGATCAAGGTGGACGAGCCCACCCTCCAGATGACCTTCGTGATCAACGACTCTCCTTTTGCAGGCAGAGAGGGCAAGTTCGTCACCAGCCGCCAGGTCCGCGACCGCCTGCAGCGGGAATTGCTCACCAACGTGGCTCTTCGGGTGGAAGACACCGATTCCCCCGATCGTTTCGCCGTGAGCGGCAGGGGTGAATTACACCTCGGCATCCTGATCGAAACCATGCGACGCGAGGGGTACGAATTCCAGGTGTCACAGCCGCAGGTCATCTTCCGCACCATCGATGGCACCCCCTGCGAACCGGTCGAGACGCTGGTGATGGATGTTCCAGAAGAAGCCGTGGGCAGCTGCATCGAGAAACTCGGCACACGCAAGGGCGAGATGCAGAACATGGAGACCAGTGCGGACGGACGGACGCAATTGGAATTCATCGTTCCTTCCCGTGGCCTCATCGGCTTCCGCGGTGAATTCATCCGCGCCACCCGCGGTGAAGGAATCATGAGCCATTCCTTCCACGAATACCGGCCGATGATGGGTGATTTCGACACCCGCCGGAACGGAGTTCTGATTGCTTTTGAAGAAGGAACCGCAACCTTCTACGCCCTCAAGAATGCCGAGGATCGCGGTCAGTTCTTCATCAGTCCGGGCACCAAGGTTTACAAGGGCATGATCATCGGCGAGTACAACCGCCCCCAGGACCTCGAAATCAACGTTTGCAAGACCAAGCAGCTGACCAACATGCGTTCCGCTGGTGCTGATGAACTCGACACACTGCAGGCCCCTGTGCAGATGACCCTGGAGCGCGCTCTGGAATACATCGGTCCTGGCGAAATGCTGGAGGTCACTCCCGAGACGATTCGCCTCCGCAAACTGCCGGGCAAAAAACCAGCCAAGGCCAAGCGCTGATGCCTGAGGCGGATCCCCGCTTTAAACAGGCCATCGAGCTGTTCAACACCCAGGAGTGGTACGCCGCTCACGACGTGATTGAAGAGCTCTGGCACGAAACCGTTGACCCTGAACGCCGCAGCCTTCAGGGCATTCTTCAGGTGGCTGTTGCACAGCTGCATCTTCAGCGAGGCAACAGTCGAGGAGCCACAATCCTTTTCGGCGAAGCACTGGGTCGTCTGCAGCGACCGGGCACACCGGATCTAGGCCTTGATCTGGACAGCTTGTGCCGCTGCGTTCGCTCACGTCTCACTGCCCTGCAGCAGGACCTTGATCCTGAAGAATGCACTGTCCCAGTTCTGCATCTCAGGGGCTGAACCGCCGGTAGTCTCGGCTGATCTATGGGGTTGTTTGTGGTGGTGCCGGGGCTGAAACGTTGGTTAATGCGCCTCTGGCTTCCGCTTGTGCTGCTTGTTTCACCAGCAGCAGTGTGTTCCCAGATCTCCGAAGCTCCAGCGGAAGCCGCTCAGGCCGGTTTGCTCACGATCGAATCGGATCAGCAGTCCGCCAACAGCTCCACAGGTGTGATCACGGCCAGTGGCAATGTGCGCCTTGTTCATGCCGATCGGGGTCTCGTGGCGACAGGACGGCAGGCGCAGTACTTCAGTCGGGAACAACGCATTGTCCTCAGCGGTGATGTCGATGTCGTACAAAACGATGGTCACACCCTTCGCGCTGATCAAGTCACCGTTCTGCTCGACGAGCAGCGGACCCTTGCGACCACCACCGCCGGCAATCAGGTGACCAGCAGCTGGTCTCTCCAGGTTCCTGGGTCAGCCGTCGCACAATGAGTCTTGCCCTCAAGAATGTTTCGATCAGCCTGGGAGGTCGCCGGCTGGTGAATTCGGTGAATCTTGATCTGAATCCAGGTGAGGTTGTCGGACTGCTTGGACCGAACGGAGCTGGGAAGACCACCACGTTCAACCTTGTGATCGGGTTGCTGCGTCCAGATGCGGGGCAGGTGGTGATGGATGGTCGTGATGTTGAGACTCTGCCCATGCCTCAGCGGGCACGCCTTGGCCTCGGCTACCTGCCTCAGGAGCCCAGTGTTTTTCGCCAGCTCAGCGTGCGTGAAAACCTTGATGTCGCTCTGGATCAAACGGTGCTCAAACGCTCGGATCGGATTGATCGACGCGATCAGCTGATTGAGGAATTCCAGCTTTCAGCATTTGTCGACCGACGGGGGTACCAGCTCTCTGGTGGTGAGCGACGCCGGTGTGAAGTGGCGCGAGCCCTGGCCGTCGGCACTGAAGGACCGCATTATCTACTGCTGGATGAACCCTTTGCTGGGGTGGATCCACTAGCTGTGGCGGATCTTCAGGCATTGATTCAGAAACTGCGCAGCCGTGGCATGGGAATCCTGATCACCGATCACAACGTTCGTGAAACCCTGGCCAGCACCGACCGGTCATACATCCTCACCGAAGGATCAATTCTGGCCAGCGGCCTGTCCCAGGACGTTGCCCACGATCCTCTCGTGCGTCGTTATTACCTGGGGGAGGCTTTTCAGCTGTGATCAACAGGATCCGTCGCACCACCTGGATGCGCCTCTCACTGCTCGACCGTTGGTTGTTGAAGGAGCTGGTGGGGCCTCTGCTGTTCTTCATTGCGTTGTTCACCCTGCTGCTGCTCACCGGCGGAGTGATGTTCGAACTGATCCGCAAAATTGTGGACAAGAACCTGCCGGTGGGGATCGCCGCTCAGGTTCTGATGCTCAGCATTCCTCGCTGGCTGGCTTTTTCGGTTCCGATCGGGACGCTGATGGCCTCATTGTTTGTGTTCACCCGACTGTCATCCAATAGCGAACTGACAGCGCTGCGCAGCCTTGGTGTCACCACCATTCGGATGATTTCAGCGGCACTTGCGCTGTCGCTCGTCATGACAGTGTTCAGCTTCGTCCTCAACGACGTGGTGGTTCCACGTAGTGAGCGTTATGCCGAGACATCACTGCGTAGGGCACTGGGACGTTCTCTTGCCTCAGAGACTGGAAAGGACATCATTTACCCCCGTTTCGGGATCCGCAGTGGGGCAGTTGATGAAGACACTCGGCGGGGGCTGACGCAACTGTTCTATGCGCGTCGATTTGAGAAAGGGGAAATGCGCGATGTGACTGTTCTCGATTTCACGCGGGCCGCTTTCACACAGATGCTGATGGCAGAAAAAGCAACCTGGAATGAAAGGCAGGCCAGTTGGGACTTCTTTGACGGCCAGATTCTCACGCTGAACCCCAACGGAAGCTCCACGAAGGTGGGCTTTGATCGTTATATCTACCCACTTGGTTCAGGCCCACTTCGTTTAGCCGCGGTTGAGAAAGATGCCGTGAACATGACGGTCGCAGAAGCTCTTCAGGCAGAACGCCTGTATTTGGAAGCCGGAAGTATTAAAGATGCCCGCAAAATTCAGGTGCGAATTCAGGAGAAATTCACCGTGCCGCTCACGTGCCTGATGTTCGGCCTTTTCGGAGCCACCCTTGGATGCCTCCCCAGTTACAGGACCAGCCGCAGTTTTTCGTTTGTTCTCGCGCTTGGAATTATCTGCGTGTACTACGTGGTGGGGTTCAGCTTCAGTTCCCTGGGTGTCAAGGGCACCATGCCACCGGTGCTGGCTGCATGGATGCCGCTACTGCTCTCTCTGGGAGGTGGAGGCCTGTTACTGCGGCAAGCCAGTCGATGATCCATTCCGGCAGAATCAGAGTCGTGTTTCGCCGAAGTGTTGCTGAGCCTCCCGTTTGATCTGGTAACCGGACTGGGCTTTGGGGCGTTTATGCTCCTGTTGCTTGCAATGCCGATCGCGTTCTGGTCGGCGTCCTCCGCCCAGCGCACCGGCGTGGTGCAACTTCTGGTGGCGGTCGCCAACCTTCTGCTCACAACGCAACTGGTTCTGCGTTGGTGGGAATCGGGTCATTTTCCGATCAGCAATCTCTACGAATCGCTCTGCTTCCTGGCCTGGGCCTGCACACTCACGCAATTGCTTGTGGAACGCACCTGGCCATCGCCGATTGTTGCGGCTGCTGCCACCCCCATGGGTCTCGGTTGCATCGCTTTTGCAAGTTTTGCTCTGCCCGATCAGTTACAGACCTCTGCCCCCTTGGTTCCTGCCCTTCGCTCCAGCTGGCTGGTCATGCATGTGAGCGTGATCATGGTGAGCTATGCCGCTCTGCTGGTGGGATCACTGCTGTCCCTGGCCGTCCTGTTCACGGACAGGGGAGAAGCTCTTGAACTGAGGAGCAGCTCGATTGGAAGCGGTGGTTACCGCAGAGCAGTGGCCACGACAGAGGGTGGCCTGATCCAGCTTCAATCGGTTGAGTTCAGCACGAACGAACAGCTGGACAGCCTCAGTTACAGGACCATCACGGTGGGTTTTTTAATGCTCACAGTGGGCATTGTGAGCGGTGCTGTCTGGGCCAATGAAGCCTGGGGCAGTTATTGGAGCTGGGATCCGAAGGAAACCTGGGCCCTGATCTGTTGGCTTGTGTATGCCGCCTATTTGCACACCAGGTTGAGTCGAGGCTGGCAAGGGCGGCGCCCAGCGCTGGTCGCCGTTGCTGGATTGATTGTGATCGCAGTTTGCTACATCGGTGTCAACCTGCTAGGCATCGGCCTACATAGCTATGGCTGGTTTCTTTCATAGGAAGCAACCACAAAGTCTCCCTTACTGGCAACAAGAAAACCATGCTTTCTAGACAAGCAAATAGAGCATAAAGCCAAGCAACTCCTGGTTCATGTAATCAATAATAGTCAAATCAACCCATCCATTTTCTTGACAATTAGCTCCTAAACAATATCTGACAAGCTCAGCATAAAATTCGATCCTTGGTGGAGAAGAATACAGTAAGAATAAGCAGCAAGCCTAGATGCCAACATCCAATATGTTAAACAAAAAACATGCCTAGCGATCAACCAAAACAAGCCACATCGCTAGCCAAATTCTTAATAAATACGCTATTACAATTAGGCCTGCTGGCAAATCAAAAGGCAGAAAGCCTGAAAAGATTCCTTTCGATCTATACGACGAAATGATGAGTGCTCCTGAATAGAAAAAAAGCTGACCCCCGAAGGGATCAGCGCCTGTCTATGAAACTTTGATTCTGATTTGAAGCTGAATCAGAACTCAGCGAGCTCCTGCCACTGTTTAGGCAGGATTTTTGCAACAAGATTGAATTTGCCGTCCCCAAGCGGTTTAGCAACGTAGGCAACGCCCATGGGTGCTGGGTAAATTCCATTGGAAGGAACGACCGGCATCGTCACACCCTGGAAGGGATCGTCATGCCCCACGAGAAAGGTGTTTTTTCCATCCTCTGGTTGCGCAGACATCAAGGGAGAAACACGTTCAGCATATTTCTTGTAATCCTCAGGCGTGCACTCCACACAGGGAAGGAAATTCAAATTGGAATCCTTTGTGTAAGTACCGAATGCCAGATCAGCAGTTTTGTAGGCACGACAATATTCGCTGGAAATGACATTTCCCACAGGAATTCCTGCAGCCTTAATGCCCTCACCAATCTCTTGGGCATCAACCTTACCCTCATCGCTTAATTGACGCTGCGTGTTGCAGTCATCAAGATCTAGTTCAGGACTGATCTGATCACCCCAATCCTTATTTGTTTTAGCATGTCGGAAATAAATGACATGTCCCCCCTCTCTTAGAGCTGCAACAAGATCTTCATTATCGAGCTTATTAACAAAATCATTATTGTTCTGTTCTCCGGAAAGTGTGGTTTCATTCTGCTCATAGGCTTCGACACCACTGTTGCTCACAACAGGTTGCTCCTGACCGGCCGATTCAGATGATTGATCCTTGGACGCATCATTACTGACTGATCCAGAGGTACATGCAGCCATCAGGACGAGCGCTGCAAAACAAGTTGCTTTCTTGAGCATAAAAAATTTGAATCTACTTTATTAAAGCGATTTCGCCATGCAACAACATTTTGTAAGTCACGCAAACATGTAACTGTTGATACGCCTCGGCGACCAAGGTAAAATCTCCAATTCCCAATAATTGCAGGGGTTCATGACAAGCAATGTTGCCTCAAGAATGAACACCCCATACTGGCGAGAACAATCAAAAAGATACGTCATGGAGGAAAACAAATCAAAGAATACAGCTCAAAGACATTGGAAAAACAAAAAGTATCGAATCCAAAAGTAATTTACTACACATCAATCCTGAAGTAGAGATTAACCGACAATCTGGATGATTGATTCGTAGAGTCCGTCAAGGACGGTTGGTTAATTGAGCAGTAGAGCCGATTAGCACTTCTTTTTACTACCTCTACCGCCGGCACCTTTCACGTTCACAGAACCACTGGAGACAGGATTCACTTTGACCTGACCACCACGATTGCTTTTCACACCGCTACCACCTTTGATCGAGCGTGGGCACTAGCCAGTTCAATGGAAATGACATGCAAAAATAGTGTGATTAAAGCTGTTGCGAAGGCAAGCGTACGGCGAAGGTTCATTACGAGTAATTTATTAAACTCAATCTGACAGTAAATGATCATATCTGAAATTCTTGGCTGCCTGCATC
>QCTY01000015.1:0-22782 GCA_003208975.1 Synechococcus sp. AG-676-F02
TGACATCCCACACACGGCAATTACCACGAAGTGATTCACCTTTCTGTGAATCGATGATCAGAGAAATATAGATATCACTCATGTCAGGATTCATAAATGCTCTATAGTAATCGCCATAGCAATCAGATTGTGTGCAAAGCTCTGGTGGGACATGCCAGCTAATATATTCAATCATAAAGCTACCTTCATCAGACTGATTAAAAGATTTTAGCTCGCGACTGGTTAATTTATAGCTTGTCAATAGATCATCTTTTCTCCTCTTGAACAATTCATCGCCATCGTCCAGAAATATTCGTAGGCGCTTCGAGGAATTGATTTTAAAAAAACCTGTAATCGTCTCTATAGTTCCCCTTTCATGGCCGAATAAGGCAGAGGCCCCTTGTCCCCATCCTGCGGATACACCCCAAACACCTAAAATTCGACGCTTTTTATTTCTTCGACTAATCCTAAACTCGCCAGTGCAAATTCTTTCAACATAAGACATTACTCTAATAATTATGCATTGCTATCTATCTAAGCACAGATTTTTAATTAGGGCTTGCCTTTGAACTTGGCGACCAAGCCGCCGACCTTCTTGGCGCCCCATCCCTTTTTGGTGCCGTTGTCGTTGAGGAAGAGCTTGCCTTTCCTTTCGTCTTAAACCACATCCACATCGCTCTTCATGAGCATCTTCAGTTCCTTCTTGCTGGAGGCGATGGCAAAGACACCGCCATCGGGGCCTTAAGCTGAGGCTGACATCAGGATCAGCTGCTGCACCATTCACCCTCAATGCTCTTAACTTCACCATCAAGCTGAATCTGGCAGTCTTCAATATTAAGCACTCTTAATATCTGCTCGCTATCTGCACAATTCAGCTGCACATAATAGCCGATAACATTCTCATCCTTTACGACAACCTCTATTACCAAACTCCAGGGCAGCGAGATTTCATTGCCATAGATAAACCGCCAAAAAATTGGTTTGATCCATCGGGGCCAATTGGTGCGACGCCTGCATCAAATCGCAGCTTTTTGATATTCTTTACCCATACATCATTGAATGCTGATACTGATTCTCTATTCGCTTCCTTGCCGCGATCACAGTGAAACTGTAGAAGTTCTGGGTCTCCCTGCAAAAATTCATCTCTGACGAATTGCCAACCTTTGTCCTTTGCCTCCGAAACATTTAGCAGCATTGCCAACAAGATCACGCCAGAAACCAGAATTGAGGTCTTCCAATGGGCGCGCTTGAAATCCTCAGTAGTGGTTTTCACCTAAACAATGCCGAAAAGTTGACCGGATCCCATCGTGGATAGAAATTTTTGGACAGTCCAGAGGTTTTTCACTATTCAGCAAACCCTGGGACCGAGGCCCAGCGCTCAGCTGATGAGACGTATCTCTCATACCTAAGGATTTAGATCGATTCGGCGTGAATGGATACCGGCTTTGGATAGTGCTCTTAACCTGCTCTGAGCTAGTCAGCGCACCGGTGGCCTGCACCTAACCCAGCCTGTTTTCTGCATTGTTCGCCATGCCTCAACCGCGTTGTGCCGCAGCATCCGCCTTCGGGTCTGGGGCACTGGTGGACGTGGTGGAACCCATCGGTAAGTCCGCACCGCAACCCACTTGGAATGGGCTGATGGGGTGTCTGGTTTGAACTGACAAACCAGCTGCTGCTGCTCGTTCACAAGCCACCCCTCGCCGTCGGGTTTCTCGGACGGTTCATTGATGGAGCGGTCTTTGAGCGGCATGGCGTTGGATCAACTCAAGTCAGGCATTAGCTGGGAGACCTCCGGCATCGGGTCCGGCTTTCCTTCGGCGATGGCTTTGGCGCGCTTGTAAAACCAGCTTTCGGTTGTGCCATTGACTTCCATCTTTTCGGCGATGGCTTTCCAGTTGTTGATCTCGGCTGGATCCATGGGGAAAATTCAATCCAGTAAATGCTGGAAATCTCCCGACGCTTCCGTGAGCACGTCTGGTGGTGATACCCCCACCCCGATCAATCGGGGGCACCCGGATCGAACAGGGTGGAAGCAGGACAAGCCGTATGTTCGGATTAATACCTTGGGATCTGGCTGTTACGGCGAGGATTTGCCCATCTCTGAATGCATTTAGATGGCTCGCTTCTTGATCCAGTGGTGCGCTCCTGATCCCACCAACGAGAAGTACACCCAGGCGATCGTGGATTACATCAAGGGCGGTAAGCCCATGGACGAATACACCGGCTTCAAAGTCCTGGCGCGTCAAATCCACCCTCACACCGGTGGAGGCGCGCTGTTGGTGGAAGCCGACAACCTGGCAGCAGTACAGAAGCACACCTATCCCTGGACCAAGGGTCTTGGCGTAACGGCGACGATCATGCCGGGACTCAGCGATGAGGAGTACATCGATCTGGAAGAGAGTATGACCAGCTGAGCTATCCCTCCGGACCACTCGAGGTCAGATCAGACTGACGGCTGTAGTTGCTCCGGCATGCCGATTCCCTGGGGTGATCACCTCGACATGGCCAGATGCGTCGAGGTGCTGGGGGAATACGACCTGAGGGAAGCCACCTCCGCGATGGGGCGATGCCTGTTTCAGCTACAGCGGGATCTGCTGCTCGAAACCTGGAGAGAGCAACTGCCGACCAAGCAGTTGGTCGCGTTTGCAAATGCGGCCTCTGAGGCTCCAGAAATGCAAACAATTCTGCAAACTCAGCCGGAGCAATGACCCACAGAACCCATGCTACAACTGGAATCTAGCGCTTTATGCAATCTGCCTTCTAAGCAGTCGGTCGATGGTTCGAATCCATCAGGGGGCGTTTAAAAAATCCATTCACAACAACGGTTTTAGCAGTTCACTGCTTAACGACAGATAGCCATGAGATTGCACAGATTGGCGATTTAGCGCTAAGTGAGTCAGCGTCAGAGTGCAGCGATCAGCAGCTGAGCAGTGGTATCACTTTGCTGCTGAGCAAGCAACATCGAGCGGCCGCAATCCTTGGAGGTTGGTGAAACCCGGCCAGGCCGTTAGCCCACCCCCACGCAGGCGAGTCAGAACGCGGCAGACGCCCTGCAGGCTCAGCCAGACCACCATCAAGCTGATGTGATGACGACCTGCAACTTCAACCTTGAGAGCCTTCACCTTCTGGCGTAGATCTTTAAGCTACGCCGAAACACACCATATTACTTCCTCTCCAGGGCCATATCAACAAACTGTCTGGTTCCGTCACCCACTTTCTCTATATCCATCATTGCTGCTATTGCTCTCATTATCCGTGGCTTCTCGTCGTCATAAGGCAATGGACCCGCGAAGAACTCGCACATGGTCCTGAGTTCCCGAATATGTGAAATCATCTTCTGTTTCATCCGTTCTTCACCCTCGGGACCCAGGCTTCTTCTAACGGGATCCATGGCTCTTTCGAAGCCTTCTTTGTTGAATTCGGATGGATTCATCTTATCTCTGATGAAGATCTTCAGCATATCCAATCTTCACTTCTCCGCTAATGCAAAAGGTTCATGAGGAGACAGTTAAGTGGATTTTTATCAGCAATATCTGACGTTCCAGTGCGTCCCATGTCTTCAGTCCTTGCAGGCGCGCTTGAAGTACCTTCATTCGCTTTTCACAGGCAATGCTGGTCATCCTCTCGCCTTCACCTGCGACAGCTGCTGCGTCAGGACCTCCACAATGTCGATGAGCATCTGACCTCAGACTTGGTTTCGGCATTCTTCACGCAGCGGACGCGATTGGCGTGGGCTGAATACCTGGCGAGCTTCGAATCACCCGAAGGACGCTGTTTTCCAGACTTCGGTGAACCCAATATCACCGCCGAAGCAGAAGACGACGGGTTTTCACCGTTGGCAGTTGTAATCGACTTCAACGTCGCGCAAGGGATAAGAAGAACCTCTCGCCATCGGCAAAGCCCATGAGGAGGGGGGTGTTATCAGCTCCCCCCCCAAGTTCGACTCACTACCCTCTTCAAAGGGTCGAGTGGATGTTCGCGAACCAAAAGCACCTATCGTCTATTTTAACGAGATTAAATACCGCTCATCATCAATGCTATTAATCAGATTTATAACAATATATCCACCTTCAATAGGCAGTTTATTGCCAGCGCTCTGGGTAGTATTTAATGGACTTACATGATTTCACCATGTATGATTGCATGAGAAATCGTAATTGCAAAATTGAAGTGGTTACTTTTACCTAATACGGTTAAATTATCATTGCTTTGCTCTTTTGGATTGTCCCTCTTTTTAGCGGTATGCTCCGCTCTTATCTTTCCTTCATGTCGCGTTGGCTCCCTGCATCAAAGACTAGCGCTATTGAAACATTTGGACTCTTATTCTTTTTATAGAATCTCTAATACAGATCGTTCATCTGAAATAATGTAAGTCACTTATAATTTTCGGACAAGCTCCATACATAATTTTTATGAACCCATAACTGACTTTAATGGGGCTGAAAGTGTCTTTTCGGCTACCAATTGCATCGAGCAGAAGGATTATCAAGTTTAAATTAGTAGCTTTTGACAATGAAGCATTCTAAAAATTCTCAGGTCAAAAACTATCTAAGGCTTTGCAAGGAGGCATCCGATTGCCACGATCCAGATATAAAAAAGAATTTAGAAGATAGAGCCCGTGAACGATTCAATGATCTAATGCCAAGTTTTAGTGACAATGATATATATTTGAGCGAGACAGATTATCCGAAAAACACTACAACAACTCCCTTCGAGCTGAACATGGATGGGCAAAGAAATACTTAAGTACAGAGGCAAGCATGTAATCAAAACGATATTGTCTCGTCTAGATGGAGAGACTGTTTTGATACGCAGTAACCCACAAACACTTAAGGCATGGCTGCTGTAATTAGCCTTCCAGTACCTATGGTCATAAGGAAGGTCATCATGATCACAACATCCCATGCCTTCGATTTGATGAAATAAGGCACTGAGATGCTCATTGCGGTTAGATGGATAATTACTCCAATTACGACATCAAGATGAAGTGTGATAAAATAAGCGGCAATGACCAATGCACTGCCAACAGCTCTCATTCGTTGAAGTAGATT
Organism: Synechococcus sp. AG-676-F02; assembly: GCA_003208975.1. Classification (GTDB taxonomy): domain Bacteria; phylum Cyanobacteriota; class Cyanobacteriia; order PCC-6307; family Cyanobiaceae; genus Parasynechococcus. Next base: position 5,031 of record QCTY01000015.1, read on the forward strand.
CACCTGCACTATCTCAGCAGCGTTAATTATCAAAGAGTCCTAATGCCGCCTGTGGCATTCACCTAATAGGGATTTCCGTAGGGGTGAGGCGCCTGACTGCGAACCAACGGATGACAATGATGTGAAGGCGGTTTTTTTATTGGCTGTGCTGAGGGATAAGAAGCACCTCTCGCCATCGGTAAAGCCCATTGAGAAGGGGGGTGTTCTCAGTACCCCCCTCAAGGTCGTTGAGTCCTGGATCTCGACATTCGGTTCTCTGACCTCATTCTCTGTCTAAACACCAGGGAGATACATGGCAATGAGTAAAGACTCATGCCAGTAGCTGACAACAAATCCAAATAAATTTAAATTGCATTTCTCAAAGAAATATTGAATCAAGATTGTTAAATCCAAAAACATCCTATATTTCTAATGCAGCCGTCACTGCATTGACTAAAAGCGGTAACCGCACATTTCCGCTAATAGTCATATATGCCTAGCACCGGTAAATGTACTTACCGGTGCCCTTTCTTATGGATTTAAATTAAGCAATCACAGGATCAGCCACAGCTCATACAGACAATGAAAGAGAGTTACCAAGCAACGGGGGTGGTAGCCCGCTGCGCTTCACACACAAGGGTCTGGGCGGGCGTTTGTTTGAAGCGTCCGCTTTTTCATTGCCGCACGTCCACCCATATTTTTCTTTCTTCAGAGCATTTAGTTCTGTTGCGATACGACGGATAATCCGTAGGTTATTAAGCCTATTTAATGAACTTGAGTAACAACAGGATGCAACGATGGTCAAATCGCAAGGCTTCTAAATGTTGGGTCTTCAGATTCCCTTTAGATTAGTCATGGGTTTGATTCTGGGCTCGGCCCTTTTTCCGATGGCACAGACAGCAAAAGATGCCGTCCTCTTGGGAGGCACATTTTTGGTAGGCCTTGGAGCGATTGAAGTTGTCTTGAGGTTTGGGGGCCTCTGAACCAATCGTTGAGTTTGAGGTAGCTCAATCCCTGGCCTTTGAGCCGGGGTTTTTTATTGCCCGTGCAGGGCTCACTCAAATCTTCCCCAACCACTCCATAAAAAGCTTCCGGATCTTCTCTGCATCCGTCACCTTGTCGCTGAGCGTTGCGGTCGCAGCACCGGAGACAGGCTGACCGGCATGCCTTGCCTCAGATAGATCTGCTGCCTCAACGGGCCTGAAGCCAGAACCCAAGCCAGGCATTGCGGAATAGAAGACGTGAAAGCGGCTCATGAGCTGCGAGCAATACCCAACCCCCTAGCAACGTCACAGAGCAGCGGATCAGTACTCCAGACGGTTGTTGTTGCTTTCCAAGCCAAGCAACATCTGTAGACAAGCCAAGTATCAGCCGCCACAAGGCCATGGCTTTACATATGTTAACTTAAATACATGAGTCAACCTGTGTACCGTCAAATCTCCGAGGAGTTCTACCTCGTTACCTGGGACAATGGCGAGTGGAAAATTCTTCATTCTGACAAAATTTTGGAGGATTACCTGCCAATCAATTCACTTAATTGTTGTTAGTAAAGACGATAATTATGGTCATTTGACCTTATCTACTTCCTCAAGATCATGGCGACTTACTGGGCATTGGAGAATTGCTGAATCGGCAGGTAAAGATTTCCACTGACATTTTGGTTGAACTGCAGACCTGCGGAATCCACAACGATTTTGATCTGGAGGTTGAGGGGCTCTAGGAGCGAGTTCATTGTCCTTAGGACGTTCTGTGTGGCATAGAGGGTTTGTGGAAGCTCCATCATTCCGCAAGCTCTTGATCCGAATTAATTCAGGACACATCCCTCAGCTGCACTATTTCAGTCAGGAAATCGATGGCCCATCAGCAACAGGCCTTAGGTGCGCTCCAATTGAAATCAGTTGATCCGTACCGCATGCGAATTGAGCGTTTTTACCGATGGCATTATGTGCGTCCCCTGACGAGATTGAGCACAGCGAGATCGGAGGAGCCTTGACGGACGACACTCCACCTGAGCAGATCAAAGAAGCAGACTGACTTTCTGGCCCCTGCTCCAACAGTCTCAAGAATGACCTGGGTTGGTCGTTTGGCTAGGTACACATCAGCTACGTCACGCCAAGCGACGCTCCACTTGCACCGCCCCAGGTGCCCTCGGAGAAAACGACCCATCCCCTAGAGCAAATGGCCCCAGGGCGCCTCGAGCCAGACGCTTCGACCCTCTCTCTTTCCTGAAGTGATGGGTTGAACCATGCATAAACGAGCGAGCTAGGCCGTCTTTCCACCGGGAAGGGCGGCCTTCCTCTTTGGCGATAGCCATTCCTATTGATCAGCCTCAACCAGCCAAGGACTGCTCGACTGCCAGATCATCCAACTGCCAGCTCAGAAACTGCTGATGCATGGCGATGGCGAAGCAACCCCTGGCGACTGCTGCAGCTGCATAACGGCTGATGTGTTCGCGGGTGTTTCCCAGAAAGTGTGGATCGCTCAGATGCTCGAAATGGGCTTCCAGCTCACCATTGACCTCTGTCATCGCGGTGAGAGCCGGTTCCATTGATGGCATCCGAGAGCTACTGGAGATTTCCGGTCCAGGCTAAGGAGCCCTCCATGCAACGGAATGACCCACTGCTTACTGAGCAGTCGGTCATTAGATCGATCAGGCAGATGCAGATAAGGCAGTTGCACTGCTCTGATTTAGAGCTGATTGCCCATGGCTAATCACTCCGGCTCTAGATCTAGCGCTAGCCACCCTCAGCCTGAGAGACGAAATTCACTCACGCCAATGGGTCTGAGCGAAGGGTTCACACGCCTTCTAAACAGTCGGTCGATGGTTCGAACCCAACCGTGGGCGTTCGTTACAGCAAAGGGAGTAAGCAAAAAACACCCCCTCCATTGCACATTGGCAAGTCTCGGAACGGCTTGAGGACTGAAGCTGAGTATCATCCATGACGGATGCATAAGGAACTAGAAGTTCCGATGAGAGGCCAAACATTTTGGCTCAAGTGATAAACAACAAATGACTGATCAGACCGAATGCTTGTGCTGTCAAGGCACCTCCCACACGCCCCTTCAAGCCATTAAGAAGGCAGGGATTGATGAGTTGCTCAACAGTGCTGGCCAACTGTTCGACATATACAAGTTCAACGTCCAAATTGCAAGTTGAAAAGCTAAAACTCTTACCTCAGCTAGTAGATCCAACAGCCGCCCAGCGACTAGCTCGAGCAGCAAGATGCCGTTGCGAATCTCAAACAGAGCCTCTTTGAACGAAGAAATTCATCACCTACACAAGTTGGCGGCATCTAGAACATCTGCTACATAGGCTTGGCTAAAAAAAGGCAATCAACCAAATAAATCAAACACTCTGGAACCTCTGTTCAAACAAAAGCATAAATCGATACGAATACCTGACCTACATGAAGTGGTTCAAACCCGAGGTGGAGTCATTATGAATCAAATTGCCCGCAAACAATGCTGGAACTATTTTTATCACCATTAGTCATCTGGTGCTTTATCACTCTCTATCGAGAGCGATGGCCAGAGGCTAAAAAATAAAAATCAAAATTTGCTTCGGCCAGGAAGTCCAACCATTCAAAGGATTAATGTAAAACAAAGACTATATTTAAACCCCTAATTAAAAGCTGATTTCAAGGCCCTTCTTGGATTTGAAGAAGATGAATGCTTGATCTCCTAACTCGACCAAAAAACTGGCAAGTGACCGTGAGAAATCATGATGAATGGAACATCTGCTTAAGGCATGAGGCAGCCCAGCGACTTTTTCATAAAGGGGCCGCGAACTTCTGAACCCAGTAGGACGATCCGCTCTGGTCATCCACCGAGAAGCCGATTCCAATCTCAGAGATGTCTTCACTGAGAAGATTCTTGCGATGCCCAGGGCTGTTCATCCATGCCTTCACCACCTCTTTGGCAGATCTCTGACCACTGGCCACATTTTCCCTGTAGGTACGCCATTCATAATCGACCTCATCCATGCGATCACCAGGGTCTTGACCATCTGCACTGTCATGTCCGAGATACCGCCCTACTGAATCCATCTCATCTGCATGCCCCTGAGCTGCCTCATGCAACAGGTTGTCTCCAGTGAGTAGATCAAGACCACGCTTTCGGCGCTTCTTATTTGTAATTCGGATGACGTCATCGCGAATATCATCGAGATCTCCGAGATTTTCAAGCTTCAACTTGAAGCGCCCTGTGTGGGCTGCCTGCATCGACACCTTCGCAAACAAGGGCTGATTGCCAATGGAATCAGGATCGATCAAGGGGGTGCGGGCAAGATCACTGTTGTAAGTGGAGGAATCCAGAATCTTTTCACCGGATTGAGTTTGGATCGAGACCAGAGGCCAAGAAGCGCGAGCCTTGATATTCAGAGTGAAGTAATGGTTAGCCTTCACATCAATAGGAAACAAAAGCTCTTGTCCACTGACACGCAGAGAATCACGAATTTTGTGCTTATTGGAAAGGGAAAAGCTCATATCCATGACATAGCAGAGGATGGACTGATCGAGACCTGGTTTCGAATGATTCTCCAATTTGATCGTGGTTCATGACCACACAGGTCAACTCGCCGCTTCTAACTGCCTGAGGATTGGCGATTCATTCAATCAATTCTGCTGTCCTGTCGACGTTCTTCCGAACTAACGATTATCAACAGTCCAATTGGGTAGTAACCGGCAGCCCATTGGCTCTGGTGGTGGTGTCAAGATGTAATGATCTGAAAACACTTCCAGTCGTGCCTTCGCAAGCTACGGAATGTATTGAGCAATCGGTGCCAATCTCAAAAGCACCGAAAGGATCAGCAAATAGCGACGTTTGGTATCGGCTACGAGTTGTTTTAGGAATTCGCCCCGACGGAAGCTACAGGGTGCGCTCTGTGACCAACTGGGAAAACATCTGCATGCGACCGACTCATCGCAATCGCCCTAAACCCATATCAGAAGCTTCAATCCTTGAGACCACAGCTGCATTCATGGCAACACCTGGTAATGGCATTAATACAACCATCCAGAACACCTGGTGCTTCCACTTTGCGATGCACATTGATGGCACGCCGTGGATTGATGAACTGAAAGTTCCTCAAGTGGTCATTGCCGCGGCACAGGCAGCCATCACCGGAAAGGCGTGAGACTGCAGCTGCTTATTATAGATGCTTGCCTTGGAACTAACGAACGTTCAGGGTTCACAAAGGCACATAGGCCAGGATTCGAGTTGGTTTAAAGCAGAAACAAGAAGAAGACGATCCAAGTGGTCCCAATGAGGAATAACTTGTCCGAGCCCTTCTCAAAATCAAAAAGTTCGTATGGTTCGGGGATCATGGCGTTAACCGAAGGGACAAACAATCTAGTGGATTTCGCCATTGCACTGGCTTCCTCTATTCAGCAACCATTCAGCCGCCACCAACAGCCCAGACGTTCTATTGCGACTGGCTTTCACCCTAGTCAATGCCTGGGGTTGTTCTTTCAGACACCCTCTGCTGCGTCAGTTGTTTGAGAGTTGCATCCAGTGCTGTATCGATATTGCTGTGGTCTTCCAGAAACAAACGCAGGTATCCCCCGAAAGTCGAAGCTGCATATTGACTCGCTTCAGACAAGCCAAAATTTGATCGATACCCTTTTTGAAAAAGGTCGTAAGTCTTTTTGAACTTTGCTGACAATATCTTATCAGCAGAAACTTGTTGCTTATATCTCTCGAAGTTTTTTAAATCCCTCTCATGAATTGCCCACTCTGCCTCCCACGTCCCAAAAGGATCAAAATGAAGACTGCGGTCTTCAGTCGTCGTGAGGCGATTATTGAAAGAGGTCATGGTCTCAAACCTACTCTGGGTAAGGGTGAGACATCAGCGTAAAAGCTGCAATTCATTCGATACCGACGAGAGAATCAAACCCGAGTCGCTATGGAATGTTCCTAGACAAAAATCGATCGCGTCACCATTCAGCAGTGCCAATTGCTCATTTTTGGGGATTGATCCGCTTCAGGATTGATGACAGTCAACCTAAGCACTCCAGAACGGCACTCCAGAACGGCACTCCAGAACGGCAGAGTGAATGAGCAGCCACTCTCCACCTGGTGGCTTTTGCCCCGCTCGAGTCGTCGAAGGACCTGACATCTCCCATCGCTGTCGCCAAGCTTGGGGAAGTTCAACCAGCCTTGATGAGCGATCTGATCGTGATCGGTTTTCCCAAAGTGGAGGAAGCCGAACAGGTACGTCGTGAGTTAGTCAAGATTCAGCAGCAGCACTTGATTGCGCTTGAGGATGCGTGTGTTCTGGAACATGATGAGGATGGCCATGTTCATTTGAAGCAAGCGATCAACCTTGCCGCAGCAGGGGCTGCCAGCGGCAGTTTCTGGGGGATGTTAATTGGTCTGCTGTTCCTGAATCCTCTTGTGGGCTTGGCTTTGGGGGCTGGAACCGGAGCGGCATCAGGTGCATTGAGCGATATCGGCATCAACGATTAGTTCCTCAAGGAACTGGGTGAAACCCTGCCGAAAGGCAGTGCGGCTTTGGCACTACTCGTGCGCGAGGTAACCCCCGATCGTGTGGTGGAAAGTTTGCGCAGTCACGCGCCCAATGCCCGTCTGGTCAAGACCAGCCTCAGCCACGTTGATGAGGATAAATTGCGGGATCTGATCAAAACATCAGCGGAACTATCCAAAGCCCTCCGTCTCGCCTGACGGAGGCATGAGCCAGCACCAAAAGCGTTTGCCGCCCTCAAACTGCTTCGTACCCGTAGGCAGGCCCTCCCGTTCAAAATCCTGAACAGCAGGATTGGCCAACCTGTCGAAGGGCGTGTTCAGCTCCCTTTAACGGCTTCCGGTTCAGGAACCCAACCGGCATCAACCAATGCATCTCCGGTAATCACATCGTTATCACCAGTGGTTGATGCCATAGCAAGCCTCCATTCCAACTCATTGGCGGCCTTAACACAATCTTCAGCGCGTGATCGGTATCCATGAGATCTGAAATAATCGGCCCTTACATGCTCCCATTTGATTGCATATTCGAAATCCTGCCTTGACGACAATCGCACTTTTCGAGATAGGCTCATGCTGCTCAGTCCACGTGCAATCACATTAATTACCGGTCAATACGATCAGGGAAATAAAGTCGCATAGCGTTTTCGTATAGACCGAACAATTGTTTTTCTTTATCTTTCTGGCCGATTCAGGCGCTCACATGCGTGAACAAAAATCAATAAAAAGGCATCAACTCATGCCAATGATTCAGGTCGAGGCCATTAAGGCCAAGCTCTGAGACTGAGGTATGGAAGCCAGCCCATCCGGCACCAGCCCTGCTCAAACGGATGCACGAATGCCATGAGTTATGAAGCCCATTTCATGAATTTGCGGAAAAACGGCACTCAGCAATCGTGAAATCGCAACCGTTCACAATGCTGGCGCTTCAGATTCCTTTTGTATTCCCTGGAGCCCTGCTACTGGGTTCCAACCTTTTTCCAATGGCACACAACAGGAGAAAAGTTGCTCTGCTGGGTGGGGCGTTTCTATTTGGTGAGGAGCAATAGAACTTGTGCTGAGGCTAGGGAGCCTCTAGGCAAGCAAATTGATTAAAAAACTCGAGCCTTGCCTGATTGATCGGCGCTTATTTGTTCTCCCAGTAAGAAACCGCCCACGAAGGAGCGGTTAGTCGATGCCGAACAATCCCCATCACCCGGCCAAAATCACCACTGATAAGTTGTGATGTGCAGATGGTACATCAATTTCCTCAACGATGTCTGCTAGGTACTGATTCGCTTCCAGTAGCAGTAAAGAAATCGCAATCATATTGAGTAGTATCAAGTGAATCACGATCGAAAGGGTCCGATTTGCTATAAATTGATCTCCCCCATCACCCAGCCTGTCGCTTGCGACAGGTTTTTTTGTGTCCAAAGATCCGCTTCAGGCAAAAATCTGCTCACGAAGGTTTGTTGATCCGAAGCACTTGTGGATTGAAAACTTGTGATCAGCAGAATCAGCGCTGGCATCGGGCTCAACACCCATCCAATCTTCACCAGCATCAATCCCAACATCTTCAGCAACGGTTAACGAGCAAGAACAACATCAAACCGCAACACAATTGCGGCTGAATAGGCCAACACAATTCACTCGACCAAAGCATGTCCAAAAGACTTGATGCCTTAAAAATGAAAATCGAAAACGATACAAAGTTAAAAACAACAACCAGGTGGCGGAGTCCATTGCGATGACCGACTCAACCAAGAAGAGAAGATCCACTGCGGACTGATCAACTCCACAGCAGAGTAGAAGTGATAATCATTTTCATTATTTGCCTAAATTATGCAACTCTCAGCCATTTTTCAGGCACTAGATATCTGTTGACTGCTATGAGTGGCTGAGATCCAAAAAACTGATGACGACGACAATCGTGAAGTGTGCCTGCCCCAGCTGCAGCTGTGATGTAAGCGGTTCATCAGCCGTGTTTAAAAACAGTCAACGCTTTTGTTCAGATGCCTGTGCGAACGGTCACCCCAACAATGAGCCTTGTCATGACGCCGATGGCGCCTGTGGCTGCACCTGTGGTTCGTGACCTTCTACGATCTGAAAGTCAGAAGGCCCCCCTCAACTAGCGAATGCTGTAATCGCATAGAGACAATTCAGGATTATGCCCCTAAGCGGTTTCTCTGAACCCTCGAAAGGGATCAACAACAACCCGAGAAGTGAATGATCAATCGCTGAGGTCTACAGGAATAGAGTGATCTTGGTCATCATTCATGGCACTCGAGAGAATGAATCAATCCTGTCTATATCATTGGTGCTCACGTGAGCATGAACAGGAAGATAACGACAACCTCTATTTATTTGCCAATCAAAAGATCATTAACGTTATTGATTGCGCTGTTCCTACAAAGCACACAGAGGTACTAAAGCTTTCAGAGGTTGACTCACTAATGTCGCTCTGAACAGCCAGAACAGCTACAAACTGCAGCTCTCAACCTCTGCAGAGAAATCCCACGGCTCCTCTTTCTCTTTCTGCTTACGCCTCAGCCAAGCATCGAAGCTGTCTTCGTCTTGATGCTCAACGATTGGATGGTCGGCTGCATGAATGCCCATAGAGGCATCTTAGAGATTTTTGCTGGCGACACAAAAATCGTTACCAGCCTTCAGAGACTCGTCTCAGACAGGGATTTGAGCTTCGATGTCCCAACCCTGTTCCCTGAGCTGTTCAACTCTCCTAGGAGCGTCCTGAGAGGACACGTCCACAAGGCAAAACTCGTCTGATTGGTTGCAATAGATCCGAGTGAGACCGATCACGGCGAAAGGCTTCAACCATCACTCATTTTGGTTTGGCAAACCAATTTCGGCATCGGTGATTGCACTCAACCAGGTCAGCAACCCAGCCGTTCAGATTTTGATGAGTCACCTATGGCGTGAATTGGGCAGCCTCCAGGTCAAGACAACATTCGGAGTAATGGTCTTGATGGCCATCGGCGTTGCACCACTGTTTTGGGAAGGCCCTTGGACGGTCAGACACCGATGTGATGCATGAAAGCTTTCTCTCAGTCCTTGGAACAACATTCATTCGTCAAGAGACCATCTCTCCACCAACAGATCTCCGAGAAAAAAAAGAAACGTCGAATCAGAAACCATGATGTATCTACCCTTTTTGCGCTGCAAAACCTTGGGCATCAAAGGGATGACGAAAATACATGTCAGATCGGAACTCGAAAAACCTTGAAAGGACAGCCAAGAGACAGCGCAACATTCTGAATGATGGAGCGAGGGTTCTTCAACAGAGCTGTTCTGCCAGTTGTATAGAGAACGTTGGCAAAGAAATACCAGGGACAGGATCAGTGTCTGGCTCTCAAAGACATCTTGAATCTGTTTTAACAGCGAGTGAGAGAAAATCGAAAATCCCTCTCAAACGGAGGATGCCGGCTGATTCAAGTACCAGACAAGGGTCCGAAAGAAAACGAATGATGTAAAAGGTCTGCAACATAGCGCCGACCAGCTTTCTGGGCTTCTCTGACTGTTTTGAAATTGCCAACAAAATCGTACTTGCTGCCATCAACAGTCGCAGAAACCGCGTATAAATTCTGACTCACTTTTTGGACACTCCAGCGCAGGAAGCAGACCGGTGAGCTCACTGAAGAATTCATAGGACTCACTACTTAGGGGCACAGATCTTATGCTTATCCGGGGCTGATAGGCAGACAAGATTATTATTTCGCAAATAAGTATTTATTTTTTATTCATCTTTCTAGCCTCGCGCTTGGCGCTGCCATGCAGTGAACAACATTTCAAAGCAACAGGAACATAGAACTCGTTGAAGCCATCTCCTATGCAGACGAGGAATACAAAAAGCAAAAAAAGCTGACTTTAAAAACAGGGAAAACGACCAATCTCGTCTATATACCAAATAAAAAGGCAAAAAAAATCTCTACAAATGCAAGCTCAGCAGCACGACTGCGTCGTACAGCATCAAATAATTAGAATTGATTCCAGGATGACATGCATCACTCACCGACAGGTGGGCAATCAAGCCTGTCCATGTGCTGCCGTGAAGCGAGGGGGACCAACAAACATTGCTCACGCTGAACTCAAAAGCAAAGCCATAATGAATCCAACTACAAATGCGTCACGTTTTGATGGCGAAGGTTTATCAATTTCGTGAGAAAGTAGGTGCGGTAAACTACCCAAGTTCCAATGACCTTTTTGATGCACTGGTCTTTCAAAACCGGATATCACGAAATTGCTGCGAGGAAATTCCTTGCGACTGGTGCTCCTTTCCCTGAGTGCAAATCATGGAAACGTTTCCATGGACCTGGCTCTGTTGAGGGTTGGATTTTGGTCGAAGCAGATAGTGCCGATGCTTGTTATGAGCATGCTGCTGAGTGGGCGGAATGCCTGGATTGGGAAGTCACTCCAGTTCTGACTGATGAACAGGCTGGTCCCATAATGGCCAAGGTCTACAACTGAAACTCAAGCGCTCCTAAAGGAGCGCTTTTTTCAACGAATGCCTCTAAGAGACACCTATGACAGTGATTAGATCTTCAAGCTCATCAATCTGAATTGGACATCTTTCACGATCATCGACAAAAGTAATCTCGTAACCATCCCAATTGCTTACAATATCCAATTCATAGAGATTACCGTTCAGAAACATCCTGACGTTGATACCCCAATCCGTGTTCTGAACCAATAGGGACTCCACCTTGTCGTTCTTGAGATTCTCCAGCTGGGATCGAATGATCTCCTCTTTTTGCTTATCGTTCATTGAAGCCAAAATTCAATTCACATCTAAATCTTAAGGGCATTGTCTAGACACTCTTGAGCATTTACGAATATCCCGATTTTAGGACTTTCAGCAATGAGCTACGTTCTCTCGAACTGAAGCAGAGCTCTGTCATAAGAGTTGAACGTTGGCTGATCGTGGATGGCGGAGCCTCACACCAACGATTGAGTGAGTCAGCAACCGAAAAGACTTGGTAGCCGTATGGCATGCTCAGAAAAATAATATGTCTTCAAACTATGTTCTGCGGATTCGGTCATCGTTTTTAAATTCAAGAAATAATGCCCTTGCATCGTGGCGACGATTATCTTCGGTCAAGTCTTTAATTCTATTTTTCCACCACACACCAAGTGCTTCATTACGACACAAGGCATCAAAACTATCCATTTAGATACTCGGATATAGATTTCCGCAAAGGATGGGAAAAAGCAAAGGCCTGGCTGGTGGCCAACATAAAACAAGTCAAGACGTTACCATTGCGATCATTCATGGAAGTGTTGGCTTGATGCCCTTGAAGCTAACAACTAAAAATTCTTTCTCGATAATGTTTCCATTCTCGTCGAAAAGTTCAGGATGAACCGTCACGAGTCCAGTTCTGTCGTGGGGTCTTGCATTCTCTCGTAGCGCTTTAAATCCCTGGTAAAGCACATAACCCAGGAAAACCGTGTAAGCGACAAAATTGAGAGTATTCACTCAATTAATTCAACAGCTCCAAGAAACTACTGAAGCAAGCCTGGATACTGTAGAGCCAATTATTTCGACGGCGACATGCAAATTTTACATTTTTTTAATAATAAGCTTTAGGGCCTCATCCCAGAAGCCCCAATCACAGGATGCATTGACAAATGCATATATGCATACAAGCAAAGATGATATTAACTCGAACTTAGTAAAATTCGACACAATCTCAGCCTCTGATTCCTCAGAAAGCCTGAGAAAATGCACTGTCTAACTGTTGAAGCATGATTCAATTTTTACTAAAATTATTTAATTTTTTACGCCGAATTGCACTCGATTTTCTAACTAGAGATCGATGGTTCCTCGTTTTAGATCCAACTTCACAAGAGGTACCTGATTATTCTTACTGGGCCGAGGATGACAAACAAGCTGTTAATGAAAGAGCCCGCGATTATGAAAGAAGAAGCCAGAAGTTCACTAAAAATTTAAGCTTGCATGAAGTATGGGCGATTCTAAATCCTTTATCAATTATTCAATTTCTAAGATATTCCCTATCAGATGTAATCTAATTGAGCGAAATAAAAAAATCCACTTTCCTAAGACAACGCGGATCAAACGAGCTGTTGTGACTGCACTAAAAACACAATCAAACCACAAACTAAATGCGATTAATTGTATAACCAATACCTTTCCAGGCGATCTTTTAGCAAGAAAAACCGTGCCACTGCCAAGCAGGTCATCACAAATAAGCTAAATTAGCTTTAAAAGTAAATTACCTTGAAAAAGCCATCTTTATTGACAACCGAAAAATTCCTAACAAGCAATCTACTTTCAAGCAACAGACTTTGGCTTGCAATAGGAATATTGGTTCCAGTAATTTACACCATTTCATTAATCGCTAGCAAGGTCAATATTGGCAGCCTCTTTTTAGCTGTTTTGCCGGCAGTCTTTGTTTCTTCATGCGCAATACTGGCGTTTCGCGATAATTACGAAGAAGCCCTATTTTACAAGGAGGTTGAAAAAACTTCGTACCTACCCTCGCTATACAACTGGAGCTCGGAGCAAGATATAGATAGATTCAGGAAACCTATGGCAAGCAAGATTGATTCATAACTTTCACATTTCAGGAAACATCAAAGGCTTTGAAACTTTTCTCAGAGCGGTATTAACAAATTCAATCCAGACCGACATTACGCGAAATAACGGGGAATCCTTAAAAGAAGCGTCCTTCCATTGGCATGCTCAACTGAAATAACTGTGCTTGCTGCCCTCGAGAGGTGATCTTTAAAAAGGATTGGTTTGCTCTCAGCGACGCAGCAGGCGGAAAACGACCCAGACCGCCGCAATCGCAAGAATCCAATACAGCCAGGTCAACTGCGGCACAGCCCATGCGATCACCAGGCCGACCACAAACAACACCAGAAAACGTCCAAGGGTCATCGATTAATCCTCAATGAGGGTGATACCACTGGCCTGCTCCTCCAAATGAGCAGCTCGATCGAGAACGGCTTTGAGCACCTCTTCACCATCCAGCTCCAGAGAAAGCTGTTGCAATGTGAAGGCGACATCTCGACTGGCCGTCAGAACTGCTGGCGAGACCTGCTCAACGGGAATCGAGGATGGCGAGCGCTTCTTGGATTTTTTACCTGTTCTTGTGCCGGAATCCCTGGTCATGGTCAGCTGTTGAGCTCCTTCATTCTGGTCATTTTTTGCTTGGGATCACAACACCCACGAAATGGACCCGTGAGCTGAGAGCCTAAAGATCGAACGCGTCAAAACCGATGAACAAAGCATGGCGGTCGGGATTGAAGTGCTGCACCCCCTGTAACGTCGCAACGATTTCACCATTGGCAACAACCTGGGTGTCTTGTCCACTCACCTGAAACGTCGGCGCGACGGATGGAGCATCAAAGACCAAGTGATCCTTACGGCGATTGAAGTCTTTCACTGTCACGAAAGCCCCTGCAGTGGTATTGATCAAAAACTGGTCGCGTCCATGTCCACCAATAACGAGATTGGCTGAACCTGTTCCGGCATACAGCACATCAGCACCTTTTTTTCCTTTGAGACGATTGGATGCGGAATTTCCAATCAAGCGGTCATCACCCTTGCCACCGATAGCCTGTTCAATAACACATAACCCTGCTGGTATCCCCACGGTCAGACCATCCCAGTCATGCGCAATCGTGAAACCGCCGGTGATTCCATCGACACGGCTGATAAAACCACCCGCCTGAGAATCTGCTCCTAAAGTTGCATTGCGTAGATCAATGGTGACGGGACTCGTTGCGTTGGAAGCTGTAATGCGATCATTGCCGCCTGTATCCCAGATGGCACGCCAACCGCTTGCCTCCTGATTGATTAACGGCAATCGGTAGATGTTATCTCCAGATGCTGTCGTTGGATTGATACCGTAAATCCACTGCAAAGCAGCTACATCAAGTGCACCGGGTTGCTGGAGAAATCCATAATCAGCGTTTGATGTTGGCACCAGACCATTGCGTGCCCCTTTATCGACATAACTGAGCTGGGTATACGGATGAGCATTCTGGTCAAAATCACCCTTGTTCTTGAATTCGTTCGATGTCCTACTCAAACCTGGAAACCGGGGCTGGCCCAGCAGTCCTTTCTCATGAGGGTGCTTTAGGCCTACGGCATGAGAGAGCTCATGCAAAAAGGTAATGCCATAAAAACTTCCCGGATGGATTGAGTGGTTGATGGAGCCATTCTCCAACCTGTACAACGACCAATTCACTGCAACCATTCCCTCATCTGAATCGCTTCCGGGGGTATAGGCGAAGCCATAAGTTCCCTCTGCATTGCTGTCATCAAGGGTGTAAAACCAAATCTCAACATTGTCATCGTCATCGTCACCTCGATCGACAAAGGTCAATCCACAAACATCCTCAATCGCCTCAATCGCCTGCTCCATCACTGCACGCTCTGCAGCACTCCAGCCCCAGGAGGGGTAACCACCGAACTCACCCGTGATCAGGGAAGAGGTATCGCTGATGAAGGTGTAACCGACAGTGGGATCCTCTGGGGTCACACCCCAACGAAAGCCGTCCGTGAGCCCGTCAATCCACTGATTGCCTGAACGGGGAACTGCTACCGCCATCTTGTAGGCCATAGCAATTGTTCTGCCGAGTCGGTTCAAGCTAATCAGAACAGCACGAAGGAATCAAATTCTGATCACAGGCCTATGTCGTTTTGAGGCTCAAGGCCACCATTGATCATCCAGACCCGACATCATCAAAGCAATCAAGGTTTGGATGATGCAAAGCCCTCGGCCGATCAATGATCCCACCAGTGGTTTGGTGGGACTGATTGCTATTGGTCTGAGCCTTCTCCTGCTGCTGGGCCAGGCATTTTTCATCGTCCCAGCCGGGAAAGTGGCCGTCGTCACCACTCTGGGCAAGGTGAGTGGCGGCTCAAGGCTCCCCGGGCTCAACTTCAAAATCCCTTTTGTGCAGTCGATCTACCCATTCGATGTGCGCACCCAAGTCAAACCAGAGGAGTTCGCCACCCTCACCAAAGATCTTCAGGTCATTGAGGCCACGGCCACAGTGAAATATGCCGTTCGCCCCGAAGAAGCGGGTCGCGTTTATCGGACCATCGCCAGCAACGACCGTGACGTCTACCCCCGGATCATCCAACCGTCCCTGCTGAAAGCACTCAAATCAGTGTTTTCGCAGTACGAGCTGGTCACGATCGCCACCGAATGGAACGATATCTCCTCGCTTGTTGAGCGCACGGTGGCTGAGGAACTGGACAAATTCGACTACGTCGACGTCCGCGGCCTCGATCTCACAGGTTTGCAAATCGCCAAGGAATACCGCGCAGCCATTGAACAGAAACAAATTGCCGAACAGCAGCTGCTCCGCGCCAAAACCGAGGTAAAAATCGCTGAACAGGAAGCGATCCGTTACGACACTCTCAATCGCAGCTTGGATAGCCAGGTTCTGTTCAAACTTTTCCTCGACAAATGGGATGGTCAAACAGAAGTTGTTCCTGCGCTGCCAGGCACAGTTGCTGGATCCCCCCCAGTCATCGTTGGACGGCGAGGCTGAAGAAGAGATCCGCCAATGACGTCAGACCAACAGTCTCTTTTAGAGGAAGGTCATCGTCTTGATGAGTTACACCGCAGCTACGGCGGTGAAGCCAAACTAAATGAATCGTTCATCGTTTTGACGGTGGGCGCCAGCTTGATTGCCACCCTTGGGCTTCTGGCCAACAATGCTGCGGTTGTGATCGGTGCCATGGTTGTTGCTCCATGGATCCTTCCACTCAGGGTTGCCGTTTTTGCCTTGCTGAGCGGCAGCCCTCAGATTCTGTTCCGGTCCATGGCGACACTTGCCACAGGCGCAGCAATAACGGTGCTGCTGTCCATGGGGCTTGGTTGGTTCGCTCGCGAAAGCGGACTTCTGATCGTCGACGCCCTGCCTGAGCAGGTCATCTCACGGCTCGAACCCACTCTGCTGGATCTAGGCATTGCGCTTGCAGCAGGGGCCATTGCGACCTATGCGAAGGTCAATCCAGGAGCGGTGAGCTCCATGGCGGGGACGGCCATTGCCGTGGCATTGGTGCCGCCGGTGTGCGTCATGGGTCTGATGTTGGCCGCCAATGATCTGGCAGACGCCGTAGGAGCGGGCCTCCTCTATGTGGCAAACCTGCTGGGGATTCTGATTGGCGGGCTGATTGTTCTGGCCATTCGTGAACCTTATTTCCAGGAAAAGTTGCGTCGAAGTCGACGATCAAGACTCCCCGTGCTGCTGTCTCTCGGCCTATTGATCTTCATCGGCGAGAAGCTGCTCGGACGCTCCGACCAGTACTTGTATAAATTGAAACGACAAGCTGTCAAGCAGAGAATTGAAACAGAAATCAGTTCTTACCTCAAACGTGGAACAGTGACCTTCGGAGCGAACGATGCACTGGAGATGGAACGCATTCATTTCGATTGGCCCGATTACTGGCGCACCAAAACCAAACCCAAACTCCAGCTGGTGGTTCGCGTCACTGATCCAACCACCCCGAGTACAAAACAAGTTCAGGAAATCCAAAACAGAATCAACTCCAAACTCTCGCAAGACTTTCCTGGGCTTCAGATGCAGATGCAGGTGCAAAGAATCAACGTGAGTGTGGTTTCAGGTCGCGATGTTCCTGAGACCATTCACCTTGATCAGATCTTCGATGAAGCCAAAGAGGTGGCTGAGAACAGCGCAATCTTGCCCCCAACCCAACCGTTGGAAGAAGTGAACAACCCCCTGTCTGATTAATCGCAATTGCAACCTTCATTAAAGGAAGCTCGGGTCAATCCCTGACGGCCTGCGAGACGGATCAACATCTCGCAGCATCTCAAAATCATCAAAGCTGAACCCAGGCCCCACACAACAACTCACCAGAGTGAATTCTCCCTCGCTTCGGGCTGCCATCCAGACTCCAGCCGAGACCCATGCCACTGGATTCTGGCGATGAAGCAAACAGGATTCAGTCTTCAGTTCTGCATCGGGATGCTGGAGCAAACAGAGCGGCGCTCCTTCCAGAAACGTCCAAACTTCATCTCCCCCATGCACACAGTGCCAACGGCTCACGTCCTCTGCTCCTAGAAGGAACAGCACAGTTGTGATGGCACTGCGATGGGATCCATCGGGACGATGCACAGTGATGGCACTGCGCTGAACTTCGCGATACCAGCCTCCTTCCGGATGCGGTTCCAGCCGCCATCGGCGAACCATCTCTTGGAGAGCAATGGGCATGAATGAGCTCGAACAATCTCTGACCTTGTCACAACAAAAAGCCCCCTCGAGAGAGGGGGCTTTCCGATTCAGTTGATCTGAATCG
>QCTY01000016.1:0-22753 GCA_003208975.1 Synechococcus sp. AG-676-F02
GAACCAGAGCCTCGCCCCAGGGCAGCAGCTTGGCCAACCGAGCCCAGGACGCCGCAGCCAGCATGGGAAACCCCTCCTGGCTGACGTCCTGGCCTGGTTGCAGCTGGGCTGGATCCGCATCCAACCAACGGATCGGGCATCCCAGTTCATCAAGAACTAACCAGGCAGCTGCCAGATCCCAGATCTTGGGTGTGGCTTCCAACGCTGCCACGGTTTGCCCCAAAGCCACACTCACCAGATTGAGACTGGCCACCCCAAACAGACGAATCTTTCCCGGAAATGGTTGATCCGGTTTGCTTTGCAACACCCGGATTGAACGACTGCACAAGGAAACACAGCCGCTGGTCACGGACGAACGCGTCTCAGGAGTAAAAGGTTCATCGTTCCGTGTGGCACCGCGCCCCCGCAGGGCGACAAAGCGCTGATTCAGTGCGGGCACATCGAGAAACACCTCACTGGGTCGTCCATCGACAAACCGGGCTATGGAAATCGCCCAGAACGGAATGCCTGCTGCAAAGTTCGTGGTGCCGTCTAAGGGATCCACAACCCAGTAGGCGCGAGATGAGGGCACGCTGGTCTTTCCTTCCTCACTCAGCACACCCTCTCCGGGAGCAATGGATGCAAGCCCTGAAACGATTTGCTGATCACTCCATCGATCGCACTCTGTGATCAGAGTTCCATCGGGCTTCACATCGGAAGCAATGCGACCAAAATCCTGAAGTTGCCGTTCCCTGATGCGATCAATCAACTCGTGCATAGCGCTCAGCTGATCTGGACTGAGCGCCGAAGTCACCACAGGGGCTGAACAGGTTGTGAGTTGGATCCAGTTTGACCTTTCGCGGCGACCGCGGTGCATGCGGACTTGAGAGGGGTTGGCTCAATAGGCATCTCAATTCCAGCAGACTCAGGTTTCTGAGAAGGCAACTCGGTGGTGGGGCAACCAATGAGTGCATCCGATCCCGTTCGACGTCGGAGTTCAGCCAGACTGACGTTGTACTCACGGATGGCCCCGGCGTAGTTGATTTCGGCACTGGTGAGATCCCTTTGGTTATCAACCACCTCACGCTGGGCACTGACTCCGGCCTGGACACGGAGTTGTGACAGGCGAAGAGACTCGCGGGACGAAATCACTTCGCTGGAGGTTGTTTCAATGTCTTGAATTGCAGCGCGCAAACTCACGAAACTTTCTTCGACCTCCAAGCGAATGCGATCACGCTGTGCTGCGAAGTTTTGCTCACTTTCCTCAGCGACCTGCTTAAAGCGGCGATATTCAGCGCGGGCTCTGCCACCGTCGAACAGTCTCCAGGTTGCCGCCAACAACGTTGAGTTATCCACTCCCCAGCGGTAGTCATCCATATCGATGTCTCCATAGGAGTAGCGACCGGTTTCGCCTTCAATCCGAAAGGTATTGCTGTTATTAATAAAACTGAGGACAGGCTGCACAGCCGCCAGTGAGGCATTGGCCTGACTGTTGGCGATGGAAACATCCAGAATCAGTTGATCTAGTTCCTCACGAAACCGGTACGCAGCAGTGATACTCTCCTGCAGCGAAGATCCCCAGAGTCCAAGGGGTCTTGCTGGAGTTGCAGCTGTTGGAGTGACATCCTGCGGGAGATTCATCAACCGAGCCAGAGACCGACGGTTGAGCTGCTGCGTTGTCAGGCGATCGGTCAGCAGCCTCTTGTCTCGGGCCAACTGGGTTTCAGCTTCCAACACCTCCAGCTTGGTGTTCACACCTGCGTTGTAACGAGCACGGGCATCCCGAAGACTGATCAGGGAGGCACGAACGGAATCCTGACCGATACGCACACCCTCGTCGGATTCCTGCAGACGGAAATAGGCCGTTGCTGTTTGCAGTCTTAAATCTCTCAGAGCAATAATGTACGCATGACGAACTCGCTCATAGCTGTCGCGCGAGGCCGCAATCTGAGGAACACGGGCTGGATTGATCAGATCCCATGAAACCCGAAGATTGGCGCTAACCCGCCACTGGCGACCGTAGGTCTCCCTGGAAGTTTCAAGAAACGGTGTTGATTGCGGTACGTATTTAGGATTTCTATAGGTGTATGACTTGAAATATTCTGGCAAGCCATTCGCCGACAGATCAAGAGTCGGATACCACGAAGAAATGGCAGAACGAAGAGAAGCTTTGGCTTGCTCTTCCTGCTTGGCCACAGCTTTGAGCGTTGGACTGTTGACTTCAGCGATTTGAAGTGCTTCTTCCAGAGTGAGAGGCCTGAGCTCTTTGATACGAACCTGTTCCGGCTGATCCGGAAGCGACATCGTGGGAGGGGCTGCCAGATCACCCACTGAATCGGAAAGGTCGGTGCTGGCCGGTGTCAGGGTTGCGGGATCAACTCTGGGACGACCACCTTTGAGATCACGAGCATTGGGCAGCGTGGTCTGATCAGTCCGTGACTCAGGAAGAACAACATTCGTTGGATCTGCGTCCTGCCCATGAACTGGCGCGACTGATGCGGCGACAACGCTAGTAGCCAGAACAACGGTGGCAGCGATCCGGCGCACAACACTTCAACGGTTTGCCGGAGCTTAGGGACTTTTTCCTAGCCGGAACCCAATGCTGCGGCCACGATGTCAGCCGCCCCATGCACGATGCGCACCGGCACAGGAAGCGATTCCTGAAGTTGCTCCAGGGTGACGTCGTCAAGAAACACTGGCTGACCTTGCCGAAGCATCACGGAAGGCAGCAACAACTCATCACCGAGGTCCAGCCCATCAAGCCCTTTGAGCAGATCTTCCCCAGTGAGCAGGCCTGTCACAACCTGATCCTGTCCCCAGTAAGGACTGGGGAGGCCAAGCAACTGAACCTCCAAACCATCGATGGCATTTAAACGTTCGGTGACCGGGCGAAGAGCTGAGGCGACAATCCGACCCACAACCCAGCTGCAACGCCGTGGCTGATCAATTCGTTCGGGCAAGGTCCGGGTGGCGTCATCCAACGCCTCAAGGAAGGCGCGGATCGTTCCAACCCCATTCTCTTGCTGAGGGAGATCTTCGTAATCAAGACGTGGCGGCAATGGCAAGCCTGCGATCAGGTACCACTCATCCGACAACCAGGCGAAACGCGTGCCCAGCTGCTGTTGAAACTCCTGTTGCAGGATCTCCACCTGATCAATCACGGTTCGAGCACAGGCAGGACTCACAGGAGCCAAGCCATCGTCGGGGGGACGAAAGCGAGTCAGCCCCACCGGCACCACCGCCGCTGAAAGCACTGCGGGCCAATCTCCTCTCCCATGGGATGCCAGATCCCGCAGGCTCCGCTCCAGAGCTGCCCCATCATTGAGACCGGGGCAAACCACCACTTGGGCATGAACCTGCAGGTCTCGTTCTCCAAACCAGGACAGTTGCTGCATCAGCAGTCCAGCTCTGGGGTTCACCAAAAGGCGCTCTCGCAATTTCGGCTCAGTGGCATGCACCGAGACATAGAGCGGAGACAGCCGCTGTTGATCGATGCGCTGCCAATCGGCCTCCGTCAGGTTGGTGAGGGTGAGATAGGAGCCGTAAAGGAAGCTGAGCCGATAATCATCGTCTTTTAAGTAAAGGCTGTGCCTGTGGCCGGGAGGCTGCTGATCGATGAAGCAAAAAGGACAGTGGTTGTTGCACTGCCTCAAGCCATCAAAGAGGGCTTCCGTGAAGCCAAGACCTAGGCCGTCATCGGCATCCTTCTCCAGATCCACCTGATGAAACTCGCCCGAGGCATCGCGCACCTCCAGGTGAAGCTCTTCGTTCACACAGAGGTAGCGGTAATCAATGAGATCACGTGGGCGAACGCCGTTGATGCTCATCAGCTGATCACCGGGTTCGAACCCGAGCTCCTCTCCGATCGACCCCTGCTCAACCTGATCCACAACCGCAGGCTGCGGCTGACGGGTCACGGAACCGGATTCGATCGCCGACACCGAGATGCCTGCGGAGGGCTCATTCCACACAGCGGGAAGGCATTTCCCTCAGTCTGAGGCGTCGAGCAACCACCAGACCAGCAGCACAGCTCCAAACAGCAATCGATAGGCCACAAAAATCCAAGTGCTGTGACGTTGCAGAAACTTGAGCAGCCAGTCGATAGAAAGCCATGACACGACTGCCGCGGAAACGATGCCGGTAAGAAGAGGCCAAGGCCCCGTCTCTGCGCCGACCGCAAAGGCCTGATTGAGCTCAACGATGCCGGCAATGCTGATTGCCGGCACACCTAATAAAAATGAAAACCGAGCCGCATCGGCCCGTTGCCAGCCATCAAAGAGCGATGCCGTCAGGGTGCTGCCTGAGCGAGACACCCCGGGGATCAGGGCCAGCATCTGAGCCAAGCCAACGATCAGGCCGTCCCGCCCGGAGACATCCGCCAGCTTCTTTTGACGCGGGCCAAGGCGTTCGGCCAGAGCCAGCAGCAAGGCCATCACGATTGAGACCATGGCAATGAAAGGGACGCTGCGCAGTGGAGATGTTTCATATCCCTCAGACCAAAACAATTTGATCAGTAACCCCACGAGCAGAATCGGAATCGTGCCAACGACCATGGCGACTCCCAGACGTGCTTCCGGTTCCCGCCACTGCCCATGGCGAAAGGCTTTGCCGATCCCCTTCAGCACCCGGAGGAGATCGGATCTGAAATATGCGATCACCGCTGCAATGCTGCCGAGTTGAATCGCTGCAGTCACGGATACACCGGGATCACCCCAGCCGAGCAGCACCGGAACGACCTTGAGATGGGCTGTGCTGCTGATGGGCAGAAACTCTGTCAGTCCCTGCACGATTCCCAGGACAAGATTTCGCCAACAAGCCTCCATGAGACTGAGCGAGGCGACCGGATCTGGCATCAATGAGGCACCCATCACTGCAAACCTT
Organism: Synechococcus sp. AG-676-F02; assembly: GCA_003208975.1. Taxonomy (GTDB): domain Bacteria; phylum Cyanobacteriota; class Cyanobacteriia; order PCC-6307; family Cyanobiaceae; genus Parasynechococcus. Next base: position 4,861 of record QCTY01000016.1, read on the forward strand.
ATTCCTGGCAAAACGTTCCATCCGGTGATTGGGAGCACAAGGATCGGAAAGGTCTTCTAAGGTTTCGGCACTTTCTTGACCATCGCGGCGTTGATCGGAGGCACCTGGCAATCAACAGCCTCCGATCGCTCCTGGAGTTGGTCGGTTCCGCGCATCGCGGCCGCAATGGTGGTGTTGCCGGTGTTTCTGCAGGCTCCATGGGTGCGTCTGCATCCATTCAGTGCCGCCGTCTTCACCACTGTTCTCGTTGCCGTCGGAGTTGTTCTCGGCAGCAGCGCAGATGAGCAGCGCAACGCTCTGGGGCAGCTACTCGTGGGATTCAGCGGCAGCTGGCTAGCGGGTTGCGTGTTCTGGGGCTGGCTCAGAGCTCATCCTGTGCTGCACCTCCCTGTTGAAGCCTTTGCACTGCCGCTTGCAATGACTGGCTTGAACGGTCGTTGGCGCCTGGCCTGCAGCTTCTATCTTTCCTCCCTGATCGGGACTGCATGCACCGATCTGATGATGGCCCTCACCGGCGTGATGAAGTTCTGGCCTTCGGTGGTAACGGCACCATTCGATGAAGCACCCGAGCTGCTGCACAACGCTGGAATGCAGCTTCTCCACCCCTTCCAACTCGTGGGCCTCGCCCTCGCCGCGGCAGTGATCATCGGATTGGGACAGCGACTCAGGATGACTGGAGAAAATTGGGAAATGGCTGGAGCTGTTCTGGTGACCACGGTTTGGGTGGATGGATTGTTTCTGTTAACAGCCCTGCTGCAACCGGGCTTGAGCGGGCTGATCGAATAACAGCCAACGATCAAGTGAAACGAACTGCAACCGCTGGCAGAACAGGCCAAGACCCAAGCCACTTCACTTGTAATCTGCCCAGTGTCGATCCGATCCCTGACGGAGAGCTGAGATGAAGCGGCTGCTGAGCTGGCTGACCGGTGTTCTTGTAATGGCAGGCCTTATGGCGTGCCTTGCTGTTCCTGCGAGCGTTCAAGCCGACCAGGACCTGGTGGGCAAGTACTCCGGAAATGAGATCCGCAACGTTGCGGACGACAAAATTGCCGAACGCGACGGCAAAGTGGACCTGAACAATTCTTCAGTGCGCCGCTTCCAGCAATTCCCAGGGATGTATCCGACCATGGCAGGGAAAATCGTTCTGGGTGGTCCTTACAACAGTGTGGATGAAGTGCTCAAGATCGATCTGAGCGACCGGCAGCGTGAGCTTTTTGAGAAGTATCGGGAGAATTTTACGGTGACTCCTCCATCCGTCGCCCTTAATGAAGGTGACGACCGCATCAATGACGGTCAGTACCGCTGAGCGATCAGCGAGCTAACCGCTGTCCTTCCGAAGCCGCCGGAGTGTCCGGCGGCTTTTTTTGACAGAACGCATGACGACCAACCCCAACCATCAACCCATTGATCCCTGTGCATGGGATGTGGTGGTGATTGGTGCAGGGGCTGCAGGCCTGATGACCTGTCTTGAACTGCCGGCAGGCCTCAACGTGTTGCTGCTGAATCGCAACACCGGTCGCCGCTCATCAAGCCGATGGGCCCAGGGTGGAATCGCTGCGGTGACGCATCTGGACGACAGCATCGCCAGCCATGCCGACGACACACGGCGGGCTGGCAACGGTCTGTGCGATGAGGATGCTGTTTCGCTTCTCGTGGAGGAAGCTCCACGGGCGGTGGAACGGCTGCAAAAACTGGGAATGGCCTTCGACCGAGATGGCGATCGCCTGGCCACAACCCTGGAGGCAGCCCACAGCCATCGAAGGGTGCTGCATGTGCAGGACCGCACGGGACTGGCGCTGGTGGACGTCTTGCGTGAACGAGTCGAATATCGGCCCGGATTGCTGCACCGGCGAGGAGTTCGGGTGACCCGGCTGCTGGTGCAGCAAGGGCGCTGCTGTGGCGTTCAAGTGCTGGATGGTCCGCATTTACAGGACATCCGTGCCCGTGCAGTGGTACTTGCCAGCGGTGGGGGAGGCCATCTGTTTGCCAACACCACCAACCCTGCTCAGGCCTGCGGCGAGGGCATTGCCCTCGCCTGGGACGCAGGAGCTTCCGTGGAGGATCTCGAATTTGTGCAGTTCCACCCCACGGCGCTGCGACTGGATGATGCACCGTGCTTCCTGATCTCGGAGGCGGTGCGAGGCGAAGGGGGCGTGCTGGTTGATGCCAGGGGTGGAAGTCCGGTGGACCATCTGCCCCAGCGCGATCTGGCACCACGCGATCAGGTGAGTCGTGCTCTGCTGCGAAGCATGCAGGAACAGGGTATGGACCAGATGTGGCTCGACTTCTCTGCCATCCCTCGGGACAAGGTGGAAGCCCGCTTCCCCACGATCCTGGATCGATGCGATGAATTCGGTCTGAACCCGCTGGAACACCCCATCCCCGTTGCCCCAGCGGCTCACTACTGGATGGGTGGTGTCGCCACAAACCTGCAGTCCGCCACGGACTTACCCGGGCTGTACGCCGTCGGCGAAACGGCCTGCACTGGCGTTCATGGCGCCAACCGCCTAGCCAGCAACTCACTGATGGAATGCCTGGTGTTCGCCCATCGACTGGCCGAGATCGAGCTGGGGCCTCCCCTCTCTGCAGCTCGCGTTCCTGCCAAACCAAGCTTCTGCAGTGACGGGCTGGTGAACGGCGTGACCAGCGGTGAACTCATGGAGCGGATTGAACATTTGCGGCTGCTCTGCTGGCAGCGTGCCGGTGTGGACCGCTCTATTCACGGCATGAGCACTGCCCTCCGAGAGATCAGTGCGCAGCAGCAATGGCTTGAGGGACAGCCCCTGCTCAACGCTCTGACGCAGGGACCATCGCTACTCGCGGATGGGACTCGCCGAGACCTGAACCTGCTACTGGACTACCGCCATCGCTTGCTGACCAGCCGCTTGATGCTGGAGGCCTGCCTGTTCCGTCAGGAAAGCCGTGGCGGGCATTTCCGCAGCGATGCCCCCGTTTCTTTGCCGCAGTGGCAGTGTCACTCCCGGCAGAACCGAGCCCAGGGGCCGCACACCCGGGCCGTGCGGCGCTGATCAGAACTTTCGATCTCCCTTGTAGCCACTAAGGTCGGCCAGTTCGTAGAGGGGCTTCACTCCTGAATCAATCTGACCGTTGATCTCCCAACTGGGGAAGCCGCTAAGCCCCTTGCTCTTGCAAAGTTCAGCCTGGTTGTTGCGGCCATCGGGAGCACACTCCACCACCTGCAACTGATCGCTTGCCTGCTTGCCAAACAGCTCTTTCTGTTCATGGCAGTGGGGGCACCAATAGGCTGAATACATCACAGCTCCGCCCGCGGTGAGGTGATCGGCAAGATCCACAGCCGCGGGAGTGCTGACACCAGTCACAGCGGGGGACACTCCCTGACCGGTCACAGAAGCCTCGGGCCGTTCGGGATCGACAACGGAAGCCCAGATCAAGCCTCCCATTAACACCGCCAGAGCCAGAAGGATGCCCCGGAACAACAACGGACCGGGATCATCCCAGCCACCACCGATCACGGAGAGAACGAACATCAGCAGCGACAACACGGCTGAGAGAACGCAAAAGAAGCAGAACGCCTGAATTTTCAGCACCATCAGCCCCAGCAGCACTCCGCTGAACACGGCCATGCCGAGCGAAAGGCTGAACAATCCCCACCAGGTGCGGCGCGACAGAGCGGCTTTGTTCTCCTGCAGCCCCGGCAACAGTGGCAGGAGAGCCAAGAGCAGTACCGCTCCATAGGCCAGCAAGCCCAGCAGCGACAAAGGGACACTGCCGAACAAGGTTCCCCAGGCGCTGTTAAGCACCTTGTCGCATCCATCCGCGCCCATCGGGCAGCTGAGGTTGCCCAGCAAACCCCAGCGTTTGAGCGTGATTGAGCCAGTGTCGATCACACCCACGGTGGCCAGCACAGCCATGGCAATCCGGGCCCATTTGGCACCGGGATCCTGACGACGACGACTGACGAGACGGCTAGTACCCATCTGGACCGTTCAAGTGGACTGAATTCTGTCAATTCTGACGAATTCGCACCTCTCCGTAGGGTGAGTACGGCCTGCCGGCACAGTGATGACGAGCACATCAACGCGACCGACTGTCGCGTTCGCCCATCTGGGCTGCGAAAAAAACCGTGTGGACACCGAGCACATGGTGGGGCTGCTGGCTGAAGCCGGCTATGGCGTGAGCACTGATGAAAACGATGCATCAGTGGTTGTCGTCAACACCTGCAGCTTCATCCAGGACGCCCGCGAGGAATCGGTGCGCACCCTGGTTGGCCTGGCAGAACAGGGGAAAGAACTGATCATTGCCGGCTGCCTGGCCCAGCATTTCCAGGAGGAACTGCTGGATTCAATCCCGGAGGCCAAGGCGATCGTCGGCACCGGCGACTATCAACACATCGTGAATGTGCTGGCAAGGGTTGAGGCCGGCGAACGCGTCAATCAGGTGAGCGCCATACCCACCTTTGTGGGGGATGAACACCTACCGCGGCAACGCACCACCGATGAGGCTGTGGCCTTCCTCAAGGTGGCCGAAGGCTGCGACTACCGCTGCGCCTTCTGCATCATTCCCAAGCTGAGGGGAAAGCAGCGGAGCAGGCCGATCGAATCGATCGTGGCGGAAGCCCATCAGCTGGCGGAACAGGGTGTGCAGGAGCTCATCCTGATCAGCCAAATCACAACCAACTACGGACTCGACCTCTACGGCAAACCCAAACTGGCGGAACTGCTGAGAGCCCTTGGGGAGGTGGAGATTCCCTGGATTCGGGTGCATTACGCCTACCCCACCGGTCTCACCCCCGAAGTGCTCGCCGCTTACCGCGACGTGCCCAATGTGGTGCCCTATCTGGACCTGCCGCTACAGCACAGCCACCCCGAGGTACTTCGGGGGATGAACCGCCCCTGGCAAGCGGACGTGAACGACCGTTTACTTGATCAGATCCGCGAGCAACTCCCCGATGCGGTACTGAGAACCACGCTGATCGTGGGATTCCCGGGGGAAACGGAGGAGCATTTCCAGCACCTGATGCGATTCCTGGAGCGCCAGCATTTCGATCATGTGGGGGTGTTCACCTTCTCCCCGGAGGACGGCACCACCGCAGCTGATCTGCCCAACCGTGTGGATCCAGAGGTGGCCCAGGCGCGCAAAGATGCGCTCATGGCCCTGCAACAACCAATCTCAGAACAACGCAACCAAAGCTGGGTCGGTCGCACCGTGGACGTGCTGATCGAGCAGTACAACCCTCAAACAGGAGCAATGGTTGGACGATGCGCCCGTTTCGCACCGGAGGTTGACGGAGAAGTACAGGTACACCCTGGAGACGATGGGCAGCAGGCCGCTCCGGGAACGATGGTGCCAGTTGAGATCACAGGAGCTGATATCTACGACTTAAGCGGGCGGATCGTTGGTGCCCGCGCCATGGTGGCAGCAGCAAGAGCCGAGGGTTGACCTTTTTCCCACTTCGACCCGCCCAGCAACGCCAGCTCTTTCTGATCGCTTCCGGAGTCAGCACCGCAGGCTCCTTCGCCGGCATCACAGCCAAGGGCTGGATCCTGATGAAAGGGGGTGTTGATCCTTTTGTGCTGGCGTTGAACTTTGCGGCCCTGTCGCTCCCCACACTGCTGATCAGCGGTCCAGCCGGCGTGCGCACCGATCGTGTGGGGTGTGAGCGGGTGCTGGTGCAGGCGCAGTGGGCCCTGCTTGCTGCTGCAGGTCTGGGCGCCCTGGCCATACCGCTGCTGGAGGGCACTGCGCAGGTGCTGCTGTTGCTGTTCAGCACGCTGCTGGTTGGAATCGCAGGCGCTTATGAACTCACCGCCCGCAACAAATACTGCTCGATTCTGGTGGAGCAGCCCAAGCAACTAGCGGGCTATCTCACCAGCTTTTCAGTGGTCTTCAACGTGGGGAAACTGGTGGGACCACCGATCGGTGGCTTGCTGGTGGCGGCGACAGGCCCGGCCTGGGCCTTGGGCATTGATGCAGCGAGCTACCTATTTCCCATCGCCAGCGTGATGTTGCTGCTGACGCCTGAACGCAGCAGGGAAGTCCGCAGCCAGGCCGGAAGCGACGCAAGCCTGCTCAGCGCATGGCGGAACTGCGGCAGCACTCTGCGGGGAGTCCTTTACCTGACGGCCGCTCTCTGTGTGATCGGGTTCTATCACCCGGGATTGGCCCCCTTGATTGCCTTTGAACAATTGGGGGCGAAACCAACCGATCTGGGCTTGTTCACCAGCGTGCTGGCAGCGGGCAGCATCGTTGGCGGGGTAGTCCTGCAACGCAACAGCAGCAGGTTCTGTCAGCGCCCTTTTCTCACCCTTGGGGGATTTGGATTGGTGACCGCCATGGCCCAATTGGGAATGGCACGAACCACTGGGCCTGGCTTCAGCCTGGCGATGGCGTTTCTGATTGGCGCTGGTACTGCTGGTTTATTGAGCAGCTGCAATCTGATCACCCAGATCGGCTCTCCTCAGGAGATGCGTGGGCGCATGGCCGGTCTGAGTCAGATTGCCTTTCTCGGAGGTGGCGGGATCAGTGGACTGCTGGCAGCCCTACTCGTGAAGACAACGAGCCTGTCCACAGCATTTGGATTGACAGGTGGTCTCAGTGTTGCTGTTGCCCTGATCTGGATGAGGCAACAGGGCAGCAAAACCCTGAAGCTCAGATGAGGTTGATGCCCTTCAGCACCTTGGTGAGCACGACTGCTGTGACCAAGCCTGCGCCAACCAAACCGAGATAAATCGCGACACCCATACGCTTGTTCTTAGTAAGTAACCATTAGATCAAAGTTGTCCGTTCCACTCACAATCCTGCCCTCATTTCGTCAACACCTGACATCTGATTGATGTCATGCCTCAGTCCTGCATGTAGCTGCGACCATCCTTGAGACACTGCTCCGCTTTCTGCAACTCACGACCCAGATAAAGCGCATGGTCGAGGCGACTCAGCGGATGGGGTTCGTCGCCTTCGGTGAGCTGAATCCCCACCTGTTTCGCCGTGCGGCCGCGGAACACCGCTGATGGGCGTCGCGGTGCACTGTCCCCCTTGCAACTCAACACCTCGCCGGTGTCAGAGTCGCGCGCCAGCCCCTTTTCATCAATGGTGTTGCCGAAATGCTCCAGCACCAGCTCGGCTGCATCACGATCCAGCTTGATCAGGAAATATCCGCTCGGATCCAAAGCAATAAAGCGCTGGGACAGGCTCTCATCCAAAGCATCAATCGACGCGGCGATGGATGCCGGTGCTTCCTGGGTTGAAGTCATACCTTCAACCTACAAAGCCAGGGTTGGCTGTTCGGCTTTAAAGGGCAGGTCCGCATTGATGGCCTCGATCTCCTGCTTCATCAGTTCATTCACCTTGGGCAACCAGGCCCGGATCAGGCCGCTCATGCGGGGGTGATACCAGCGGTGCAGGCTGGCATTTGGGAGGGCTACAAAGCCGCGACGCCGTTTATGACTGCCACCGGCCCCTGGATCGAAATGGTCGAGACCCTGCTCAATCGCCCATTGAATCGGCGAGTAAAAGCAGACTTCGAAATGGAGGCAATCGATCTCCTCCTTACTGCCCCAGTAGCGGCCCCATAGGTGGTGGTCATCCCTTACGCACATCGACATCGCCACGGGATCGCGTGGATCACCGCGATGGGCTGAAAACAACACCACCTGATCGCGATGAACAGCGGCGAGAGCCTCAAAAAAGCCTTCCTCCAGATATTTACTGCCCCAAGGCCCCCAGCGAGCGCAATGCTGTTGATAGAAGCGATGCATCGTCTGGAAGAGACCCAGATCCAGCTGCTCGCCGGTGAGCGGTGTAACGGTGAGCCCAGCCTTGGCAACCGCCTTGCGCTCGCGCTTGATGTTGCGGCGCTGGTTGGCATTGAACCGTTGCAGATAGTCATTGAAACTGCGATCTTCTCCGCGGCTCCAAAGGCTCTGCTGATTCAGCCAGGTGGCACATCCAGCCGCTTCCGCCAAGGGGCGCCAATCGGGATCTACATAGAGAAAGTTGCAACTGAGAATGCTATTTTTCTCGCAGAATAAGTCAATTACCCGCAACATCTCGATGGTGAGAGCGGCTTCATCTTCACCGGAACGGACATGGAAGCGGTAGCCCAGCACAGGGCTCACCGGACTCATGCCAAGCAGCTTGGGTAGTAGCGCAGGCCAAGATCACTGGCTAATCGCGCGAATGTCTGATCAAAAACAAACTCGCCATAGCTGTGGCCTTTCAGATAAAGCGGTGCAACAGCGATCGGACAATCACCGCGCCAAATGGCGAGATGCAGCGGCTGCCATCCCTGATCAGGGGCGATGCTGCCAGATCGCTCAAGGGCATCAAGCCAATCCCATCGATAGAAAGGAATCGCATCTCCCCCGACTAATTCCTGCCATCGCTGCTCAGGAATTTCACTGATCGAACGATGCCAATGGACGGTTACGTCAGTCATATTGGCGGCGCTGCGGACAGACACCGCCAAATGATAACGAGGAGCAAGATGGGAATGCTCAGGCCAGGGGGTCAGCGGCGAAAGTGATTATTTTGTTCCCATAATCAATACTCAAGTCATCAACATCAACACCCTTCACAACTGCTTTCACATCATCACCTTTGGTTAGCCAAACATTTTTACCTCGCTGTTCCAAAGTTGCGGACGCGCAACCACAAAACTCTATCTTATCGCCAGCTTCAAAGTCCATGATTTTGACATAGCCTTCTTTAGGGTTATTGACGCTGCCATTTTCAGTGATAAAAGTATCATTTCCCTTGCCTCCCCAGGCCTTATCTTTTCCAGTGCCTGAGGAAATGGTGTCATCACCACTTCCACCCTTGATTTTGTCATTACCCTCTAGCGTATTTATGACATCGTCACCGCCTTTTGCAATAATATAATCACTTTCAATAGTTCCAATCAGCTCATCAGCACGCTTGGAGCCACGAATCTTGTTTTTCTTGTTTTTAGCCACTTTAAAGAGAGAAGAAAAATTTCAACAGATCATAAGAGAAAACAAGCAAATTCCATCCCCCAAATGGGGGATACCGGCACTCTCATAAACCTCTCAGTCGCGCTGACGTCTGTATCGGACCAACACCTCCTCGCCCCCGAGACTCTCAGTCCCCTCAAAAACCCATGCACCTTGCCGGGCCAGGGCAGCTGGCATCAACCGTTGATCAGCAGGCATCCAAATGTGCTCACCACCCAATAAGGCCGGTACAAGGGTGAGCTGCAACTCATCCACGACATCCGCTCGAAGCATGTCCCCAACCAAACCTGCACCCCCCAAGAGCACAAGCCGCTGAATGCCATAGGACGCAAGGGTCTGGAGCCGTTCAGTCCAAGTCTTGGCCAATGGCACCCAGCGTTCAAATCCCTGCAAAGGGGCTGAAGGTGCCAGCAACCAGCGCCGCAAAGGTTGCTGAAAAAATCGCCAATGCTGGGGGAAATCTGCTTGATGACTGACCACAACAGCCGCAGGCTGGGGAGGACGCCCCTCAACAACGCGACTCTGCTGAAGCTGAGGATCCCGGATCAAGCAGGTGCACTGATGGGCCCGTAGGGTTCCAGCCCCCATCAGGCAGGCATCAGCCCAAACCAGGGCCTGCTCGAGAGCACGCCGATCACCATCTCCCCCCAACTGAGCTGCCCCGCCTTCGGGGGGCGCCAGTCGACCGTCGAGACTGACGGCCAGTACGAGGCGCACCCAGGGGACATCACAGGGGTCAGCCAGCTGCAACGGCTTCCAAACCGGCTGGGGTCATCTCCAGCTGAGGTACTTCGGCATAGACCTCTGCCGCGTTATTGGGGCTTTCCTGTAAGCGCACCTTGTGCAAATTGGCGCCGATGGCCTTGATCGGAGCCGACAGCCGATCAGCAATGTGGAGCGCGATGTTCTCCGCCGTCGGCACACACTCGGAGAAGAACGGGACATCCTTGTTGAGGAACGTGTGATCAAACGGCTCCAGCACCAGGTCGTCGACCAGGCGTTGAAGAGCAGACAAATCACACACCATGCCGCTGCGGGGATCGATGGCACCGCGCACCGTCACATCAACAAGGTAATTGTGACCATGACCGTGGGGCCGGGCACATTTGCCGTAAATGGCTTCGTTCTCCTCCTGGCTCAACTCGGGGCGAGCAAGACGATGGGCGGCGGCGAAGTGAGAGCGAATGGTGAGAAAGGCTTCCATCGGATGTCCGAGATAGTCGGCCCAGAGGCCTGGTTGTTCGTAAAGACGCAATGCCGTAATCGGCAGATGTGGGCTGAGTCGCTGCCAAATGACCCGAATCAACGATTCAGTTGTGGGCAGGCAACCCTCAGGAGTGGAGACGTCAAATTCCGGCCAGGCCTCGTTAAGGAAGCGGAAATCCAACTGACCAGTGACCTCATGGCGGATGGCGTGCTTCACCTCTGAGAGATTGAGCACCATGCCGTCGGTATCGAGCTCGCCTCCCATTGAGACGATCAGTTCGTAATTGTGACCATGTCCTGGAGCAAGCGCACAGGGTCCGAAGCGAGCGGCGTTGTCGTCGGCAGACAACTCCGGTAACCAGTAACGGTGGCTGGCACTGAAACAGGCCCGCCTGGTGATTACACAGCCGCGGCCGAGGCCATGCCGTGCGCTCAACTTCGTTTCAGTCATGTCACGTTCCGGCCAAGAGGCATCCTAATGAGCTAACGCCAAATTCGAGCATGGTGGATTCCACTCCCACCCTCAAACAACGCCTGGGGGGACGAAGCGTCTACCTGATTGGAATGATGGGAAGCGGTAAAACCAGCACCGGCCGTCCTTTGGCCGAAAGGCTTGGCTATGGATTTGTGGACGCCGACGCTGTCATCGAACAGGCAGCCGGCTGCAGCATTCCCGAGATGTTCCAGCGCGACGGTGAACCTGAATTTCGAGCACTGGAAAAACAGGTGCTCAACTCAATCAGCCAGCGGCACTCTCTGGTGGTGGCGACCGGCGGCGGAGTTGTGACGCAGAGGGAGAACTGGGGGGTACTGCACAGCGGCATCGTGATCTGGCTGGATGTGGTTCAGGAGCAGCTGCTGAAGCGGCTTCAAGCCGACAGAACGGTGCGCCCCCTGCTGCAAACAGTCGATCCGGAAGCCGCGTTGAACAAACTGCTTGCTGAACGAAAAGCGCTTTATGCGGAGGCGGATCTCACAGTTGTCATCGATGACGAGCCACCGGAAGCCATCGCTGATGGCATCGTTCAGCTACTACCAGGGCTTCTGAAAGACCCGACCCAGCGACCTGGCGACTGAAGACTGGCGACTGAGAACAGAATCAGCGGTTCGGCAGCTCCAGTCGCACGGCAAACCACTGCAATGTCACCCCAGGGCTGATCTCCAGATCGCAGGCTGTATCTAGCAAACGCTGGGCAGCAGCCGTCAGATCAGACTGGCCAGCAAGATCGGCCGGGAGTTCATCCAGCTTGCGCAACCAATCGCTTAACCATGCCAGTGTGTCGGCGGCGCTGAGCAGCTGCTGCGGTTGGCCTGGCTCCAGCACCACATAGTCGTCAAGAGCACGGATCAGGGGGTCGGACATGGGACGAAGCTTTTTGACATTGCTGATCGGCATCACCATCCTGATGAGCTGCGGCCCTTGCTGGGCCAGCCAATCAAGCCCGTTGAGTCAACGACTTGAAGAATGGCCGGAGTGGCGCAAACCAGCTCAGCTCCCAAGGCCAAAAAACAACGATGACTTGGTGTATCCCACTTGGTTTGAAGGCCTGTGGCATATCGACAACCAAGACCTCGATGACATTGATGCTGAGCCGATCCAACACCAAGCACGTTTCCGGCCAGATGGCCAAGGCCGAATGGTGGGTGACCGGGCTTTCAATGCTCTCTCAATCGGTAAAGCCCTGCTCGGAGAACAACTGCTACGCGTGGAAGACGACCCACACTCTGCCAATGATCAGATGGCTCAACTCAAGGGTGGTTTGAGATTGGAAACGAGAGTCATCAGTCGAGACCAATCAACACTTGACAGCCATACTTTTCTCTCGGATGAAATCGTGCTCCAGATCCTGCACAGGCCAGGCCCTCCGAGACTCAGCCGAATTGAAACACTTAGTCGATATCAACGTAGCAGCAATCAGAACATCAACGGAGAACAATGGCAGGCTATCTACCCGCCACCTGGACAAGCCACCTCTATAAATGCCATTAAATTTCATCATTTCAAACTAATCATGCAGCGTGAAGAGAGCGAAAACTGACTGGCAGTCAAAAGTTACTTCAAGAAAATTGAAATAACTTGCACGCCCCAGAAAAAATCACTAAAAATAGTGATGTCTAAAGGGAAATTTCTCAGGTAATGAAAAAGCCAGCGATCTGGGCCCTTTGTTTCCTACTGTCATTTGCCTTCGTTCACTTACCCCTCTATCCAACGCACGCTGAAACAAGCAACGCATCAATAGACCCAACGAATAGCGGTCAGGTCAGACTTGTTGAGCAACCTTTTTATCCTGAGCTGGAAACTATATCTAACCGCTGGGACAGGTCATACATGGGCCAAGCGCAGGGCAAAACGCCTAAGTACACCCTGCTCAATTTCTATGGCGTGATGGCCAAAGTAGCGTCTAAAATAGAATCCGTCAGCGCGAAGGCGAAAACCGAGCCAGGGATTGGCTGGAGCGATGAGTCAAAACAAAAAATCAAGGAAGCTGAGCTGCTTTTTGCTTCAGCCGTTGCATCCCTTGATGGCTCCTCCATCCCTGAAAGCACACGCCCTGACCGAAAAGCAGAAGCAGCACTTAAGCTGAAAGAAATCTTGGATTATGTCCTAGACAACTCCAAGCCCAACCTCGAGATCCCGAATCATTCAAAGTATCAAGACTGGAGGCTTCCCGCGACAGGAATTCACCTGGCCAAAGGAAAGAATAACAAAGAGTCATCCTTAGCAGATGAAGAATACTTTTTCACGCCGGAAACGATTAGGAATATTCCAAGAATGTATAACTTTGTCAAACAGCCCAGCAGAAAGCTGAGTCAAAATAAATTTACGACACCGAACCTTTACAACCAATACACATACACACCAGGTCAGCTTGTACCACCCAAGTGGTACTTAAAGCTACCTCTAGGAATTCGTGCTCTTTTCGAGCATCCCATAGGGGAGCAAAGCCTTCTTCAGATCAGCCTTGCCTTGCTCGTAACCATCATCTACATTCCAATTGTTTTCCTATTAACTAACAGGTTTCTATCCACTTTCAAGCATTCAAAAGGAGGTCAGAAAACATCTATCTGGCTCGCCGACAATAAAGCATGGGGCCGCCTTGCCTATATTGCCCCGGTACCACCGCTCTCGTCATTCTGCAACTATCTACTAGGCCAACAAATCAACATCACTAACTTTTGGCTAGAAAAATCGGCACTCGTATTAGATATTGTATTTTACGTTTCGCTTGGCCTATCAATATTGCTTCTGTTTGAAGCACTTGGGAGATCAAGTTCTGAATGGATTCTCAGCTTTAGAAATAGCAATTCTGAGGTTGAACTCAAAAGAATCAACAATATAATTCTACCCTCTTGTCGATTCTGTGGGGCAATCTCAAGCATCGGCTTGATGTACGCCCTGTTGATTCGGATCGGACTTCCCCCGAGCACCGTCTTGGCATTTTCAGCAGTCCCCGGTTTAGCCATTGGCCTGGGAGCTCAACGAATACTTGGCAACCTTTTTTCTGGCATTTCCATCCAAACCGATCGCCCCGTCCGCATTGGCGATTTCTGCAAAGTCGACAACCAAGAAGGATTCGTCACCAGAATTGGATTGCGTTCCATTGAACTTTCGACCTTTTCCGGTCGGGTCACAATTCCAAACAGCACGTTTGATTCAGCGACCATTCAAAGCTTCTCAAAACCGATTTCATCAAATATTGAACAGATCGATTCAGACTCAATCGGGCAAAATATTGAGCTCCAATTAGAAATGCCGTCTGGACTTGGCATCGGCCATCTTAACTCTATTATTGAACGAATTAAAGGCTATGCAGCAACTCAAGATGGTATCAGAAAGATCAGCTGTAGTTTCTGTGAAAATGAAAATGGAGGCATCGTTCTTTCAATTACCGCTCTCTCCAAAACCAATCAAGAATGGGAGAAATATCTAAGCATTCGCCAAAAGCTGGTTTCCGAAATTCGTTTAATTGTCGCTCTAATCAAAAACACACTGCAAACAATTTCTGTTGGACGGCAAACAAAGCCAGAGCTTATTAAGCAGATCCCAAGCATTATTGAAACCCTAATAAGCGAAGACCCTAGACTATCAATGAGTTATTGCCGTTTGAGCTCAATATCAGACTATAGCTTAGACTTTGTTTTTAATATGAATACAGAATACGAAGGCATTGGAGATTTTCTAGATGCCGTCGCAATACTCAAACAAAAAATTCTTCAATCTTTTGCTGGCTATGGAATACATATTCCTTATCCAACATCAGTCGAGCTGGACAAAAATCCATTCGAAAAAAATGATCCTAAAAATACTTTAGGATCGAACGAGCCTGACTACACGATTTAGAAACCCTCACAGAAGAACAGCCAATCTTTTCTCACTTGCTTGGCATATGATTGCGCAATTCTTGTTGTAAAGATAGCAAATTCTTCCTCTCTGTCCCGCGCAATTCGGTTGATTGTTGCCTCAAAAACATACTGATCAAGGGAGTGATTTAGCCTCCTAGCAGCACGTAGATGCTTGGTCGCCATTATTATTGCCCATTGACTTGCCATTTGATAATAGGTTTTTGGCTTTTCTATTTTTTCGGTCGGGAAGTCATTTTTGAAAGGAGAGCGTTCACGAACAGAGAAAAATTCACCATCAAGGCTCAACCAGCCAAGATTTTGATCAGGAAACTCGGCGAGCGCTTTATAAGCCTCCGAATGGCGATGCGCGTGATTTTCAAAATTATATTCGTATTCTCTGATTTCTTCATCACTCAAATATGAAAAAGCTGTCGGCTGCTCTTGCTGTTTAACGTCAAGAATGAGATCGTCATAAGCATGATCAGTATTTCCTGCAATTAAAATGTAGTAGCGCTTTAATCCCACAGAACCTGTTCCAGCTCCTCGGCGCTCAGAGATATCAAGAATCTTGTTATGTGTATCACTGACGGCGGATAATTCTTTCGGAGTTGTTTTTAAATACTCTTCAAAAGTATGTCTTAGCTTATCCTTAGTCTCTGCATCAGCCGAGAGCAGTTTGCCTTCAATATTCCGAAATTTTCTGACGTTGTCTTCGCTGACCTCAGTCCATTTATTCAACATCCGCTCTCTACTATATTTTTTTGAAGTCTTCGCTAAAAATTTAGCAAGCGGTTTGCACGTATTATGCTGATTAAACGAGGCTGAAAATAGATCGACTCTTTCGTAGGAAGAGATGGTTTTCAAATAAGTTTTAGCAAAAATGTGAAGAGCTTGGTTGAGTTCTTGCTCTTTAATTTTCTTGTTTTGCCATGCATCCAGAACCATACTGGTTGCAAACCTCCAGATATCATATTGATAATCTGCAACCAGAGAATCATCGTAGTCGTCAAAACCAAAAGCAACATTGCCGGAATTATTCAAGTAAGCCCCCATGTTGTAAACGTGGGCATCTCCCTCCAGCCATGTCCGGGAAAAGGAACTCCCGCCAAAGCGATTAATTTGCCAATCTCCAGCAAAATCGGACCAAAAAATATGGTTCGATCCCCTGAAAAATGCATAAGGGCTATCCTTCATTTTGGCAAACTTTTCCTGCCTAAACGGCATTTTTACGTTAAGATTATGATGCTCAATTGACTCGTGAATTTTCCCTTTTCTGTCGTAGCTCTTCGACGTAAATATGATGTTTTTCATTGATATTTGGCGGATAAACCCCTTATTAGCAATTAAATAAATTCTGGCAAGAACTCAATATTTTTTTACAAGCATCTGCTGACAATCCTCAAACTTCTTCCAGCGTCCGCTCCATCAGTCGGAGCTCGAGTTGATCACGCCACTGGAACAGCGGTTGCAACTTGGGATGATCACTCAAACCAGGTACCCCTCGTCCTGCAAGAGCCGCACCGGAGGACGCAGGGAAACGGAGCAGCGACAGCTGGGCCGCCACAGCCAGATCCGCCAGGCTCATCGCATCACCCACCAACCAGGGAGCTGCCTGCACCGCCACCGACAGCTGCTCAAGACTTGCAAGCAGTTCAGCCCGCTCGTTCTGGTTCACAAGTTCCGTCACATTGGTGACCCAACCACCGGGGATCGCACCCATCACTCGGCGGACTGGATCGGGCAGATCATCCGGGAGCAAAGCCACCCTCAACTGCGGATCCAGAGCTGCCGCCTGCACCAAGGCCACGCGCACCGCCGCCGCAAGTGTTGTGTCGGCCCAATCTTCAAGCAGCCGGACCTGTGCAGCCTGACGTGGATCAGTTGGAACGAGGGACGGATCAACCCCCCGCTTCTCAAGGTGAAGAGCGATCGCGGTGGAGTCGGCCAACACCGTTTCGCCATCCACCAGCACGGGCACCTGCCGCTGTCCCGACAACCGGAACACCGCCACCTGACCGACGCCTGGGGTGATCTCAACGGTGCGGTAGCTCAGCCCTTTGGCCTGCAGAACCATCCGCACCTTCAGACAAAAGGCGGAATGGCGAAATTGATGCAGTTCCAACATGGCCAATCGATCCACGGGCCCGGCAGAGTAGCCAGCAGATTCCAGTGCTCGCCAGACCATGCGGGAGTTTTTCGTCAACGTCACCCGCTATCCCCGCTATCTGGTGGCTTTCACCCTTGGGGTGATGTCGTCGGTGGTGGAACCGCTGGCGGCCCGTCGCAGCAATCCGGTCACTGCCGTGGCTCTGATCGGAGCTGCCATCAGCGGAAGCATCAGCCTCACTCTGGTGTTGCGTGCCATGGTGAACGGAGCACCGATGGCGTGATGGCACAGGGGCGTCGAGTAGAGAGGGTGGCGGCCCTGATCCGCAAGGAAACCAGTCAGCTGCTGATCAGCGGCATCCGAGACGAACGCGTTCACCAGGGCATGGTGAGCATCACTGATGTTGAGGTGTCAGGAGACCTGCAGCATTGCAAGATTTTCGTGAGCATCTTTGGTGACGCCAACGACCAACCCAAAGTGATGGAAGGTCTGCAGGCAGCCAGCGGTTACCTGCGTGGAGAACTGGGGCGGCGACTGCAGATGCGCCGGGCACCCGAGGTGGTGTTTCAGCTGGACCGCGGCATCGAAAAGGGCACCTCGGTGCTGGGGCTGCTGAATCGCCTGGAGGACGAACGGCGAGATCGCGGTGAGATTCCGCCTGGGAGCGATGAACTGCAACCCGACTGACGCTTTACAGCGGCAGGTCGCCAGCCTGCTGGTGGTGCGGGCAAGCGGAAGCATGCACGACCGCCAGCGGCGCTATCCCCAGTGGGAACTGAACAACGCGCATCTACAGGACTTACTGCAGCGCGGCGTCGGAGGCGTAATCCTCCTCGGGGGAAGCGCCGTGGAGTTGCAGCAGCGCACCCGTCAGCTTCGGCGCTGGAGTGATCAACCCCTGCTGCTCTGCGCCGATGTGGAAGAAGGCGTCGGCCAACGCTTCGAGGGGGGTAGCTGGCTGGTGCCGCCCCTGGCCCTGGCACGCCTGCATGCCCGAGAGCCGCAACGCGCCCTGGCCCTGGCGCAGCGCTATGGCCAGTGCACAGGCGAACAGGCGAAGCGCTGCGGGCTCAATTGGGTGCTTGGACCTGTCTGCGATGTCAACAACAATCCGGACAATCCGGTGATCAATGTGCGTGCCTGGGGGGAAGAACCCGCAACCGTCGCGGCCCTGGCGAGTGCTTTCCAAAGGGGTCTCTCCAGCAGTGGAGTCCTGGGCTGCGCCAAGCACTTCCCCGGCCATGGCGACACCACCAGCGATTCCCATCTCGATCTGCCGGTGCTG